>NZ_JAMXKG010000002.1:0-319552 GCF_024494405.1 Fictibacillus sp. WQ 8-8
GGGTTTTTGGTGGGGCCCGGCCGGCTGATATCCAACTTCCACACGCGCGCCCCCCCCCCACCAAACCATTCTCCACCAAACAATCCAATTGTTAGCCGCATTAATATTTGGGTTGGGTAAAGAGGATTTTGTTTCTTAAGCAAAGAATTTAGTAGGATAGAAAAATAATTTCAGTATAAGAATCCAAACGAACATCACTACTTCCCTGATTTCAACTTAATCGATACAGTAGATGCTTACCCGTTTCATCACAGCCATTGTTGCGCTTACGATCGGAAACATGCCATTCTGCACGGAAAATTTTTAAAAAAAGGGGAGGTTCAATAAGTGGTGATCGAAAAACAGCTCTATACGTTTATGCTAGACCATTCACATCACATGGCGGAAGATTGGCTTCAAAGCAGAGCCACAGAAGAATATTATATTTATTCGCTTAACGCTTCAAAAGAGATTGAAAGTACGCTTCGAAAACAGCATATTAAATTCACCAATATGCTCGCTGACTGCATGATGAGTGGGCACGATCCTTATCCGTGGGCCAAAGAACTCGCCCAACAAAGGAAGAGTGCTGGCGTTCCGCTTATTAAAATTCTTCAGAATTTCAACCGCTGCCGAGAGATTTCCTGGCGGTATATCCAGCAGTTTGCCGATTCCTATGCCGAAGACGTCCGCACCTCTCACATCGGTGCGTGGAGTTTACAGTTTAACCGTGCTTTTGACCGTGTGATTGAAGTTTTCACCAGCCATTATCACCAATTCGACGATGCCGTAACATTCGAGCATCGAAACATGATCCAGATGGGAGTCCCCGTTATCCCCATTACTGAGAACATTGGAATTTTGCCGCTAGTCGGTGAATTGGATACATTTCGGGCCACTTTCATTCAGGAGCAGACACTAAACAAGGCAAGCAGCCTGAAGCTTCAGTATTTGATCATTGATCTGTCCGGTGTCTATACTCTCGACACCACGGTAGCCGATGAGCTCTTTACGGTCATCAAGCAGCTGTCCTTGCTCGGCATCAAAGCAATCATATCTGGAATTCGTCCGGAGATTGCACAAACCAGTATCAAGCTTGGTTTGAATTTCTCGGATATCTTAACGTTTGGAAGTCTTAAAGTCGCCTTGGCCCATTTACTTGAACCTAAGAAAAAAGTGAAGATTTAGGTTAACTGAATTTGAATTGCCGCAGAGTCTTCTATTCATTTAATCTTAGTCATTCAAAGTTCACAGCCTGTCTTTTAAAATGCTTCTTCATGGACTATGGAAGATTACAATAAAGCAAAGTTTAGGGTAGTTAATAGACTTTTTTTACCTCTGAATAGTACGTTGCCTCAATCCCCTATCGCCGAGCTTTCCTTCAAACACGATACCTATACTTTTAATTCCCAATGTTTCGAGATCACTAGGTTTTTTCTGCCAACACACAAAAACCGAATCATGGCCTTTTTAAAAGCATCTTAGATTCGGGGTTACAAACACTTTTCTTATTTTAATATAATTCTTCCCTGAACATCTGTCCTTTTCTTAACTTATGCTTTGGCCACAAATAAAAGGGCCGTAATTGATGAAAATAACTTTTTTCTAAATTAAACCAAACAACCTTCGCTATTTAATTTATGGGAAAATAACAAATATTATTTTACATAAATAGCAATGAAGAATAAAAGTAATTTAGAGGTCCCTTTTCTATACCCCTTATACCTTCCACCCCAATTCGTTAATGTAATAGTTTAATAGTTTTTTATAGTTTTCACCGTACTTCTCGTCCAATTCCTTGCTGAAGTCCTGTTCGATCTGCTGCATGATCAGGTCATGGTAGAAGCCATTTTTAAGCATCTCAATTACAGCTGGATGATCTGTCTCTGCCGAAGACGGTTTGAGTGTCCCGCCAAAGCTCCCTATAAAAGCTGTTTTTGAATCGCATAGAAGAGAGAATTTACGTTCATCTGTATGCCATTGATCATCTCTTTGGCGGACGATCACATTTTCCAAGGGTATGCTTGTTTCTCCAATCGATATGAGCACAACCGTTACTCCCCGTTTTTCTGCGTCGAGCAGTACGTCTTCCATCCATGAAAGGTCCTCTGCCCAGATTTCAGCTACAATCGATGTTTCCGCATTGGCGATCACTCTGCGGAGTGCAAGATCAAGTCCCCTGTTTCCCTGCCAATTATAAAAGGCGGGTGCAGGCTGCGGAGGAGTCTTCAATTCTTGGATAAGCACTTTGGACGTTTGCTCAAATTCTGTTTGAAAAAGACGCACCAAATCCTCGATCGGCACGGCATTGTATCGAACCGAATCTCCCTCCTTGCTTCGGCATGCGCCTTTTTCCGCGAGAGACCTTAGCGCGGAATACACATTTGCCCGTGACACCGCTACCCTTTTCGCCACTTCATAGCCTGTCAGTTCAGGTTCTTCGTGCAATGTGATATAGCATTTAGCCTCGAGTTCCGTCATTCCTAGTTTTTTCAATAGATCAATCATTATTTTCCCTCCGATTATTTCGGTGCCAGGCACCGCAGTAGTGTTTCTTAAAACTACTAAAGAGGAGTATTTTATAATACTACTTAATTTTATTCTACTTTATGATAGCCGAATATTCCATTATTTTTCATCTTCCTGTTGAATGATTGCCACAAATTTTAACGTTCGGTGTGTGCCTGGAGGAATTGCAATCGGATCTTAGTGATGGCGAGCCTTATGAAGGCAAAGAACAGATACACGTGTGCGTGATCAAGATGAGTAGCCTTGCAGAAAAGGCACCAACACAGGTTACTTCCTATAAACTTAGTCCCCGTACGCTCATTGTTGTCCGAGAAGGAGTTTTAGTTGCCATCGAAAAGCAATTGATCTCTTTTGAATTGATGAAACGCTGAAGGTATCTAAGCTACAGCTGGAAAAAGGCCTCTTGCAGCAATTTGATGACTATGTTTCTATATTGAATGCAGATATCCTGGATATTTTTGTGGACTGGGACTTCGAACTGGATAACAGTGTGATTACGTTCATTTTAAAACCAAAAGAATAACGTGCGGCAGTAATGAATTGGACAATGTGTGGCAAACATGAGCCGAAGAGTGAAGGGCGTCCTTTTCTTTTCGGCTCTTTTTGCGTCCGGAAAGAAGTGAAACGTGAACTCAAGAAATATTAACATTGTGTTTTAAGAGAGCTAAACATACTTAGCAAGTTATAACAAGGGGTTTTGTCGATATGGCTGACAAACACGAGATTTTGTTGTTTATGAAAGAGCTTCGTCTATTGCTTCAAGATTACAGTTGATGCAAGAAAGGGTTTTTCAGAAAAAACCGGTGAGGACATCCTGTTTTCAGCCACCATTGTTTATGAAGAGCAGCTTAGCCGATCAGATGAAACTAGCGAGCCGGACCTGTTAGAACGGGATGGTTAACAGCAGTAAATCGGGAGGAAGCAACGAATACTATATTAGGAATAAAAGAGGCGTCCTGTTTGAAAAAATGATCTGAAATGTCATCATAAAACTAAAAAATTCAGGTGGAACTCGATGGATAAATTGAAAGCAGAAAAGGATTTAAGCAGTTATATCGGAAGAATTCTTAGAGATCATTTTGGAAGAGGACCTGGCTCTGTTTTTGTAACACTGTCCAAACCCTATGTGACAATGTACTTTACAAAATTTCTTTCACCCACCGAACGTTCACTGCTTAACACCAACCAGGCAGCTTTTATCCAAAAGATACGGGATATGCTGATGGAGCAGGTCATTGGGGAAATTACGGATTACCTTAAACTGCAGCTTGGGATCGATGTTCAGGAATTTTATTATGATTGGAACCTGGACACTCAGACAGGGATTTTTCTTGCTGTCAGTAAGGACTCACCGGACAACCTATTAGCCGGTGCTTATAAAAACCAGGAGCAGGTTCATACGGAAATCGACCGGATGAGCTTTGAGGCGGAAAAGAGCCCCGAAGGAATTTCGTCCTACCTGCTGAATGCCAGAACGCTAATTATTTTCCGCGACAAAATTTTGGTTAGTATTGAAAAAGAAATGATCGCTCTGGGGGCCGATGAAACGCTCCGAATCGCAAAGCGGAGGCTGGAAAGAAGGCTGCTGGGTGAACATACGCCACAGCTGGAGAAGCTTCTTGGCACCACGATTGCTGACTATTTTATTGACTGGGATTTTGAGCTTGACCGGAGCGCTGCGATATTAATATTAGAACCAATTTCATAAGGGCAGCAACAAGCTAGGATGGAACTAGATGTAAGCCAAAAGGAAGGGCGTCACAGCCCTCTTTTTGGCGTTTTTTTATGATGTGCAGCAAAGGGGATGGTACGCATGCTACATGATCACCACTTAGGAAATTTAACAGGAAAACAAAGGGTAATGCGCTATGCTGGATAATGCAATCATTGTCAATATTCACTCTGAACAGGATATCGTGGCTGCAAGACAGCATGGGAAACGACTCTCCAAAAAGCTGAAATTCTCAACGATCAACCAGATTCGGATTACTACGGCTGTCTCAGAACTTGCCAGAAATATTTATTTATACGCAGGAAAGGGCAAAATAACGTTTGAATCCCTTTTTAAACAGCAGAAATCCGGCATTAAAATCATTGCTTCTGATCAAGGGCCCGGGATCAAAGAGGTTCGAAAAGTGCTGGAAGACGGCTACTCTACCTCAGGGGGCCTTGGAATGGGGCTGCCCGGGGTAAAACGGCTGATGGATGAATTTATCTTCGATTCACACGACGGGGCTGGCACGACCATCACTGCCGTAAAATGGGTGCAATGACGGTGAAAATCCAAGGTGTGTGATGGATCTGCGCCTTATTTTGACAAATGTTTGTCATTTGCTTCAACTCAGTTGACTACCGGCTCCGTATACCCCATGATGTCAAGTGTGAGTATATATTACTAAAGGAGCTTTTCTATGGATAAAGCCTTTAAAGGAATGGCCGTCTTTACAAGTGTCATCATGTTCTTATTAATGATCGCCGGAACTCTTGTGACTGACACAGACTCCGGCATGGGATGCGGCAGTGACTGGCCGCTGTGTAATGGTAAATTTATTCCCGAATATACCGTCGCAACAATGATTGAATATACCCATCGCCTGATCACAGGTTTTGCAGGGATTGTCGTTATTATTTTCTCCATCTGGGCATGGCGCCGTTACCGCGGCATCCGTGAAGTGAAGGGTCTTGCCATTCTTGGAATCAGTTTTATTATCGTAGAATCCATTATTGGTGCAGCAGCTGTTTTATGGCCGCAATCGGCTGAGGTTCTTGCGATGCATTTCGGATTTTCGCTGTTAGCCTTTACAGGTGTAGTTCTCTTGAGTGTGTTTGTCGTCCAAAAGGACAGGTCCCATTTGCTCGTTAAAAGCGCCGTATCGAAGCGTTTTAAGTGGTTTGCCTGGATTACGGTCGCTTATGCGTATCTTGATATCTATTCCGGTGCGTACTTGCGCCACGTAAAAGCAAGCCTGGCGTGTACTGATTTTCCTGGCTGCTATCCCGGCAATTTCTTGCCGCTGGCCGGCCTGCCGGGTATTCACTACCTTCACCGTATGGCAGCTGTCGTACTGTTCTGTCTTGTACTTGGATTGTTAATCTACTCCTACAGGCATTTGCGCGGCAACCGGCCGGATCTTTATTACGCATCACTTATCGCGTTTATTTTAACTCTCTTACAGGGTGTCAGCGGCGTGCTCGTCGTTCTGACCCGCTTGAACATTTTTGCTACATTGTCTCATTCAGCGTTAATCACTCTGCTGTTTGCGGTGCTGTTCTATATTGCATTGCAGACGAGGAAAAAACCTGAATAATGAAGAAAAACGGTCCAGGACGAGAAGCCTGGGCCGTTTTTTTATGTTGCTTGTACTTAGCCAGATGAAAATGATTGCGTCGAAACGAGTCAATTCATGTCGAAAGGAATCCAATCGATAATAACAATAGAATATCGATAATATATCCGTTTTATCGATAATAAAAGCCTTGGACAGTGGATGGACAAGATAAATAAGCTGAAAATCCTCCTAAACATGCAGTAAAAAGGCTTCCCACACCTCACAAAAGCCGAAATGCCACGGTTTTAAGCGTATGTAGAACTATTTACTTATTTATTCATCAAAAACACTTCAAATCTTTCAAAAAAAGCTAAAAAACGCAGCATATGAGAAGAGCAAAATAAAAGCCACAGAAGAACACACCTTCTGTGGCACTTAACTTTATTTCACATGCAAAAACTTCACGCAGACCGGATAAGGAACGAACGCATCCGATTGCAGGAGCGCCAGTTTGCCTGTATTTTCGTCTCTTGAGAAAAGAACAAGGTTGCCGGATTCCTGATTGGAAGCCACGATAAATTTTCCGGAAGGATCGAGCATGAAATCACGCGGCCAGTCGCCTTCTGTCGGCGTACGGTCGACAAATGATAATTCGCCTGACTCCTCTTTCACGCTGAAGATTGCGATGCTGTTGTGTCCGCGGTTACCTGCGTAAACAAAACGGCCGTCGGAAGAAACATGAATCGCACTTCCTTGGTTGTTTTCCGTAAAATCTTCAGGAATGGTGGAGATGGACTGAAGGATCGAAAAGCTTCCATTTTCTTCGTTGTATGCCAATACAATGACTTCTGAACTGAACTCGGTCATAAGGTAAGCTATTTTACCGTTCGGATGGAACTCGAGATGCCTCGGACCGCTCCCAGGCTTCACAGACAGGCTGCTCACCTCTTTTAGCTCTCCGTTGTAAAGTTGATACGTGATAAGCTTGTCGATTCCAAGATCAACGACCGCTGCATATTTTTCATCCGGGGTAAAACCTGCATAGTGAGTGTGCGGCTTTTCCTGTCTTTCATCGGGGCCAGAACCTTCATGCTGGATAACGGAAGTTGCAGGGTGCACGCCTTTTCCTTGTTCGACCGCCAAACGCTCAACCGTTCCTCTGTGATAGTTGGCCGTCAGTACGTTGCGGTTTTCGCGATCCACACTGACATGGCAAGGAGAAGCTCCCTCTGTCAGCTGGCTGTTCAGCAGTGTCAGCCCTCTTGATTCATTGGTGATCGAGTAAGCAGCAACGCCTCCCATATCTCCGTCCTTTTTTACGGCATAAAGGTATTGATTGTCTTCACTGATCGTTAAGTATGTAGGATTCCCCAGTTGAGCTGCTGCTTTAATATCTGTAATTCTGCCTTCTTCTGTATCGAGCGTAAAAGAGTAGATACCTTTGCTTTCACCTTTAGTATAGGTTCCGATATAGCCTGAGTACTTTGTCATCGTGATGATCTCCTCTCTAAAATTCTGATTTCTTAAATTTTAACACAAGCAGTCACAAAGAAACCTGTTCGAACCCTTATTGTTCGCGCAAAAAAAGCATGATATTCATTCCGAATACCATGCTTGAAGGTTTTATTCGACCGCATCCTCTGCTGTCCAGGCTGCTTTTGTGAGCGATTTTTCGAGTTGTTTTACCGCTTTTTTGAAGGCTTCAGTGTCCTTTGCCTGCTGTGCCTCAACCAATGCAGGCAATGGCTGAGCAGCGTAACCGGTAGTGAGTCCCGGTGCGAAGATCTGATGCTTGAACCAGCTTCGGCTCGCAAGTCCCTGTTTGCTGATCAGGTCACGCTCCTGCTGGATCAATGCGGAGTTCAGCTGTTTCCATTGCTTCGGCTTCCCTTTTCCGCTGTTCAGAAGGCCCTGGCTGTAAGTTTCCAGTTGATTCGAGGCTTCTTCCCACTCTTTCGCCTTTGCTTTTAAGCCGCTGATATCCACACCAAGTGTTCCGTCTTTCTCCACGTCAGCAAGCAGTTTTTGCACAGATTCCGCATACTCGGAGTATTGGAACGGAAGAACTTGTGCGTTGGCCAGCCTCAGGGCCATTAGACCGGTAAAACGACCCGCTGCAGCCTGATGTTTGTAGCCAGGATCAAAAAACCGTTCTACGGAATCGGAATTATCGTAGGCACTGTGATAAAGGCCGCCCGCTGCACCAAAGCCGACATCAGCAGAAGGCACACCGAGATGCTGAAGAAAAGCCGTGTAGTCTGAGCCGCTGCCCAACAAATCGATCTCTTGTTCTTTGCCGTCGTTGCGGGCAAGCATATCGTCATAGACGGACAAACCTGATCGGGGTTCTGTGACCTTTTTGGCCACATCATAGATCAAAGGATTTAGAGAAGGCACAGCACCAGCTCCGAAAAACTGTCCAGCGATGCCGTCCATGTTAATGTAGGCTACCGCATTCCTGGTCAGGTCTTTTTGATACTGTTCTGCATATTCAGTAGAACCGAGCAGTCCGTATTCTTCCCCGTCCCATCCAGCAAGGACGATCGTACGGTCCGGACGCCAGCCGTTTTCGTACATCTTGCCAAGGGAACGGGCCATTTCCATGATCGTGGACCAGCTGGAAATGTTATCACTTGCACCATACGTCCATGTATCCCTGTGGCCGCCGATGATGATTTTTTCGTTCGGATACTTGGCTCCTTTAAACGTCACGGTAATATCATGAATCGGTTTTGTTTCATACTCAATATCAAGGTTAAGGCGAACCTTGGAAGCTTCATTTCCGAGGTGATATTTAAAAGGAAGGCCTCCCTGCCATGCTTTCGGCGCCTCTTTGCCGCCCATGGCCTGAAGCAGTCCTTGTGCCTCGCCGTAGGAGATCGGCGTTGTCGGGATTCTTGGCAGAGAATTGGCTTTATTGGCCTGGATTCGTTTCACACCGTCGACCGATGCTTTCCCAGGAGTCAGCGGATCGCCCGGGTAACGGTAGATATAGAGGATACTTCCGCGCTGGATAGCATCTTTCGGGCGCCACGGTCCATCAGGGTAAACCGGCCCTTTGACATAGCCGTCATCTTTCGGATCGGAATAGATTAAAACGCCTTTCGCTCCGTATTGGGAGGCAAGATCCGGCTTCACGCCGCGGAAGTTTTTGCCGTAGCGGACGATGACGATCTTATCTTTGACCGATACGCCCTGCATGGCCAGTTCTTTGAAGTCTTCAGGGGTTCCATAGTTGGCATACACAAGCTCTCCTTCTACATCGCCTGAAGGGGAATAGGCGTTATAGCCTTCTACGACTTCGTTTTTAAAAGGCGTGCCTTTCTTTAAATCTTCGGTGACTTTGAGTTCTCGCTGAAACGGAGCGGTCTGGGTGATGGAGATGCTGTTGGGGTGGGATAGGTAGACATCGTACGTGTGGACCTTCGGCTTTAAGCCTGCTTTCTTCAGTTCGTTGAGCGCATATTGGACGCCGGCATCATTGCCCTTCGTGCCGACCAAAGCCGGACGTTTGCTTAGCGCTCTGCCGTACTTCTTGATCGAGTTTTCCTTTACACCGTTCTGGAATTTCGTTTCAAACTCTGTCTGCCATTGAGACTTGTCCTTCGCAAAACCTGTCAGATCCTCTTGCTTCGTCTGTGCGGATGCATGTGTGAAGGGCAGAGCTGCGGATGCCAAAAGTGCAAGCGCCATGCTGCTTGCCAGGTACTTCTTCCTAAGTGAGCCGGAATTTTTACGTTTTCCCAATCCTAAAACCTCCCTCGCTTTTTGACTATATTAGTAGAAGTCTGTAAATTCAGTCAATTTTTTACGTACGATTTGGAAAAAAATGAATCATTAGTCTTGCGAGGGGGTAAATGTTTGGTGCCAGGCACCGCTTTTTGACATATGTCAAAAGACGGTGCCTGGCACCAAAACATTTGAAACATCTCTAGTTTTTCAGGAAGAAGCACAGCGCTCTTGGCAGATCGTCCTTCCAGAAGATCCAGCGGTGCTCTTCGTCTTCCACATGATAATCAAGGGAAAGCTCTTTCTCCCCAAACACCTTCATCATGCTTTTGTTGCCGTCATAAATATGGGCGATTTCCCCGGTAACCGGCGACTTAAAGTTATTCTCCCGCTCACCGACTACCTGATAGATCTTCCAGTTCGGCTGCTGGATCTGACGCCGTGCATCCTCCGCCATCTCGTCATCAAATGCGGCTGACTGCAGCATGAGGTGAGACCATATCTCCGGCTTTTTTATGGCGAGATAAAGTGAGATGACTCCAGCAAGCGAATCACCGAGTGATCCCATTTTGACCACGTTCATATTGATGGCCTTCAGCTTCTGCTGCACGTCCGGCAGCACTTCGTTATAAAAGAAGTCGGTAAATGCCTCAAAGTGCTCGCCGTCCGGATGATACACCTCTCTTCGCTGTGATGGAGATCCCGGGCTTACCGCTACCATGACGAGGTTCTTGGCGAGTTCTGGCTTTTCCTCCAGCAGCTTTTCAAACGTTTCCTGGAGTCCTCCGAGTTTCATGTAATAATAACCGTCCTGCACGAAGAGAAGCTGGACATCCCCTTCCTGAAGCTGATCAGAAAACAGCCACTTCACGTCAATCTCGCGGTTTAACTGGCTGCTGTGCATTCGATTTTCGTTGATTAATAGACTAATTGGTAACCCTCCTGACTGACTGCTCTGTTTTATCCAAGAATTATCATAGCATGAAAGGGCCTCGCAGTTAAATTGCCCTATGAAAAACAATTCAGGACAGGCACAATGAGTTTTTTGAAAAAAGTGGTGAAAAATTCGCTTTTTCATGTTTTACAGACAGAATGAAGCGGCAAAAAGGGGAAAAACACCCTAATTCATCATAAAATTCGCGGCTGAGAGCGGTGGAAATGGGTTCCGAGCCTATATATTATTGATTTCTACATTATCGAAAACGGCAATTTTATTATCGATTCACTCCATTCGTTCTTTGAACATAAAAAACAGCCGCGCTTAACTGTAAACACGGCTGTCTTTCGAACTATTCTCCTGCTCCCTCAACGGCTTTTTCTTTTTTAATAAAAAAAGTAAGTACAATTCCAATGAGAGAAAGAACAGAAATGACCATAAAAGCAATGTTCGCGCCATACATATCCGGATGAGCAATGTCAGGGAGATGTTTGGCCGTTTCTTCGGTCGTCGTCATCACCGTAACAAGGATCGCTGTACCAACAGATGCAGCAATCATCCTCATCGTATTATCCATGGCCGCTCCATGAGGAATGAGCCGTTTTGGCAGCTGATTTAACCCGGCGGTGGCCGCTGGCATCATGACCATGGACAAGCCGAACATACGGACTCCATACAATACGGTGATATACGTGAACGATGTCGCCGGCCCTAAAAAGGAAAAGGCGAACGATGACACCGTAATGATGGTTAATCCGGTTAGCGCCAGCCATTTCGCTCCGATCCGATCAAAGATCCTGCCCGTGATTGGTGACATCAGACCGGTGATCAAGGCACCTGGCAGCAGTGCCAGACCTGCTTCAAACGCTGTGAAGCCTCTCATGTTCTGCATAAACAACGGAATGATTGTTTCCGCTCCGATCAATCCCATAAAGGTGATCATTCCAATGGAAACAGTGATTGGGAAGATTCCTTTCGTGAAGACACGGAACTCAAGCATCGGGTGTTTCAAGCGCAGCTGCCTTGTAATAAACAGCACAAGTGCTGCTGCACCCACCAAGAGGGAGATCACCGTACTCTTCGCCGTCCATCCGTAATTGCCCGCGCACGTAAACCCGTACAGCAGACCTCCGAAACCAACCGAAGACAAAACGATGGAGAGAACATCCACTTTCGGTTTCGTCACTTCTGTCACGTTTTTCAAAGCAAAATAGGCGATCAAAATATCAATAAGTGCGATCGGTAAGATTATAAAAAACAGAACTCTCCATGAATAATGAGAGGTTACCCAGCCTGATAAAGCGGGACCGATCGCTGGTGCAAAGGATATGACGAGACCGATTAATCCCATGGCTGCGCCGCGCTTATGCACAGGGAAAATCATTAAAAATACAGTTTGCATCAGCGGAAGCATGACCCCTGCACCGCTCGACTGGATGACCCTCCCAAGCAGCAATGTCTCAAAATTAGGGGCAAATCCAGCCACTAATGTACCAAAAGCAAATACGCTCATGGCGGTGATAAAAAGCTGCCTCGTTGAAAAGCGTTCCAATAAAAAAGCACTGACAGGAATCATGATCCCGTTCACGAGCATGAAGACGGTAGTCAGCCACTGGGCGCTGTTTGCTGTAATGTGCATCTCTTTCATAACCGGCGGTATCGCTGTGATCATAAGAGTTTGGTTCAATATGGCGATAAAAGATCCTGCGAGCAGGAGCGCTACGATGGTAGACTGTTTATAACTTGATGTTTCCATTCCTTTTTTGAGCCTCATTCCCTTTTATATTTATATTTTTGTCTTCATCTTATCTTAAACGTTTACGTATAGCTATTGAGCCGACTTTCTTTTTTGTGGTGTCAGGCACCGGCTTTTTACATATGTCAAAAAGCGGTGCCTGGCACCCTCAAACGTCCGAACAAAAAACCACCCTGCTTTGCCGCCGGGCGGAACAGGGTGGTTTTCACTTCGTTACTTCGTCTGTCTTACTTCACTGTCACTTTCACGGCTTTGCTTTCGCGTTTAGCGGCATCCGTCACCGTTACGTAAAGGACAGTGCCTTTCTTTTGTTTCTTGATGCTGGCTTTAAAGGTTCCTTTTGCGCTTACTTTTGTTGAAGAGATGACCTTTTTGGCTTTGTCTTTCACTTTGATCGTTCCGTTGGCTACTGCTTTGCCCGTTACTGCGGTTGATTTCGTCGTTACTTTATCCACTTTTGGCATATCAGGAGCCGGAGCTTTTCCTACCACTGCTTTCAGGGCTGTTTTTTCAGACCCGGAAGCGTTGGCAATCTCAACGTGGAGCACTTGGCCTGCTTTTTGAACCGGAATTTTAACGGCAAATGTTCCTAACGCGGGTACCGTTGTTTTTCCAAGCACTTTCTTGCCGTTCTTCACGGTAACTTTAGATCCTTTCGCTGCGATACCGGAAAGGGTGTTCAGATTATCAAGAACCGGGTTCACTTTTGCGTTGAGTTTAACCGCACTAAGTGCACTGAATGCATCCAATCTTCCCCATCCTGATGCTTCATCATAGCCTGGAACCGGTTTTGGTCCTTCTTCATATTGGTCATCCGGCTTATCGACTTCGCCAAAGGCAATATCATCCGCACTCTGTGTTAGAACTCTTTTAATATCTTTTGCTTTTAAGCGCGGGTTCTCAGACAGCAAGAGCCCTGCAACCGCTGCAACGTGCGGTGTGGCCATGGACGTTCCTGACATATACGTGACGTTTCCGTTTGGCACAAGACTTGGAATGTTGGAGCCCGGTGCTACGAGATCCAGTCCTTTGCCATAGTTGGAATAGTCGCCCACGACATCCATATCATTTGTTGCGCCAACACCGATCGCGTACTTCGAAGAACCTGGATAGCCGACCATGGAATCGCCGTCGTTTCCAGTCGCTGCAACAATGGTCGCACCTTTGTCAGAAGCATATTTCATCGCATATTCAAGCACACGGCTGTATTCGCCGCCAAGGCTAAGGTTGATGACCTTTGCCCCTTTATCTGCCGCGTATTTAATTCCCTTTGCGATCTGTTCGGTATCCCCGGAGCCAGAAGCGTCAAGAACTTTAACCGGAAGAATTTGTGCGTTCTGGTTGATTCCTGCCATGGAGTAGCCATTGTCCGCGGCTGCAGCGATGATGCCGGACACGTGAGTACCGTGGCCCATATCATCCAATGGAGCCTCACCAGATGTGACAAAATTTTTCCCGAGGTCAACACGTACTTTGTCTTTCAAATCAGCGAGGGTATAATCTACCCCGGTATCAACAACCGCGATCAGTGAGCTGTTCAGGTTTGATTGATCCGCGAGCTTTTTCATCGGTTCAAAATTGATGTCTGCTCCTGCAGCACCTTCATTTTTCCCTGTATTCTTCAGTGACCATTGATCGTTGTACTGAACATCATTGGACATGGAGTGATAATGCTGAACAGGTTCAACAAATTCTACGCCCGGCAGCTTTGCAAGCTTTTCCGCTGCTGCTTTTACTGACGCTGCTCCACTTTTTGATGTGGCGCTGTATTTGCCTGAATCATCTGCTCCATCCACGTTCACCACATACATGCTGCCAAGAATTTTATCTTCGGATTTGAATGCCGATTTTGCAGCTGATTCGATGCCAAAGGTTTGAAGCTTGTTGTTTATTGACTTGGTGGTATAGCCGTCTTTCATTTTAACAATAAGTTTGCTGGACATTTCTTTCGTGCTTTGCGGAACGAGTTCTGCTTTTCCTAAAAGATCAGAAAGTCTCTCGCCTGCAAGCGAAGAAACGCCTACCTGCTTGCCGATTTTTTCGATATCGTCCTTATAAGCATCAGGAGAGGCTTTCAGCACAATATCATAAAGTTCCTTGATCGAGTTCTGGTCTTTGCTGGAGAGGACATACGTGCTTTGTGCTCCGTTCTCTGCCAGTTCATTAAATAAAGGTTTTAGAGCGACAAGATTGTTGAACACATCCTGGCGAAGATCCTTGCTGAACACCATCTTTCCTACGAGGAATGGTGCGGTATTGTAATAGAGGGAGGAAAGAGATCTGCCTTCCTCAGTCTTTGACAGCAAGCCGTCACGCAGCTGGCGAAGCTGTGTTAAAAGCGCTTTTCCAGATTTCTGCTGTCCGGCACTCATTTCTACCGGGCATTCTTCTTCCCCAGCTGACTCAACGGATGGCGGAAGTTTTTCGCCTTTATAGCCGAGCGTGTAATTTGCTTTTTTCGGCTCAGCAGAAGCCGGCGGATCCTCAGGTGTTTCGGTATCTTCACCGAGGTATTCCACCTTTATGTAATAAGGTCCCTGCCATGCATACGGCACGACCAGCTTTACCGGTTTATCAGGTGTTTCGGTCGTTGTAAAGCCGCGATACATGCTAAATGTTTCATCATTTCCTGCTTTTTCAATGCTTGGATATACGGAAATGCTTAAATTTGCATCACTAGTTAATGAGATTCGCATATGAGAATCTTTTTGAATATCCTCTTGATTCGGTGTAATCTTGTACCATTGTGTTTGTTCAGGCTGGTCGAACGTTCCATCCACCGTTTGATCTTTCTCGAACGGTGCCGCTTTTTCAAGGGAAGAGCCGCCTTCTGCCTTCGCTACACGTGCTGCCGCTGGTGAAAACATGCCTGCGATCAGCGCGAATACAAGTAATAAGGCCGTCATACTCGATGTCTTTCTCATTCTCATTTTGATGCCTCCTTGGGTTATGGTCAAAAAAAGAAAAGGGCCTGTTTCGTCCATAACGCTATTTAAACACATTCAGCAGATTAATAGGTAAAATCTTCTAAAATTAACAGAAAAACATTCTATCGGCCTACTTAAACGGCTTCAGTTGCCGTAAAACGGTAATTATTTCCTACTCTGTTACCAAAACTAGCAAACCATATTTTTTATAAAAATTTACATTCTCGTCATTGAGGATCAGCTCAGTCCCCTTTCATTGATTTTTATGGGAAAATTTGCTTTAGTTAAATAAAGAATCATAACAAGAATGACGGAAGATCCGCCAAAGAAAGGAAACGATCCTCTTGTTTATTACGTTAACCATGCTCGTCATCGGACTGATCTGCGGTTTTGTCGGCGTCGGCGGAGCAGGTTTTATCATCGCTATATTGGTGCTTTTTCATATTCCGATCCACACCGCGCTCGGCACATCGCTTGCCGCCATGGCCTTTACAACACTGTCAGGAGCCTACAGCCATTTGAGGGAAGGAAACATATCGCTCAAGGCCGGCGTTTGGACAGGCGGATTTGGAGCCATCGCTGCTTTCTTCGGTTCCAGGCTGTCCTCCCTCATCCCCGGTGAACATCTGCATTATTTGACAGCTGGCATGCTGTTCCTGTCAGCAATCTTGTTTATTTTGCGTTTCTTTATGATGAAGCGCAAAGTGGAGGAAGTCATCGATGAAACGCTGGGCTACCCTACCTTGCTGGTAAAAGCGCTTCTGCTCGGTATGACAAC
Organism: Fictibacillus sp. WQ 8-8; assembly: GCF_024494405.1. Taxonomy (NCBI): domain Bacteria; kingdom Bacillati; phylum Bacillota; class Bacilli; order Caryophanales; family Fictibacillaceae; genus Fictibacillus; species Fictibacillus sp. WQ 8-8. The sequence goes on from NZ_JAMXKG010000002.1 coordinate 15,905, forward strand.
CGGGCTTTTATCCGGAGCGTTCGGCATCGGTTCTGCCCCGTTCATTCAGATCGGGCTCATGCTGCTGTTCGGGCTGTCCATCCGCCAATCAATCGGAACAACGATGCTCGTTATTCTGCCGATCGCGGCTGGCGGCGGGTTTGGGTACATTATGGAAGGCTATCTTGATTTAATGCTGCTGTTTCAGGTGCTGGCCGGTACGATGGCTGGTGCTTACCTTGGCGCCAAACTGACGAAGTTTGCTCCGAAACCCGTGCTGAAGACTGCGATGGTTGCCACGCCGGTGGTCGCTGCGCTGCTGATTTTGTTTGAGTAGAGTGGTTTTTGGGGAAACGAAGTGCCGAAGAGGGCTTTTTTGAAGCGTTTTGCTTCAATTAAGCGCTCTTTTTTTGTTTTGGAGCGAAGAAATCTGATTAGCATTCGTAAAAAGCTTGCGAAACAGGGAGATAACGTAGTGGATCTAGAAAGCCTTCGTGAGTTTTTTTCAGGAATACGCGCCGATTGGGTTAAAATACGCGCGAATCTTCTCGTTTTACGATCCAATCTTCCCAAAATACACGCCAATCTAAAAAAATAGAGTGCTGCTCGCACTCTATTTTTTATTTTAAAGGATTGCAGTGCTTCATCGCTCCAACGCGAAGGGATATTTCTGAAATGCTGTTAACGCGATTGTGATTCCTAGAGGTTAGCGCCAGTTTTCACCCCTGAAATAAAGCTCCATGACGATTTATTATCGAAATTAGCTTTTTATTATCGAAAAAGCAATTTTATTATCGAAAATCTCATTTTATTATCGAAAACCTCCATTTTATTATCGATCCGTTTATACGCGACACCATTCGACAAGTTTTGACACAATGATTTCCGCAGCAACCTACCACCTCCACCAAAAAAAAGGCGGCCCTCAAGGAACCCCCTCTTTCTTCTTCTATATTAACTTGCTGACATCGAGATAGCCTTTTCCTTGCGTATTCCCCGGCAATCCCCAGTCTTCAGCGCTATTAAGCAGCTTTTCTTTTACTTCGTCAGGCGTCAGTTCCGGATTTTGCTGGAGAACGAGCGCTGCCACACCCGCACAGATCGGTGTTGCCATGGAAGTGCCGGAAAGTGAGAAGTAATTCTCGGCTACACGGCTGCTCTTAGAAACCTTGTCCAAGTAAGAACCCGGCGAACGCAGTGAAACAATATTGACGCCCGGGGTCAGAAGGTCTGGCTTTGTTATTCCGTCAATCGTAGGACCTCTGCTGGAAAAATCGGCAGGAATATCATCCGTGCGTTCAATCGTATTTTGATCGTCCATCGCGCCGACCGTAATGACTTTCGGGCTGATTCCTGGACTGGAAATCGTTTTTTCATCTGGTCCTTCGTTGCCGGCAGCGATACAGACAACGATCCCTTGTTTCCAGGCTTCTTCTACTATTTTTACAACAGGATCTTCAGCAGCTGGCTGAGTCGCCTGGCTTCCAAGCGACATGGAGATAATTTTAATCCCATACTTCTCTTTATTATCAATGCACCATTGCACACCCGCAATAACGGTGGACAATGAACCAGAGCCCGTCTTATTCAGCACTTTTACGCCTACAATGTTCGCTTCCGGCGCAGGGCCTTTGTATTTTCCATCCGACAAGTAGCCGTTTCCTGCTGCATCCCCTGCACAGTGTGTGCCATGCCCATTATCATCGTAGGTTTCTGATTTTTGGTTTACTAAATCCTTAAACGCTGCAATACGGTCTTTCAGATCGGCGTGAGGATAGACCCCAGTATCGACTACCGCAATCGTGACATCCTTTCCTGTGACTCCGGATGAGTTCAGGACATCCGCCCGAATGGAGGGTGAAGCCTTGTCCAGCAAAGCTTTAACTTCGCGGTCATGGTGTATTTTCTTAATATGAGTGCAATTATTTAAAAGTTCCTCTATCACATTGGCAGTTAATGTCGCAGAGCAAAAAGGAATACTTGTGAACTGATGATGGACGGCACACTTACGATTGCCTGAAACCGTCTGATAAACTTGTTCCAGCCCTAAAGAGCATGCGTCACCCTCTTCATAAAACTCAATAATCACCGGCAGTTTATTTCTCTTTTTCAATCGATTTTCCAGCATGGTATGAAGAAAACAGGGAACTTTTTGAAACGGCCGATATAAATTTACGAGCTGTAAACGCATTGACCGGTCCAGCTTATTGGCATGCTGGCGAACCACTTTTATCATAGAAAAACCAAACACCGTTTTTCCCCCTTTGTTTAGAAGTTGTACTATTCTATGAAATCTGCAAGAAAGGGAAACGGTGTTTGTCCATGCTTTTACTAGATTGTCGAAAATGATAGAATCGCCCTTATGTAAGTAGAGCGCCGGACGGGACTTTGTCCCATCCATCCGCTCAGCGGTGATGACGAGCCCTCGAGGGTTCATCTCAGCAACAGTATGAATTTCAATAAAAAGGACAGCTCCTTGGAAGAGCTGCCTCAATAATGCTTGTTATCTACTTTTTAGAGGGGGCCTTATCCTTCGGCCCGTGCCCGATACCGCGCAGGATTTGCAGGAGAATGTAGATCCCGCGGTTGATCTCAGGGTCGCGCAGTGCTTTCAGCAATCCGAAGAACCCTACATTTTTCACTGCGGGCACTTCTGTTCCTTCTTCCTTTTCCTTCCTCGTATACCGGGCTGTGAGGTGGTCGATGCCTTCAAGATTCAGCATGCCGAGCAATTCTATTAATCGGGTGGCATTATGCAGGATGGTAGAATTCGGTTTTTGATTGGCTTCATACGCAATGTTCCCCATGATGTGCTGCTGTTGGGAGATCATCGCGTTCAGCATGGACATGTTGCCGGTCTCATGCAGCAAAGAGGAGAATCGGATCGTCTCCAGCATCGCCTCCTTATTGTCAGACAAGGCATCCAGCAGTTCGTTCAGATTGTCTTCTCGTATTTTTTCCTTTGGTATCTCCATGCGTTTGATGTCCTTGATCCGCTCAGCCATCTTGTCTAACCTCCTTGCTTCCAGGGTAAATATAGTCTTTTCGATCCCACTTCTTCTGGACGTTCACGCCCGGCTGGGGATTGCGGTGCCCGCGTCTGTAATTGAACAGAGGCAGCGGCGAATCGCCCTTCTTCTCCAGCACCTCCACTTTTGCCGGAATCTCTTTGTAAGCCGGGGTGTTCGTATCTTTATCCGTATCGTTGTTCGTTAAATAGTTGATGGCACTCTTGCCGTTGTCATTAAGCGGCAGGTACATCTCGTTTCCGAACACTTCAGGGGAAACATGCACACGGGCTACCGTTTCACCTGAAGGGTTTTCCATCCGAATGGCCGAGCCTTCTTCCATTCCATATTTTTCAGCGGCTTCTTCGGATACAGCGATCCATGAGTTCGGCACTTTCTTGCGGATGCCTTCTGTATGGAACGTCATGTTGCCTTCATGAAAATGCTCGAGGATCCGGCCGTTATTAATATGAAAGTTATGTTCTTCCGTCGTACGATATTGGTGGACGAATTCCAAAGGATGCAGTCTCGCCTTTCCGTCATCAAAATGAAAACCTTCTGTATAAAGAAGCGGTGTATCCGATCCATCCTCACTGACCGGCCATTGCAGGCTCTTGAATCCTTCGAGGCGTTCGTAGCTTACACCTGCAAACATAGGCACGAGGCTTGCTGCTTCCGCCATGATGTCGGCAGGAGAAGAATAGTTCCAGTCAAAGCCCATTTCTTTTGCTATCTCACAATAGATTTCCCAGTCCGGCTTGGATTTGCCAAGCGGGCTTAACGCCGGGTACAAGCGCTGAATCCTTCGTTCTGTATTCGTAAACGTCCCTTCTTTTTCAAGGCTTGGAGAGGCTGGCAGAACAACATCCGCGTACTGTGCGGTATTCGTTAAAAACATTTCCTGTACGACGAAAAAGTCCAGCTTCTCAAAAGCATTGGTCACATAGTTGATATTGGAATCCACGACACCCATATCCTCGCCGGTCACGTACAGGGCTTTGAGCTTGCCGTCATGTATGCCCTGCACCATCTCATGGTTGTCCATTCCTTTTTCTCTCGGCAGGTCGACACCCCACGCTTTTTCAAACTTTGCAGCGACTTCATCATCCGTTACCTTCTGATACCCCGGGAGCGTGTCCGGCATGCTTCCAAAATCACTCGCACCCTGCACATTGTTGTGGCCGCGCAGCGGATAGGCTCCGGTTCCCGGACGACCATAGTTGCCTGTCACTAGCAAAAGATTGGAGATGGCAGTCGATGTATCAGAACCGATTTGGTGCTGGGTCACGCCCATCGCCCAGCAGATGCATGTTTTATCTGAATCGGCGATTGCTTCTGCCGTTTGGATCAGAACCTCCTTAGAGATCCCGGTGATTTCTTCCGCCATTCCAAGGGTAAAAGGCTGCAGGCTTTCTAAATATTCTGCATAACCGTTCACCTTTCCAGATAAAAATTCTTTATCATGCCATCCCTGGTCGATGATGTATTTCGTGACCGCGGAAAGCCATACGAGGTCTGTCCCAGGATTCGGATGAATGTAAAGATCGGCCCGTTCCGCCATCTCATGCTTGCGAAGATCGGCTACGATCAGCTTCTGGCCGAACAATTTATGTGAACGCTTGATTTTAGAAGCAAGTACGGGATGGGCTTCTGCTGTATTGGAGCCGATCATGATGACAAGCTCCGCGTTTTCAAGGTCCTTCATGGAACCGGCGTCACCGCCATAGCCGACGGTCCTTTGAAGACCCATCGTAGCTGGAGACTGGCAGTAGCGTGAGCAATTGTCAATGTCATTCGTGCCGATGACCTGTCGGGCCAGCTTTTGGATCAGGTAGGATTCCTCGTTCGTCGCTTTGGAAGAAGCAATGAAAGCCAGCGCATCCGGTCCGTGTTTTTCTTTGATCTCTTTAAACTTTTCCGTGATCAGACTGATCGCTTCGTCCCATTCGACTTCTTTAAAATATTCTCCGTCACGGACGAGCGGCCGGGTCAGGCGGGCCTCACTGTTGATATGGCCCCAGCCGAATTTCCCTTTGATGCAAGAGGAGATGCCGTTGGCCGGAGCTTCCTCTACCGGTTCGATTTTCAGGATCTCCCGGTCTTTTGTCCACACCTCAAAGCTGCAGCCTACTCCGCAGTAAGTACAAACGGTCTTCGTTTTTTCGATCCGGTCTTCCCTCATCTTCGCTTCAGAGTCTGAAACGGCAAACAGCGGGCCAAAACCAGTCTCCGCCTCCTTTGTCACTTCGATCATGGAACGCAGATAATCAGGACGGATATCCGTCAGAAAACCCGCTTGCCCCTGCATGCTGTTCTCCATTAAGGCGTTGCACGGACAGACCGTGACACATTGTCCGCAGCTGACACAGGAGGATTCCTCAATCGGTACATTGTCATCCCAAATAACCCTCGGCTGCATGAGATCCCAGTCGATCGAAAGGGTTTCATTGACCTCAACCGTCTGGCACACCTCCACACATCTACCGCACAGGATACACTGATCCGGGTCATACCGGTAAAACTGTCCGTGGTCTATGTCATATTCCTTCGGCTTAAACTCCTTAATCTGATGCTCGAGGCCCATATCTTTGACCGTGTTATGAAGGGTGCAATCTCCATTATTATTGTCACAGACCGTACAATACAGTTCATGGTTCTCCAGGATATTATCCATTGCATTGAACTGTGCTTCTTTTACCTCAGGAGTGCTCGTCCTGATGTCCATCCCTTCCTCCAAAAACGTCCCGCAGCCTCTTTTTACCTCGCCGTTTACAAGTACGGCACACGTATCGCACGTTTCGATGCTTCCCAGGCTTTCATGGTAGCAGACGTGAGGAATTTCAATGTTCTTATCAAGCAGGAGCTGAAGAACCGTCTGTCCTTGATCTGCCTGGTACTGCTCTCCGTTTACAATGGCTGAAACCTCTTTTTTCATGAAACTCCTCCTTTTTTTGTTAGGCTGTTTTAGTAACCATTACTGTTCTTAGGAGTGGTTGATTTCCGTTTCAGGATGCTCGCTTTCCGCGGGGCGAAGCTTAAGCCTTACCGGCGCAAGCGCCTGCGGGTCTCACCTGTCCCGCTTCTCCCGCAGGACAAGGAAGGCTTCGGCAGCGTTATATCGCACGAAGAAAATGTGAAATTCATTTTCGAGGAGTCTCGCACCTTGCACTCCAATCAACTTAGCGATGAAGATTATCTACAAGAATGCGCTCCAGAAGAAACCACGGCTGCTTTCGTCATCCTTGTTGCTTACTGAGAGTGGTTGATTTCCGTTTCAGGCTGCTCGCTTTCCGCGGGGCGTGCGCTGAACCCCTCGGCGCTTGCGCCTGCGGGTTTCACCTGTCACGCTCGTCCCGCAGGAGTCTCGCACCTTGCACTCCAATCAACTTGTCAATGAAGGTTCTTTACAAAATGGCCTTTAGTTATTAAAAAGGTAAAACTTTTATCACGAAATTATAAAAAGTAAATAGCTAACTTTATGAATTATCCAGCAAAAAAAGATACACGGAAATGATAAGCCACGAATAGGGAGTGAAGCCTCCTTAATAGACAAGTAACTGCACATAAACGCTCCGAATCATTCATGGGTTCACCTCACTCTTCCCGGATTGGTTAGTCTGCTCCTATCCTTGTTTCATTTCCCTCATTAACGAACGCGATAAACTATTTAAACGTAAAAATTATGATGATTAACGTCAATGTAAGAGTTCAACGTTTTATTCTGGGCAAAGAGGGGATTAAACACATAAAAGACCGTTTACATACAGGCAGCTGCCTGCCACTCTTTGCTGCTTCTAAGATCCCGCCTCCATTCAGCTGAAAGGAGTTCCTATGAAAAAAATCTTGTATTTGTTCAGCAGTTTCTGCCTTCTTTTTATATCCGGCTGTTCCTCGATCGATGTGCTGAATCCGAAAGGAAGCCAGGGTAACGAACAACTCTCCTTAATTAAACTGAGCATTTATATTATGATGCTCGTCATTATCGTCGTTGTTGCTCTCTTCATCTGGTTTGTCTATAAGTACAGAGCAAGGCCAGGCCATCAACCCTTCCCCCGCCAGGAAAACCGCAATAAAAAACTGGAGATCACGTGGACCGTGCTTCCATTCATCCTCCTCTTCATACTTGCCGTTCCAATGGTGAAGAGTGTATTTGGAGAAGCTCAGATGGACAATTCCAAAGCTATGAAAATAAAGGTTACAGCGAGTGAATTCTGGTGGAAATTCGAATATCCGGAAAAAGGAGTCGTCACCTCTCAGGAGCTTCACCTTCCAAAGGATCAACGCGTGGTCCTCGAACTTCATTCCAAGGATGTCATCCATTCGTTCTGGGTGCCGCAGCTTGGCGGCAAGCAGGACCTCATTCCCGGACGGACAAACAAACTCGCCATCACACCAGAGAAAATCGGCACCTATCAAGGGAAGTGTGCAGAATTTTGCGGGACCGGCCATTCTTACATGCGGTTTACCGTTAAAGTGGACAGCAAACAAGATTATGAAAAATGGCTGGATCACATGAAAAAAGACCAAAGCAGCGGCCAAAAGCTCAGTGCTGACGAGACTGAAGGCAGAAAGCTCTTTGGTAAGAACTGTTTAAGCTGCCATGCAACAAGCGGATTAACTGGAGCTGACAAAAAAGGTCCGAATCTGACTGACTTTGGTGACCGGGATCATGTGGCAGGAGTGTTAAAAAATACTCCGCCAAATCTCAAACAGTGGCTGAAGGATCCTGAAAAAGTAAAACCAGGCTCACATATGCCAAAACCTGAAGGGCTCAGCGAACACGACTACACAGCGCTTTCCCACTACCTGCAGACACTCAAAAAATGAGTCATCCAGTAACGAAGGGGGTCCAACATGTCGATACCGTTTTTCAGCACACACATCAAACTTGCTTCTGATATTATAGCGGCAGACCTTTCAATCATCGTCATGATGATCACAGCATTTGTTTTTCTTACCGTCGCGAAAAAATGGAAAGCCCTCTGGATGTTGATTCGGACGACCGATCATCGTAAAATCGGGATTCTGTATATCGCTTTTGGGTTTCTATTTTTCCTGCGCGCCGGCCTTGATGCCATGCTCATGCGAACCCAGCTCGCTTTTCCGGACTTCCATTTTTGGGTCTTTCATGGCGAAAAGTACAATCAAGTCATGACGACCCATGGTACGCTCATGATCTTTTTTGTCGCCATGCCTTTCCTGATCGGACTGATGAACATCGCTGTTCCACTGCAGATCGGGACACGGGATATGGCGTTTCCTTTCTTTAATTCCCTAAGCATGTGGCTGTTCGTAATAGGCGGTGTGCTCATTAATTTGAGCTTTGTTTTGGGCGGTGCCCCTTCCGCTGGCTGGACTTCGTATGTCCCCCTTGCCGCGGATAAGGATATTGCCGGAAACGGAACAGCCTTTTATGCAATGGGCTTGCAGGTATCTGGAATTGGAACGATCATGACGGCCATCAATTTCATCGTCACGATCTTGAAGAACAGGGCACCCGGCATGGGATTCATGAAAATTCCTCTGTTCACGTGGTCCGCTCTGATTACCTCGATTCTCATTCTGTTGGCTTTTCCGGCATTAAGCGCCGCCCTGATCATCCTTATCTTTGATAATCAGTTCGGAACTCAAGCTTATGACGGAGGAAGCGGAAGCCCGGTACTTTGGCAGCACTTATTCTGGGCGTTCGGCCACCCGGAGGTCTACATTGTCATTCTGCCGGCATTCGGTATTTTTTCCGAGGTGATCGCCACCTTTTCATCCAAACGAATCTTTGGCTATTCCTCCATGGTCTTGTCCATGCTCGTCATCGGCTTTTTAAGCTTCATGGTCTGGATTCACCACATGTTTACAGTAGGGCTCGGACCGCTCGCAAACGTTGTGTTTGGAATCACCTCCATGCTGATCGCCGTTCCGACGGGGATTAAAATTTTTAACTGGCTGTTCACATTGCGGGGCGGCTCCATCCGCTTTTCAACGGCCATGCTCTTTTCTCTCGCCTTCATCCCCTCCTTTGTGATCGGGGGCGTAACCGGGGTCATGCAGGCTGTCGTTCCTGCCGACTATCAATATCATGATTCCTATTTTGTCGTTGCCCACCTTCATTACGTGATGATCGCAGGCACCATTTTCGGGGCATTTTCAGGATTCTATTATTGGTGGCCCAAAATGTTCGGCTATATATTGGACGAGAAGATCGGGAAATGGCAGGCGTGGACGTTTATCATCGGCTTTCATGTCACCTTCTTTCCGATGCACATTTCAGGCTTGAAGGGCATGCCGCGGAGAACCTTCACCTACCTGCCCGAAGACGGCTTGTTTGAGCTCAATTTCATCAGTACGATGGGCGCCTACTTAATGGGCATCAGCGTGCTGCTGTTTGCTTGGAATCTTTTCTTCAGTTATCGAAAAAAAGAGAAAAAAGGGGTTGCCGATCCATGGAACGGCCGGACGCTGGAGTGGGCGGTATCCTCGCCTTCCTCCCACATGCGCTGGCCGCGTGCCCCGCTCGTCCGGGATCTTGAAGCCTTCTGGCATGAAAAAGAACGGGGAGACGGCACGCTGATTCCTTCTGCGAAAGAAGAGAGTCAAATCTTTGTAGAGAAACCGACCATCCTGCCTGTCCTTCTCAGCGGCGGTTTTTTCACCCTTTCATTCGGGCTTATTTTTGAAGTTCTGTGGATTGCAGTCATTGGAGCGGTGGGAATTCTCTTGCTGATGGGCTGGCGGTCGATTTCTTTTGAGCGGAACATCAAGCTGTACACAAGCAAACAGCTGGAGAAAGCCATCAGAAAGGAGGAAGGATAAATGGGTATGGAGACGACTGTGCAGGAGACGGCCGAAAGTGTTGTTGAACATCATTCCCAAAGAAAGACAGCGATGTTTCTTTTCATTTGTGCGGAAGCCGTTATCTTCGGCTGTTTGTTTGCAACCTATTTTGTCATGCTGCATCACCAGGGTAACGGGCCAGGTCCTAACGAGTTCTTTCACTTTAAAAAAATAATTCTTCCTACGATCCTTCTCCTCTCCAGCAGCCTGACCTGGTACTTTGCCGATGAAACACTGCGAATGAGAGAAAGCGGCAAAGCGCTGATGTTTACCGCGCTGACTGCCGCGCTCGCTCTCGGGTTCCTTAGTTTAGAAGTGTTGGAGTTTCTGCAGAATGTGAGTGACGGAAACACGCTGTCTCGAAGTCCATTCGTGTCCTCCTATTACCTGCTGGTCGGACTGCACGGCTGCCACGTCCTGTTTGGAGTCTTGTGGATGGGTCTCCTGCTGATGCATGTGAAGACAAAAGGTGATACCGAAGCGAACCGAGGCCGCTTTGCTTCGTTTGGGATCTACTGGCACTTCGTCGACTCCGTTTGGGTATTTATTTTCGTTCTGCTATATGGATTAGGGGAGTTTTTGTAAGAAAAAGCCCGTCCCACTGCGAAAAAGCGGGTCGGGCTTTCGTTCATTTCGTTGTTTATTGAGGGTTGAGGAAGCAAGTGAGAGGTTTACTGGCGAGAATGAGAAATTTACTGGCCAAATCGTCATATTTACTAGCCAAAATCAGAAAATACTGGCCAAAACAGAGGATTTACTGGCCAAACCGGAATTATGGTAAACTAGCGGTCGGCCTTTGTCACTCTATCCCTCGCAATCCCTCAAAACAGCACTTTACCTGGTTATCGCAGAATAATTTTTTTCAATCTCAGTAAGCTCGACTCTCCTGCCCTCTTTATGAGAGAGTGCAGCCGCTTCGTTCACTAGCGTCAAATTACGAATGTCCTCTTTGGTTATGGCAGGAGCCGTATTGTTCGTAATCGCGGCCACCCATTGCTCCATCGCTGAAGGCAATGCTTTTGGCAGCTGATCGGACATGATGACGCCTTCTTTTTCCACACGGTCGCTGATCAGCTCTCTCGGTTCGCGGTTCTCGATCAGCAGTGTGCCTTCGGTTCCGTAAAGCTCGAGCTGATCCGGGCATCCGTAGGAAAGGAATCCGGTCTCAATGGTTCCGAGCGCGCTTGATTCAAACTCAACGATGACAACTGCATTGTCATCTACGTCATGGCGGTTGGTCTGCTGCAGACGTGCCGTCACTGCTTTTACTTTTCCGCCTAAGCGGTTGGAAAGATAGATCGGATGCGCACCGAGATCGATGAGTGCCCCGCCGCCTGCCTCTTCTTTGTTAAAAAATTGCCCAGGCAGCCAGCCATGCTGGCTTTCTTCTGTCGGGACAGCACCATGATGGGCTACTCGGCAGCGTACCGACGTCAGATTCCCGAGACAGCCCTCGTCCAATATTTTTTGCGCGTAAAGGTAGAATCGTTCTGTAAGCCTCGGCAAGGAAACCATCAGCTGAACGCCTGCCTCCTCCACCGCTGAAAAGATTTCATCGCACTCTTTCACTGTTGGAGCCAGCACTTTTTCCGTAAAAATGTGCTTGCCATGCCTTGCAGCAGCGGTGATGATCTCGGTATGAGCGGTCGTTGGCGTCGTCACAATGACCCCCTGCACGGAAGGATTGGAGAGCACTTTTTCCAGATCGGCTTCAAACGGCACACCAAGCTCTTGAGCCCACTGTTCGCCCCGTTCGCTGTTTTCATCCCAAACGACGCTGATGTTGATGTCCTTGTTCTCGCTTGCTTCCTTCGCGTAATCCTTCGCATGAACATGCCATTTGCTTAATAGTGCCACATTGATCATCTATTCCAGCTCCCTTTATGTATGAATATGTATGACTCCCTTATTTCCCGTTATAGCCCCCTTGGAAACTTGGCGGCCATTTTTACTGGCCGATTTCCTTCAGCCGCTTCTCCACTTTAACGAAAAGCAGGACGATGAACAGCAGCATCACTCCCATCGTGGCAAACACCCCTGCCAGCTCGTTTTTTATCAATAGACTGAAGACCACGCCGAACACTGCCATCGCCACACCATATTTAATCATAAGGCCGGCACAATACGTATTGGCTTCGTTCCAGAGCTTCTCATTCTTCATGGAACGAAACGTGCGATAGCCGTACAGTGGATTGATTTTGGCCGGAGGCTTCACTTTCATGAAAAGTCCAGCTAAAACGAAGATTACACCAATCAGCAGACTGAACAGCAGGTTGGCCATCATCCATTCCCCCTCTTTTCTTTTTCCCTAAAAATACCATATGTTCATCAATAATGCTTCTTTTTTTTGCTTGTTGTTTGAGCGTTGGGTGATGGGTCGCTAGTTTACGTAATCCAGTTTTGGCGGGTAAATGTGCAATTCTGGCGGGTAAAATTCTCATTTCGGCGGGTAAATCGGTTGTGTCCGCGGGTAAACACTGCAAAACGGCGGGTAAACCCATATTTCCCGCCCGATCAAAAAGGATGACGCCCGCCCAGGCGCCATCCTTTTCTCTTTTTATCTAACTTTCGCTACAATCTTGCCCTTCACGTGGCGTTCGGACAGACGCACAAGCGCTTCTGGAACTTCCTCGAGTGAAACGGTCTCTTTCAGCATGGAATCAAGCTTTCCTTCTGCCATCAGCTTGAGCATTTCGTCTCCCATGATGGCGAGGTCTTTTTCTGAGCGCTCGTCGTTGGACTGATGGGCCGCACCTAAAGCGATCTCGTGGTAAGAAACGACTTTGGTGAAGTGTTAAAGGCATCTATGTGGGCACCTTGACGGTGAAAGGATTTGTCAAAGAAGGAACACCGTTTTCACCAGAACATATCGCAGACACTTTTTACACGATGAACCAAGAGCGCTCTGAGACAGAAGTCGCTTTTGAAGGAAAATAAAAAGACCCCAGGAGGAAATCAAATGAAAACTTTAGTTATTGCCGCTCACCCAAATATGGAAGGATCACTTGTAAACAAAACATGGATGAATCGTCTTCGTGACGAAGAGGATGTAACGGTTCATGAATTGTATGCTGCTTATCCTGATGGAAATATTGACATGGAGCGTGAACAAGAGCTTTTGCTGGCGCATGACCGCATCGTCTTCCAATTCCCGCTCTACTGGTACAGCAGCCCTGCTTTATTAAAAGAATGGCAGGATGTTGTGTTGACTTACGGATGGGCTTACGGCGCTGAAGGCACTAAATTGCACGGCAAGGAATTCATGCTAGCGATCTCAACCGGCGGACCGGAAGAAGCGTATCAAGCAGGAGGCTACAACAACTACAGCCTTAATGAACTGCTGAAGCCGTTCCAGGCGACTGCTAACCTGACAGGCATGCGTTACCTCCCTGTCTTCAAAATACAGGGCGTCCGCATATTAAATGAAGCGCAAGTGAAAGAAACCGCTGAAGCGTTGGCAGCTCAAATTAAAGCTCAGTTTTAATTGATATGGTGCCAGGCACCCCTTTTTGACATATGTCAAAGAGCGGTGCCTGGCACCGTTTTTTTAGTTTGCCTTTTGATTTTTACTTTTATTCTTATTTTTAAAATACGCCACTATGAAGACAATGATAGGGAAAATGTATTGAAAAGGAAGATGCAATAAGAGCGGAATGATCCCGATTCCTTCTTTAATATGCTCAGAATAGTTGCTTGCCATTGTCATGGACATGAAAAGTACGACAAGCCCGAGCGGATAACTCAGCCTGGAAGCCGGTTTTACGTTGAAGAGGTTCGCCGTCCCTATTACAGCCACGTACAAAAAGAGACTTATCTTAAAAAAACCTCCCACGACTAAAGCAATCATGAAATAGACATCCAGGCGCTCCAAAAAATCAGCGACCTGGATGGTTTGGATGGTGCTCAGCAAAGGGAATTGAGACAGTGCTGTAAGATTCACACCAAGGATGCTGATATTGAACATCATGACCAGAGCCAGCGACAGCCCACTGACAACAGTGGCAAGCACACTGGCGTTCCTCAGCTTTTTGGCATCCTCCACATAAGGAATAATCATCGTAAACACAAGGAGTTCTCCAAAGGGAAAATACAGGGACTCTTTTAGGGTGGTTTTAATAATCGGCTTCCAGCCGTTTTCTAGCACAGGCTGCAGGTTGTGGATATCAATTACTCCAGAGAATAATACGAGGATCACACCAGATCCTGCCAACAAATAAATGAAGACCAAAAAGAGTTCTCCTGTTCTCGCCAATACTTCAATTCCTTTTGAGACGGTATAGATAATGACCAGGATCATTAAGGTGTTGGCGATTAAAAGGGGTGTTTCAAAGTAAGCAAATGTCAGCAGCATGGTGCCAAAATCCCGCAAGACCCTTCCCGCGATATAAAGGTTATACAGCATGTACAAATAGGCAATCGGACGCCCGATTCCTTTGCCTACAACCTTTTGAAGGTATTCTGTCGGCAGCATGTCCGGGTAAAAACAATACAGCCGGTAACAGATGAAAAAAAGCCCTAATCCCCCAAGCATCCCCAGCAGGATAACGATCCACGCATCCTGCTTGGCTTCGATCCCCACCGCTACAAGCAGGGCACTGCCCAGCTCAAATAATAGAATGAGGACAAACAGCTGATATGGTGTTATTCTTGCTTTTTCCATTGCTTTGCCCCCTTCTTTTTATTTCTCATCTGTGAGATAAGAATTGTTCCTCAGAGCGGTTTGGCGAACGAAGGCATGGACCTTCACCTTAATGTTTGCTTTCGAAAAATAATCCTCCTCCCATTTTCCCGAAATCCTTTTCCATGTGTCAGGCTGCGAACGATGGACCGTATCCCCGAAGCCGAATATATCGGTTTTTTTATGTTGTGCCTCTTTTATGGCGCTTCTAATCTCTGCAGCGATCTCCTTTTCAAAACCTTTCTCCAATTGTGCGATCACATGCGGGTCTTTAAGATTAACAGGCACATCCGTTTCCCCTATATTTCCTTCGGTTTGTACACTGACAGTAAGCTGGGTACTTCCTTTCTTAACGGAAGAAGAAATCTTCGTGTTCTGCCGGAGTACTTCAAAAGCAATCGCTTCCTTCCTCCCCTTTTTGTTTATATTAACTTCTGTTTTTTGAGTCTTGTTCATCACCCAGACGGCTCCTTTGGCTTTCCTCCCATAGAGCCAGCCCTTAAGCTTTCCGCCTTTAAATAAAGCCAGGCCATCAATTTGGGGAGCTGCCTGGGGTGTTGACTGCGTGATGTTCTCAACGCGTTCTCCGATCGCACTAGAACCCTTTAAATAAAACCCGCTGATGACGGGCTGTTTTCCGTCATCCAATAAATCTTTTACCACATCCAATAAGGTTACATTGATCGCCTGCCCCCATACTCTTTCGGAGAACCTCAACAGTTTGATCACTTTGTTCGCTGGAACTTTATCGATGGCTGTCAGTGTTTTTACAATATCACTTGCCTTTGCCTTATGAGCGATCACGATGGTCGCTGTATTCCGGAACGTTGCATCCCTGTCAAAGGCATCCAGGATTGGATTCAACCCTTTTTTCTTCGCCAATTCGTCACTGACGACCAGCAGATTCGCATGGGCATAATAGAGGTTTCTCGAAACTTTGGTAGACATGCGGCGGCTGATCTCATCCATATTATTCCCTGTTGTCGAATACACGGAGACGGCATTGCCGCTGCCTCCACCTCCCCCTTGGAACCCTCCTGTCACATTGCCTGGATTAACAAATTGAAAGGTGCCTAAATATCTTCCTTTTTTATCAAGATCAATGCCAACCGCAGAGACGAGGGCCAGATCGTTCAGCTCTTTTTTGCTCCAGCAGCCTGAAAGCAATGAAAGCAGCAGTCCCACTGTGATAAAAACGATCACGCTACGTCTCATTTTGATCACCTTCATTTTCTGTAACCAGAATCCGTCTCTGTTCCGGCTCCGGTTTGCTCATATTGTCTCCATCACGCTGCTGGTTGGGTCCGCTGATGTAGGCCGGCCGTTTCGTTCCCGTCCACATGGGAGCCCGGATAAACGTGTCTCCCACTTCAGCAGGGATAAGCGGGGCAAGAGGTGACATGTAAGGAACGCCGAAAGATCTCAGGCTGCATAAGTGAACGACCAGCATGATAAAAACTAAAAGCATGCCATAAAAACCAAAGGTAGCGGCACTGATCATAAAAATAAAACGAAGCAGACGGGCCGATATCGCGATCGCAATGGACGGAGTGGCAAAACTGGCGATCGCGGTAATTGCTACGATAATGACCATGGCAGGCGATACGACTCCCGCCTGAACCGCTGCCTGTCCGATAACAAGGGCACCGACGATGGAGATGGCAGACCCGATCGCTTTAGGCATTCGGATTCCCGCTTCCCTCAGGATCTCAAACGTAACTTCCATGATGAGTGCTTCCACAAAACTCGGGAAAGGAACGGCTTCCCGCTGTGCGGCGATGGCAATCAAAAGCTGGGTCGGAATCATCTCCTGATGGAAGGTCGTTGCGGCAATATAGGTCGCTGGTCCGATGAGCGAGATAAAAAAGACCAGAACCCGCAATAATCTTATAGCGGTGGAGATGTAAAAACGTTCGGTGTAATCTTCAATCGACTGAAAAAACTGCACAAATACGGCAGGTCCGAGAAGAACGAACGGTGTTCCGTTAACGAAAACTGCAAAGCGCCCTTCCAATAGATTGCCCGCAACCGTATCCGGACGCTCGGAATAGTACAGGGTAGGAAATGCTGTAATGGATTGGTCTTCAATGAGCTGTTCGATATACCCGGACTCCAGAACTCCATCGATATCGATTTTATTAAGCCGTTTACGAAGCTCAACAATCACCTCATCCTTCGCTATTCCTTTGATATACATGATGGTGACGTTGGTTTTGGTCACTTTTCCAATTTTCATGGATTCGGTCCATAGCAGGGGATTCTGAATCAGTCTTCGGACCATGGATATGTTCGTTTCGATATATTCTGTAAATCCTTCTCTTGAACCTCGGATCGCCCGTTGTGTACTCGGTTCTTCAATGGAACGTTTTTCTCCGCCTTCTGTACATGCCCGTACGGCCGAAGAAAAGCCATCGACAAAAATAATCGTGTCCCCCGCCATGAGAGATTCGAACAAAACAGACCAATCATCAACCTGCTCTATGTTACCAAGAGGCACGATTTCCTCCACCATCGCCGCCAGATTTTTTTGATCTGGATCTTGAACACCAGGTTTCAGTATCGATTCGATCAAAAGGTCCTGAATGGTCTGCTGGTCCGTTATCCCCTTCACATAAACGATTGCTGTGCGGGCGTTAAACCGGGGGGAATGATTAAAAATTCGAATGATAACTTCACTGCTTTTTCCTGTCTGTGTTTTAATGATTTCAATATTCTCTTCAAGAACTGGCGAAATGGGAGAAGATGTTTGCTTTTTTTGCTTCTCTTCCTCTTGAGAAGGTTTATTTTTTTGAAGTGGTTTCTTTTTGAAAAAAGAAGGCATAAGAAGCAAAACCTTTCTACGTAATTTTCTTTTAGGCTTTCCTTGGCTCCTCTTCCTTATTCTGTTCCTTTCTTAATGGATCGTGTTCATTCGGGAGATACTATGTGTGCGGAGTGTGATAGAACGATGAAAATCCTGGGTATTACCCTATCGATGTTTATACTATTGACGTGTTTTTCTCTGACTTTGGATATCTACGAAGGATTTGATATGAAAACAGCGATCCTTAATGCCTTGTCTCCTTTCAAAGTAATGGAACTCATAGAAATCTGTGTTGTCTTTGTATTACTCGCTTTTTTTATAGCACAATCGGTCTTACAGCTGTTCACGAAGTACAAAAGTCAAAGGAGATCATAGAGCAATAAAAAAAAACGGTGCCAGGCACTCGCTTTTGACACATGTCAAAAAGCGGTGCCTGGCACCGTTTCACCGTTCTAGGTTAACTGTATATTCTTCAGAGCTTCTTTTCTGCTTAGTGGCTGGAGTTGCGTAGAGTTCACGAAATCGATGACGAAATCGGGGTTGGTCTTGGCATATTCCCTCAATGCCCAGCCGATCGCTTTGCGGATAAAGAACTCTTTGTTCTCCTTCTGCTGCTCAATGACGTATTTTAAGATGTCTTCATTCGTATCTTTTTTATAGCCTAGCTGATAAAGAATCGCAGTCCGGTTCAGCCACATGTTCGGTGAATGAATCCATTTCTCCACCAATTCCTGTTCCCGATGCTTGAACGTTTGTATGTAATGTCCCATATGGTGCTTGGCGATATGATCCACTGTATCCCACCACGACTTTTCAGTGATCGTGTTCTCTAATGCCTTAAGATCGTCTTCCTGCATGCCCTTCTTCAGCTTGTCCACAAAAAACATGCCCATGTACTGCATTTCTCGTTCTCTGTAGTTCCAGCATTTTTTCGTCACTTCCGGGATGCTCATCTCAGGCAGCCCGTACATTTTCACATGATTCTTCATAACCTCCTTCATGATCGGTGACTTCAAGCCGTAAAAGGTAAATTTATTCTTCATGTAAGACTGCATCTTTACCGCATCGGCCGGATTCTGCCTGCTTCGTATTTCTTCATGCAAGGTTTCAAGGTACGTCATCGTCATCTCCGTTAACCCCCTCAACAGTAGTTCCCTAAATTATAACAGAAAGGGTGCCAGGCACCAGCTTTTGACATATGTCAAAACGCGGTGCCTGACACCCTCCATTAACTCAACCTCTTCCTTCTTCCCACAAAAAACTTGCCAATATAGTAAGCCAGCACGGCGAAGACCGCCATGATCCCGGTATACGTAGAAATAACAAACAGGGCGCTCACATCGCCCCCGAAGCCATGCTCCCGGCCTCCAAAGTCTTCCCGTTCGCGTCCGCCGCCTCCCATATCACCGTCACCATCGAATCCAGAAGGCCGTTCTCCCTTGCTGAACGATCCCGGTGCCGGACTTCCCGATTGACCGCCATCACTCGTTCCGCTTGCCTGCTCTCCAGGACGCGGTCCGCCGAATCCCTGTCCGCCGCCGTCTCCATCCATGTCAGGCCTCTGCCCGAATGCCCCCTTGCCACCTTCAGCCATCGCCGGCTGCCCGCCGCTTGAAAAGATGCCGAACACACTCACCGGTCGTGAAATAAACCCTGTTTCATAGATCTGAAAGACACCAAACAGCAGAACAACTGCCATCGCTCCATTAGCCGCCCAGCCCATCCATTGTTTCGGTTCCTTAATGGAAAAGATGCGTTTCCAGACGTTGATGACCCATTTCCAATGCATGCCGACATGAATTCCCACAATGATCAAGGTCAAGAACGATAACGATATGTGCAGCAGCTTAAACCAGCCTTCATTTCCTATATTGATATTGGGAAAGAGCACCCTTGAAACAAAAATTCCGCTTACCATAATGATGGTCATACATACTAACAGTACAAGATTTAATCCATAGCTAAACCGTGTTTTTCCTGGCAATTTCTTATCGAATAGTTTCAAAGAAACATTCTTGATCCATCGCCAGTTCAAGGCCATGTGAGTCAGAAACGCAACCCCGATCGCCGTTCCTGCCACTTCGTGAAAGGTCATCCCGCCAAACACTCTCTTGTTAAACAGCAAAACAAACGTAATACTCATCGCCAAGTCCAAACCAAACTTTACATAATTGAGCTTTTTCATCTTTCATCACTTCTGTCCATTTCTTTATAGGAGCAACTTTAAACGGGTTTCCTTAAGATAACCTTAATTTTGAAAAATCTGGTTGCTTTCTTTCTCCTTCTTCTTTATAATCACTAAAAAACAACACATTTTCGATGAGGAAGAGAGTAATCCTGCATGCAGAGAAAAGCGAGTCAGGGACGGTGAAAGCCTGGCGGATGCTGTACGATGAACCGCACTTCTGAGGAGCCAGCCTGAACCAGTAATCCGTAGGGCGGCCGGGGAGAACCCCGTTATCAACGCCAAAGCAGGTTCTTTTTTGAACAATAAGAGTGGTACCGCGGGTCATACATCCCGTCTCTAAAATTTTTTAGAGACGGGATTTTTTTATTTTTCCATAAAAATGATTACAAGAGGTGGT
This sequence comes from Fictibacillus sp. WQ 8-8, assembly GCF_024494405.1. Classification (NCBI taxonomy): domain Bacteria; kingdom Bacillati; phylum Bacillota; class Bacilli; order Caryophanales; family Fictibacillaceae; genus Fictibacillus; species Fictibacillus sp. WQ 8-8. The sequence goes on from NZ_JAMXKG010000002.1 coordinate 35,786, forward strand.
CAACACTATGTCGGAGCTCAAAAAGGAATTTGCCCAACTTATCTCACATCAGCTTAAGGATGTGCCAGGTACAGAAGATATTGAAAAGCTGATCGAAATACCGAAGCACTCGGTGCAAGGAGATATCGCCTTCCCTTGTTTCACTCTTGCAAAAACGCTAAAAAAAGCGCCCCAGCTCATCGCGTCCGAACTCGCATCCAAAATCAGCTCCCCGCTTTTTGAAAAAGTGGAAGCACAAGGTCCCTACATGAACGGCTTTTATAAAAGAGAAATGGTCAGCAAGGAGATCGTCACAGACATTCTTGAACAAGGCAGCCATTACGGATCAGCCAAACAGGGCAGCGGAGAACACATTACGATCGACCTCTCCTCTCCGAACATCGCCAAGCCTTTTTCCATGGGGCACCTCCGCTCGGCCGTCATCGGAAACGCAATCGCCAACATTACCGAAAAATGCGGCTACAAGCCTGTCCGCATCAACCATATCGGTGACTGGGGAACACAATTCGGGAAGCTGATCGTGGCTTACAAGCGATGGGGCAGCGAGGATACGGTGAAGGAGAATCCGATCAAAGAGCTTCTCAGCCTTTATGTGAAATTTCATAAGGAAGCTGAAACACAGCCTGCCCTTGAGGATGAAGCGCGATACTGGTTTAAAAAGCTCGAGGAAAAAGACGAGGAAGCGACAGCCCTTTGGAAATGGTTCCGTGAAGAATCCCTCAAGGAATTTTCAAAAATCTACTCGCTGCTGGATATTGAGTTTGATTCATACAATGGCGAAGCATTTTATAACGATAAGATGGAAAATACGGTGACTCTATTAAAAGAAAAAGGGCTGCTTACGGAATCTGACGGTGCGGAGGTTGTCCGCCTTGATGAGTTCAACCTCCCGCCCTGCCTCATTAAGAAGTCGGACGGCGCTACCATCTATGCGACCCGGGACCTGACGGCAGCCCTCTATCGCCAGGAAACCTATCATTTTGCAAAAAACTTGTATGTCGTCGGACACGAGCAAAGCCTGCATTTCCAGCAAATCATCCTTGTTCTTAAAAAGATGGGCTATCAGTGGGCCGAGGAGATGATCCATATCCCGTTCGGCTTCATTTTAAAAGACGGTAAAAAAATGTCGACCCGAAAAGGCAAAGTCGTACTTTTAGAAGAAGTCATCCAAGAAGCGATTACGCTAGCCAGACAAAATATCGAGCTGAAGAACCCTGGCCTTTCCAACAAAGAGAAAGTGGCTGAACAGATCGGTGTTGGTTCTATTATCTTTCACGATCTGAAGAACGAAAGACTGAACAATATCGAGTTTTCACTTAAAGATATGCTGAAATTCGAAGGGGAAACAGGTCTGTATGTTCAGTATGCACACGCACGGGCCTGCTCCATCCTGAGAAAAGCCGGAAACGTGAGCTGTATAAACACCGGGCTTGAGGATGACTACAGCTGGGAGCTGGTAAAAACGCTCATGGAGTTTCCCAGGGTCATTCAAAAAAGTCTCAGACTCTATGAACCTTCCCAGATTGCCAAGTACTTGATCGACGTGGCTCAGGAGTTTAATGCATTTTACAGCCACATTAGAGTGCTTGAGGAGGATGAAACCCTCGCAAGCCGTGTCTCACTCGTCAATGCCGTAACCATCGTACTAAAAGAAGGTTTGCGCCTCCTCGGCATTAAAGCCCCTGATGAAATGTAACGCTTAAAGCGGCTGTCCAGAAAGTCGAAAATTGACCTTCAGGCAGCCCCTTTTTGGCTTGAAAAATCTTCAATGAAAAGTTAATTGAAGTGGAAGATGCGAGACTCCTGCGGGACTAGCGTGACAGGTGAGACTCCCGCCAGTGCTTGCACCAAGAGGCTCACCGCACGCCCCGCGGAAAGCGAGCAGCCTGGAACGGAAATCAACAGCTTACAGACTTCTTGGACAGCCCCTTTTTATTTTATATAAATATTCCGAAAAAAACCCTTGCATAAATGAACATAAAGTAACATAATTGAACAAAAGCTAATGATAAGGATGAACAGAATGCTCCCGTTAGAACGAAAACTAGAAATCTTAAAACGAACCGATAAAGAAGGAAAAGTTCAAATTGAACAGCTGGTTGAAGAACTGAACGTTTCTGGTATGACGATCCGAAGGGATCTGGCCCAGTTAGAAAAGGAAGGGAAAGTCATCCGGACCCACGGAGGGGCTGTTGCAGTGAACCCGCTCATCCCGGAAACCCCCTATCAAAACAAATCGATGACCAGGGTGAACCAAAAACACCTGATCGCCAAGTATGCGGCTAGCCTGATTCCGGAGGGGGCACAGATTCTATTAGACTCCGGGACAACCACTCTGGAGATTGCCAAAGTGATCAAAAACAGAGACGACTTAACGATTGTGACCAACGATCTGAAGATTGCCGCTGAACTGATCGAAAGTCCATCGGAGATCATCTGTACGGGCGGCACCCTGCAAAGAGGAATTGGTTCGTTCGTGGGCCCTCATGCACAGGACCTGCTTAATCAGATCCGAGTCGACCTTTTATTCATGGGCACGCACGCTATCAATCTTGAAAAAGGGCTTACCGCTCCAACAATGGAAAAAGCCTTGATTAAGAGATTGATGGCTGACGCAGCCACTACAACTTGGGTCGTAGCAGACTCTCAAAAGTTCAACAAAAGCTCTTTTTCACAAGTATGTTCTCTGGAAAAGATAGAAGGCATCATTACCGATGCAGAGTTAACCCCTGAAGATACGGTGCGATATGGAGAAATAACCTCCATATATACCGTAAAAGAAAACGAGGTGAGTCATGGATGAGAATTGCAGTGATCGCCGATGATCTGACAGGCGCCAACGCGACGGGAGTACTTCTGACCAAACAAGGTATATCAACAGCAACCATCCTGCATGGCTTCTCCCCGCAAACGGCCTATAACTATGACGCGATCTGCATTGACACTGACAGCCGCTACACCCCGAAGCACGTAGCGTACAAACGAGTTTCAGATATTATCGGCAGCCTGTCGGGACAGGGCGTAGAGCTCTTTTGCAAACGCATCGACAGTACAGGCCGAGGAAATATTGGCGGTGAAATCGATGCCTGCCTGGATGCTTTGGGAGAAGATTCCGTTGCCGTCGTTATGCCGTCCTACCCTGTGTCTGGACGAACAACCGTTGGAGGCTATCTGCTTGTGAACGGCACGCCAGTCCAGGAAACCGACGTGGCTAAGGATCCGCAAGCACCGCTGAACGAGTCGCACGTTCCTTCCATTATTAGCAGACAATGCGCCAAGCCTGTGGCCACCCTGGAGATGAATGAAGTCCTGCAAGGATTGTTCCAGCTCACTTCCTGCCTTCAGGAAAAAATCAGTGATGGCAGCCGGGTCATCGTAGCAGACGCCGTGAATGAAGAACAGATAGAAGCTGTCGCCAAAGCGATGGCGGCTCTGGATGTGACGTTCGTTCCTGTCGATCCGGGACCGCTGACTGCCGCTTATGTAAAGGAAAAATACAGCGGTTCTCCCTTCACACCGAAGATTTTGCTCACGATCGGCAGCTGTACGTCGGTAACTGGAAAGCAGATTCATCATCTGGCTGAAAACCTGCCGCTGCATACCGTTTATATCGATCCTTTAAAACTGGCAAGGGATGAGAATGGAGAAAGAGACGCAGAAATTGTAAGAGGAATGAACGAAGGGCTGCGGCTGCTGGAGGAACAAGCAGTTGTGCTGGTTACGACTTTCCAGGAGGATGCCCCGCTGCTTGATCTTCAGGCAATTGCCAAAGAGCAGCTCACAACCGAAGCATCGCTTGCCAGAAGGATTACAGACGGCCTTGCCATCATCAGCCAGAGAATCATCCAAAAAAGCAGAACGAGCATCAGCGGATGTTTTTCAAGCGGAGGAGATGTGACTGCTTCAATATGCGCCGCCGGTAAAACCCATGGCATTCAGCTGCTTGACGAGGTGTTTCCTCTAGCCGCCTACGGAAGGTTTATCGGCGGCTACCTCGACGGCCTGCCTGTCGTAACAAAAGGCGGCCTGGTAGGCAGTGAATCTGCGATTACAGAATCCGTTTTATTTTTACAGCGGCAGCTCACAAAAAAGACAAATGAAAAGGAGATATTATCATGACACAATATACTGCTAAACCAATCATTGCCATTCCTATGGGGGATCCTGCCGGAATCGGGCCTGAAATCAGTGTTAAGGCACTCGCAAAAAAGGAAATCTATGACCTTTGCCGCCCTGTTCTGATCGGGACAGCCTCCGTTGTTGAACAGGCGATGACCTTTGCTGGTGTTTCTCTTGGGCTGAATCCCATCAATGACCCCGCAGAAGGAAAATATGAATTCGGAACAATCGATATCGTTAATCTTGAGAATATAGATATCAGCCAGCTGAAGATCGGAAAGGTTCAGGCGATGTGCGGCCAAGCCGCTTTTGACTATATTGAAAAAAGCATTGCCTTTGCCAACAATGGGCTGGTTGACGCCATTGCCACCACACCGATCAATAAAGAATCCTTGAAAGCCGCAGAAGTGCCGTATATCGGACATACCGAAATGCTTGCCGGCCTAACGGGTGTAGACGATCCGCTAACCATGTTTGAAGTGCGTTCATTGCGGATTTTCTTCCTGACACGACACTTATCACTGAAGGATGCGATCGGCCAGATTACTGCTGACCGTGTGCATGATTATTTAGTCCGCTGTGACGAAGCACTAAAGCGTCTTGGAATTGAAAGTAGAAAAATGGCAGTAGCCGGCCTGAATCCTCACAGCGGTGAGCATGGACTGTTCGGCTCGGAAGAACTGGATGAGATCGGCCCGGGGATTGAGCGTGCGAAGCAGCAAGGCATCAATGCATTTGGCCCTGTCCCTGCAGATTCTGTTTTCCATCAGGCACTTCACGGAAAATATGATGCAGTGCTCTCCCTTTATCATGATCAGGGGCATATCGCCGCTAAGATGACCGATTTTGAACGTACGATCTCCATCACCAATGGCTTGCCGTTCCTTCGTACATCAGTCGACCACGGCACAGCGTTTGACATTGCAGGCCAAGGGATCGCGGGCTCTGTCAGCATGGAGGAAGCAATCAAGCTGGCTGCTCAATATTCTGTTCATTTCCGTACACTGAAGGTCTGATTTTAGAAAAACGAGAGAGGAATCACCGCCTCTCTCTTCTTCCAAAAACAAATGTAAACGGTTTCTTTTTCAACAATTTTAAAAACAGGAGGGGTTACGATGGCTTCAGCAAAATGGGGTAAGATCATCCCGGTCGCATTTATCATGTACATGCTCGCATATATGGACAGAATCAATATTGGTGTCCTGATGCCTTATATTCAAAAAGATTTGGACATTTCCTCGTCAGCCGCCGGGGATATTGCCGGAATTTTCTTTGTCGGTTATTTGATCCTGCAGATTCCCGGAGGCATTTTGGCCACGAAGTGGTCAGCGAAAAAGTTTATCTTCATTCTCATGATCCTGTGGGGCCTTGCCGCGATGGCAACAGGCTTTGTTCAGACAGAAGGCCAGCTGAAATTTGTCCGTTTTCTTTTAGGAGTTGCGGAAGGCGGGGTCTGGCCGGCTGTGCTTGTCCTGCTCGCCAACTGGTTTACCCTTAAAGAACGAGCAAGAGCCAATGCGTTCTGGATGGCTTGCCTGCCTGTATCCGCCATGCTGATGGCTCCCCTGTCAGGCCTTTTGCTTAAACATTTCGACTGGAAGACGGTTCTGATCTTGGAAGGTGTACCACCGCTGATCTGGGCGTTCGTCTGGTATGCCATGGTCAAAGATAAGCCTTCTGAGGCCAAATGGATGAGTGACCAGGAACGGAACGAGCTGACGGCTGAACTTCAAAATGAACAAAAAGGCGCCGTAAAATCATCCGGATACGGTGCAGCGTTTAAGAACATGACCGTATGGGGACTCGTCGTTATGTATTTCTTCTGGATGACCGGCTTCTACGGATACACCCTGTGGGTACCGAGCGTGGTCAGCACATTTACGAAAGACTCTGCAGTCATGGGCTGGCTGACGGCGATTCCGTTTACCTTCGCACTGGTAGGAATGGTCCTTAACTCTTATTGGTCCGACCGGCGCATGAACCGGGTGCAGCACGTGGTCATTCCTTTGCTGATTGGTGCTGCTGCGATGGTAGCAGGGCAATTTGTGGAATCACCCGCCCTTCAGATGATCTTGTTATCCATTACGGCGATTGGTGTCTATGCGCCGTACGGACCGCTTTGGGCGATTCCTACAGCGATCATTCCTGCAGGCATTGTGGGTGCGGCTCTCGGCCTGCAAAACGCCATTGGCAACCTCGGCGGCTATAACGGCCCAAAATTTGTCGGGCTGTTTAAAGACTTAACAGGCAGCTTCCATGCCGGATTCTATTTCCTGGCTGCTTCACTCGTACTTGCTGCCATCATCACACTTATTCTGGGACGGTCCATCCAGGCCAGCCAGAAGGCTTCATCAGACAAGCCAAAAATCCATAAAATCTCGTAGCATTTCAAGGCTGGTTTCTTACGGGCGGTCCACCGCTCCCGAGGAACCGGCCTTTTTTTCGTTCATTTATGTAAAAAGGCTTTCAAAAAAAGAAAAATTGAAATTTACTAAAATCTTTTGCATTTACCCTTGAAAAAAATTATTTAAGCATGTTATTATCGAATAATGAATTCGACACTAGATTCGACATCAATCGACATGAAGTAAATATTCACAATATTCTTATTCGGAGGTTTTTTTCGTGTCTACTAAAGCTCAGTCTTCACATACATTGATTATCGGCCTCATGTTATTTGCTCTTTTTTTTGGAGCAGGCAACTTAATCTTTCCAGCAATGCTCGGACAAACTGCAGGAACCAACGTCTGGATTGCGACAGCCGGTTTCTTGATTACTGGAGTCGGTGTACCGCTGCTCGGTGTTTTTGCTTTCGGAATTTCCGGCAGCAACGACCTCCGGGCGATGGGAAATCGTGTACACCCTTGGTTCAGTGCTCTTTATAGTTTTGTTCTTTATTTAGCAATCGGTCCTCTTTTTGCTTTGCCAAGAGCAGGAAGTGTTTCTTTTGAGATTGGTGTTAAGCCCTTTTTGCCAGAGAACAGCGGTCATTTGCCGCTTCTCATCTTCACGGTCGTCTTTTTCAGTATCACATGTGCCCTTTCACTTAATCCTTCAAAGATCGTTGATATCGTAGGTAAGATTTTAACGCCGCTTAAGCTTTCGTTCATCGGAGTGTTAGTAGCCGCTGCCTTCATTCATCCGATCGGCCCGATTCAGGCGCCTGCGAAAGAGTTTGTTCAAAACTCCTTCTTTAAAGGATTTCAGGAAGGTTACCTGACGATGGACACATTGGCTGCCTTCGTTTTTGGTATTATCATCATCAATGCCATCAAAGAAAAAAGAGGCAGCGATAAAAAAGTCATCGCAAGAACTTGTGCAAAGGCAGCTACCATTGCAGCTGCTGTATTGGCGATCGTGTACACATCCCTATCGTACATGGGAGCTTCCAGTGTTTCTGAACTTGGCCATTTAAGCAATGGCGGAGAAGTTTTATCAGCTGTAGCCAATTACTATTTCGGCTCTCTCGGGAATGTATTTCTCGGACTCATGATTACAGTAGCATGTCTGACAACCAGTGTTGGATTAGTTACAGCATGTTCCGCTTATTTTCACAGTGTTTTTCCGAAAATCTCATACAAAGCATTGGCTGTTATTCTTTCCTCTTTCAGTGCATTAACAGCAAATCTCGGATTGAACGAGCTGATCGCCATCTCAGTTCCTGTGCTGACAGCGATCTATCCGCTGGCCATCATGCTTATTTTCTTAAGCTTCGCCCACAACCTCTTTAAAGGGCGCTCAGAAGTGTATCAAGGAAGCTTGCTGTTTACCTTTATCGTTAGTCTATTTGATGGATTAAATGCAGCTAACCTATCGATAGATGGTGTGAATTCCTTTTTCTCAAACATCCTCCCTCTTTATGACACAGGGCTTGGATGGATTCTGCCGGCAATCGTTGGAGCTCTCCTGGGCTATGCTGTTAGTCTTGTAAGATCGAATGATACGGTTCTTCATTCTCATAAAGAAACCAGAAAAGTTTCATAATCAAATTAGATATAAAAAAGCTGAATGAGCAATCTCATTCAGCTTTTTTGTGTCCCTTTCACCGGTCGGGTGCATCTTCAACATAATCAGAGGTCGTAAAAGCCCCAACTGGAGGTGCCTGATTCTGCTGGGATGATTGCCCGCTCCCGCCGTTTAAATAGGCATTCGTTGAAGCTACCCATGTTCCATATTCACCCGCCAGCATAGATGTCGGCTTCATGTAAAGACGCCCGTTGATCAGATAATGGCGTGTGGTAATCGAGGGATCATCATAAATGAACAGATTGCCTGAAAAGGTGGCATAAGGTGAATCAAAAGAGATCTGTCTTGTATTTTCGGTCCAATATCCCTGAATTGGAACCGGAACTCCCCGAAAATTGAGGGTGCCCATTATTTTATTGTTTTCTATGGAGTTGAGGACGACCGTTCCCCAGATGAGCGGCCTGCCGCCGACATCCGCACTGATTCCCCATCTCGATGGAACTGGTAAGGCTATCATTGCTGCTTTCTCCCCTTTATGTTTAAGAAATTCAGCTTTCTTGCCAGTATATGTGCGGCCTGGGAGAATGCTCACCAACTGAATCGTGTATTACTTCTGACTGGTCAGCAGCTCTCCTGAACCCATGATGACGCTGCAGCCGCCAATTTTAACTTCCTCATACTCCCTTTCTTTGCGAATCGTAATATCAATGATGCTTGGTCTTCCCATTTCAAATCCCTGTTCACTTCGAATACGATAAACTCCTTGTTGATTCTGGGCAATGTCCGTATGCTCAACAATATAAGCACCTAATGGGCCGCTCGCTGCCCCTGTCGCAGGATCTTCAGGTATCCCCATCGCCGGTGCAAACATCCGGCTGTGTACAGTGGATAAAAAACTGAGTTTTTACTGTGATTCATGAAGCAATTTTTTAATGACCGGGACAGGATCATGCATCATTTATTGCAGCCGTAAGCTCTCCGGCGAAGGAGAGCTTATTTTGCTGCGATCAAGTTTTGCACGGCACTATCCAGAGATTGATCCGCCTGGAGCAAGCATTCTTTTTCGTTTTGAAGGGTCTTTTCCATATTAAAAAGGTCTTCCTCACGCTCCGCAATCATCCGCATTACTTCGTCCGGATTAGGTCCGCCCTGAATCTTGCGGCGTTTGACGAATTCACGTGGACAGACGATTCCCTTCCATTCTTCTTCTGTCAAGGCTGCAGGATAGATGCTGCTGATCCATGCGTTCGCTGCTTCCACCTCAATATCGTTCAATTCTTTTCCTGCTGATGTACACTGTTTCGCAACGGCGCTCGCGATCTGGTGCGCTTTTCGGAACGGGACACCTTTATCTCGAGCCAGCACATCTGAAAGTTCTGTAATCGTGATGCATGATTGGTTCGCACGCTTGCCGATCTTTTCTGCATCAACCTCCATCGTCCGGATGACGGCATGCATGAGCTGCAATACCCGTGATGCCTTCTCATAGCTTCGATACAGATGAGGCTGCAGGTCGTCTTCCGTGTCCACGATGTCTCCAAACGGTGTATTATGAATCATCTGGATGGCTGACATCGCTTCACCAGCTGCTGAACTGGCAAGGGATCTGGAATGCTCGATCGACACTGGATTCCGCTTTTGCGGCATGATGCTGCTGATCTGTACGTATGGATCGGCAACACGGATGACCCCGAATTCCCGGGTCGCCTGAAGAAGCAGGTCCTGGATCCAGCGGCCTGCGTTGATCATGAGTGTCATGACTGCAGTTGCCGTCTCCAGCAGATAGTCTCCGCCAGCAATGGCATCATAGGAGTTCTCTACAATACTACTGAACCCTAAAAGTTCTCGGACCCGGTCGCGGCTGATTGGAAAGCTTGTCGTGGAAAGGGCAGCGGCGCCCAGAGGTGAACGGTTGACTCCTTCATACGCGGACCATAGGCGATGAATGTCTCTTATGACGACATCATAGATGGCCAGCAGATAGTGGCCGAGCGTAGTCGGCTGAGCCGGCTGTGTATGGGTATAGGCGGTCATGACCGTTCCGGCGTGTTCCTTCGCCTGCTCCAGGAGGGCCTCGCCGAGCAAGAGTGTGTTTTGAATGAGTGTAAGTATATGATTCCTCAGAACAAGACGGTACATCGCTACTCCCATATCATTACGGCTCCTCGCAATATGAACCTTTCCTGCAAGGTCGGCACCTATTTCCTCTGCAAGCCGGCTTTCCATCATAAAAAATAAATCTTCATAAAGAGGATCATAATTCAGCTTGCGGAAATCGATCTGCCGTACCTTTTCCACACCTGAAAGAATCGCTCCTGCCTCATCTTTCGCCAGGATCTGCTGTTCAGCCAGCATGACCACATGCGCCCTGTGAATCGCGAACATCTCCTTAAACAGATAGTCCCGCTGATCGTTAAATACATGCCTCAGAAGGTGTTCCTCGTAGGTTTTTCCGGGAAACGAGCTGCCATCTTCGTGGATGAATTCATCCCTAGTTTTCACTTTTTTTCCTCCTTGTTTTTAGAGAGAGCGTTCGATCAAGTAGATACACCATCTTATGAAGCAGCGGATTGATGGGTTATGAAGACAAAAATGCACCTCCTGCTTGTGAACAAGCAGGAGGTGCTGAATTACTATCTATACTATGGCCGCTTTGGAGCCAATTCCACTGCTTGACGAAGCGCTTCGGTCATGCTTTTTTCATCTGCTATACCTTTACCTGCAATGTCGAACGCGGTTCCGTGGTCCACGCTCGTCCTAATAATAGGCAATCCGACTGTGATATTTACGCCTGCATCCAGTCCCAATACTTTGACCGGTCCATGGCCCTGATCGTGATACATGGCGACGACAATATCAAAATCACCGCGGACCGTGCGGAAAAATAGTGTATCAGCAGGAAGGGGGCCAACGACATTAACGCCTTCTCTTTGTGCCTTTTGCACTCCAGGTATTACTTTCTCTTCTTCCTCACCATATCCGAACAGACCGTTTTCCCCAGCATGCGGATTAATTCCGCAGACTGCGATCTTTGGCGACTCAATTCCTGATTTCTTCAACGTCTCATCTGCTAGTTTAATAACACGATAGACCCGCTCAGGATTAATCATTTTTACGGCATCAATGATACCGACATGAGTGGTAACATGAATGACTTTTAAGTTAGGAGCCGAAAGCATCATTGAAAATTCATCTGTTCCCGTCAGCTCGGCCAATATTTCAGTATGGCCCGGATACTTATGGCCACCTTTATGCAATGCTTCTTTGTTTAAAGGCCCAGTACAAATCGCATCAATCTTTCCTTTATTCGCAAGGTCAATCGCCTTGCTTAAATATTCAAAAGCCGCATGACCAGCAATAGGCGAAACCTGCCCAACCGGAAGATCTTCAGGCACCAGGTTCAAATCCAGACAATACACCGTACCATGTGTGAAATTCAAGTTTTCAAGTTCGTCTTCCGTAATCGTTTGAACTGTAAGGTGGCTATTCACATAGCTCTTTGCCCGCTCAAGAATTCGGGTGTCGCCAATGACAAACGGACGAGATAATTCATAGATTTCTGTGCTTGCAAGGCTTTTCAGAATGATCTCCGGACCCACACCGGCAGCATCTCCCATTGTAATTCCGACCATACTTTTATTTTGATTCATGCTCTAACACCTCTCCTGTCATATGTTTCAACGCTTGGACTAAAGAATTTTCATTGCCGAATCCGCCGGCCTTTGTAACCGTCCAGTACCGGCGTTTTTCATCACTTGCTATTCCTAACGGAAGCCCTGGCTCCACCTCAGACCGCAGTTCCATTTGGGACAACCCAACTTCCGAACAGACCGCCTTGGCCGTATCTCCGCCTGTAAGCACCAATCCTTCAATTGAAGGCACCCCATTAAGCAAAGAACGCGCGATGATGCCAAGCTCCCTTGAAATCATTTCCCCGATCTGATTTTTATGCAAACCCAAGTCCCTGCCAAGCTCCTGAGCTGCTGAACGGTTTTCATCTGAGCCATCTACATAAAGGACAAGATGGCGTTTTTCTGGAACCTGTTTTATTTTTTCGATCAGGCTCTGCAGATCATACGTCTTCCTGATAAGTTCTGACGGATCCATTTCCAACATCAGGGAGTCAGGCATTATACCAACCTTTCCTAGCTGTCCTTTTGTCGTTTGTGATAAGCTCGCCGAGACAGTAAGGGTCTGGCTCACATTGAGCTTTTCTCCTAAACCCTGTGGTTGAGCTGCTAGACCAAGAACAGCTGGAAGGTACTCGATCAGGCCAGCTGATCCTGCCCACACGGTTTTTTTATTTAATGCAGAAAAAACATAAGCCGCTTTCTCCAAATGCTTATCCGTTTCAGCATCACAGACAAACCAGGATACCCCCTCATCCAAGGACTCTAAAATTTTGGCCAAAACCTCTTCTTTCGAACGTGATAACAGAACGCTGTTCACGACGAAGATTTTATGATGAGCATACTTCTCGAGCAAAGCAGGGATATGGCTCTCCGTGACCGGTGTTTTCGGATCTTTGCCAAACTCGGTCGTTTCCACAGGCCGGCCGTCAACATATTGGGTGCCATTGATCGTCTGTCTGTTTAACTTTGGATATGCGGGAGAAATAACAAGCATTTCCGGCTTGAACACCTCATATACCGCTGCCAGTTCTGAACCGATATTGCCGCGAAGAGTAGAATCTATTTTTTTATAAACATGTACTTCATCCCGTTCCTTTACGTGGGAAGCCGCTTGTAAGATACGTTTGCAGGCTTCTTTTTCACCAAGAGCTCTGCTGTCAGTATCATATATTGCCACATCTGCTGCAGCAACTAGTGATTGGGAAAGATCCAGCCAAACGATTGAACGGAAGCCCTGTTTGGATAATTGGACACCCGAATCGTTGGCGCCTGTCAGGTCATCGGCAAGAATAAATAATTGCATTGATGAAAACTCCTTTATGAATGACGTCCAGTACATTTTTTAAAATTCTAAAAATTACTACCCCTAGTATAGCGTATTTTTCAAGCTAACTTAGCGACGGCAAAATGAAAAGATCAGACAAAGGAAAACTGGATTTTCCCATTCATCTCATTCTTAAAGAAATAGACGAAAGAGGAGTAGGGGGTTTGAAGGGGCAGGTAGTTTACATAATTAGAGTTTGGACAGTATTTGTGCGACTTTGGACAGTAAATGGCTTGGTTTGGACAGTATTTACCCTTTTTTGGACAGTAAAAGTGGATATCTGGACAGTAAATGAATTTGACAGGCATGTTCCCCCGTCAAATTCCCGCTCCGCAGGCAAAAACCACAACAAAAAAGCGTTCAGAACATGGAAAGTAACGTTCTGAACGCAAAAACAAAGCATTTTTACTCCAATTCATCACCAAAAGGACCAGAAAAGACGGGGAAGAAAATGGTGCCAGGCACCGGGATTACACAAGTGTGTAATTCGGGTGCCTGGCACCATTATAGTTAACTAGCCTTCAACTAACACAAGGGATTTGTCGTCGTAGTTGCGTTCGATGTGCTTCTCGCCCCATGCACACAGAGAATCGAGGATCTCCTGAAGGGACCAGCCGTAATCGGTAAGATAGTACTCCACTTTCGGCGGGATCTGCTGGTAGATCTTGCGTTCGATCACACCGTCTGCTTCCAGCTCGCGAAGCTGCTGAGTCAGCATCTTTTGTGTGATTCCAGGCATGGAACGCTTCAGTTCACTCGTTCTTTTTGTTCCTTTTGTAAGGTGGCAAAGAATAACGACCTTCCACTTGCCCCCGATCACTTCCAATGCTGCTTCAACCGGAATGTTATATTTCTTCATCTGCCTTCCTCCTCTTACAGTTACTTTTTTATACTATAGTTCAAAACGAACCCTATAATCGATATTAAACCGTATAAGACTTCTCGTATCATACCATAGGATTGCTTCTGTTTCAATGCCTCCTGTATAGGCACCTTCAAGTACCTATAGCACCACCGGGTTCCTACCGTACCAAGAGGTGGCTGTGGTACTTGAAAGTGCGTACTTCTCAATACTTCCGCTATGCTCCATAATAACCCTAGTCAGCCGCACAGATTCATTGGGCCCCTGTGCGATGGATATGCTGGCCACACTCATTTCTATCATGTTGAAGGGGGATTTATTATGGTTTCATATACTGTTTCACATAAAACCCAGCCATCAGAGAAAAAAGGAACGTTTGCGCTGCTCGCTCTTGCGATTAGTGCATTCGGAATTGGTACAACAGAATTTGTGCCAGTTGGCCTGCTTTCTTCTTTGGCTGATGACTTAAATGTTTCAATTACACTTGCTGGATTGCTCATTTCCGGTTATGCACTCGGTGTTGCATTCGGTGCTCCCATTCTGACTGCAGTTACTAGCCGTTTAAACCGGAAAACACTTTTGCTTCTTCTTATGCTCGTATTTATTGTCGGAAACACGGCGGCCTCGTTAAGCCACAGCTTTGCTTTATTGTTAGCAGCCCGTGTCATTACTGCTTTTTCACATGGCGTATTCTTTTCAATCGGATCGACCATTGCAGCTGATCTTGTCCCGGAAAATAAAAGGGCAAGTGCCATTGCTATCATGTTTACAGGTCTTACCGTAGCGACCGTAACCGGCGTGCCGCTCGGAACCTTTATCGGCCAGACGTTCGGCTGGAGAGCAACTTTTGCTGCCGTTGCCTTGCTTGGTGTCATCGCCTTTATCGCTAGTCTATTTTTGATTCCTAACAATTTAAAAAGTGCTTCAAAAGCTTCTTTCAGTGATCAATTCAAGCTGATCACCAACGGAAGACTGCTTCTTGCGTTTTCTATTACAGCGCTTGGCTACGGCGGAACATTTGTAGCCTTTACATTCTTGGCACCTATTTTAGAAAAAATTACAGGCTATCATCCTAAATCAGTAAGTATCATTCTGCTTGTATACGGGGTAGCAATCGCCATCGGAAATACGATTGGAGGAAAAGCAGCAAACAAGAATCCAATCCGTGCCTTGCTTTGGATGTTTGTTATCCAGGCCATCGTAATGTTTGTTCTTTTCTTTACCGCTCCTCTAAAAGTGGCCGGAACAGTAACGATCGTCATCATGGGACTGTTTGCATTCATGAATGTGCCTGGCTTGCAGGTATATGTTGTGCAATTGGCTGAAAAATATGTTCCATCTGCTGTCGATGTAGCTTCTGCCATCAACATTGCAGCGTTTAATGTCGGGATCGCAATTGGTGCCTACGTCGGCGGACTTGTCGTCGATTCCATCGGCTTGATTCATACGCCATGGGTTGGCGGACTGATGGTCGTTGGTGCTGTCCTGCTCTCTGCATGGAGCGGAGCGTTGGAACGAAGAACAGTGAACAAATAAGGAAAAGAGGGGTGCCTGGTGCATTCCTCTTTTGTGTTTATTTGGGTCGTGCTGAGATGTCGATAGTTTACATAACATTCTTTTCGCGGGTATTTTGCTTATTTTGGCGGGTAAACCGTTCATTTCCGCTGGTAAATCTCATGCCGTTCTGCCCGGCTTCTAAGCTTTAATAGAGCTTGCTTCCTCCATGATTTTACGGCGTGTATGCTCACTCCCTCTTCCTCTGCAATTTCGGCTTCTTTCATCTGGAGAAAAATCTTTTTAACCACCCATTTCCGCTGGTTCAGGGTCAGATCTGACAGATACATCTCCAATACTTCATTTTCAAGGGGAAGAACGCCCCCTTCAAAAGGTATGGTTTCTGTAAGCTCCAGGCTGAACCCGACATGAACGGCTTTATATTTGGCTTCCTTTTTTAGTTGCTCGAGCATTTTTCCTCTAACCGTTCGATAGGCAAATGGACCAAAGTCTCCTTTATTTTGGTCAAACCGTTTGAATGCTTCCCAAAGACCAATAAGTCCTACTTGGTAATACTCATCATAACGCCCGGTAACACCAAGGGACTGGATTTGCGATTTAATCAAGGGATCGAACTGAAGAGAGAGATTTTCAAAACTGGTTTTCATCTTATTTCATCCTTTAAAAAAGACACGTGCCTTACGTTTTATTCCGCCGGTAATCTAAACATAAAGCTCCATTTTCAGGCTGTCATATGATCAAAAGGGCAAAACCGTACGGGTAAAAGGGATGAAAATGATGTTTTCGAGAGGGGTAATGGAGGTTTTCAAAAGGTCATGATTAGGGGTTTGGTTATTTTCATTTATTTTTTATAGAGATGCCTCTTTTTTCACGGAACTTGCTATTTATAGGTGAAAGGAGGTGATGGACATGGCAACCACAGCAATCCAGGATACACAGCTTCGCATGGTGTTTGATGCAGGGATGGATGGCGATAAGCAGCTGTACAAAAACAAAAATTTTTCCAACGTAAAAACCTCTGCTTCGGCTGATCAGCTTTATGCGGTAGCAAACGCTCTTTCCCCTCTTCAGCAGCTGCCTTTAATCTCTGTTGAACGCAATGACTCACACAGCATTTATGCGTAAAAGACTATGAAAAACCAGGCATGATTCTATGGAAAGGAGGATACTAATATGGCTAAAACGTTGGAATTGCAGTTCCTTAACGAACAGGACAAAACGGTGACGATTTCCCTTGATGCTCCGAAAGAACCAGTGGATCCGGCCGCTGTCAAAGCCGCCATGGATACCATCATCGCCCAGAACATCTTCGTTTCGAACGGCGGAGATTATGTGAAGAAGAAGGGCGCCCGGGTCACGGACCGCACTTCAAGCGATATCGTTCTTCCATAACAGCGCAGTATGAACAAACCCCAATCGGCCGTCTTGCTGGTTGGGGTATCCTGCTTATAGGAGGTTAATAAAATGGAATCGTGGCTCTCTTTCGTAAGCGATGTTGGCTTTCCAGTGGTGGTGACGCTGTATCTTCTGCACCGGATCGAAGGCAAATTGGATACACTGAACCACTCCATCCTGTCCCTGGCCGAACGGGTGCAAAGATAGCACAAAAAAAGCCTTGTCCTCCTGATATGGAGAGCAAGGCTTTTAATTATTGCTGAAGAGTTTTGGCAAGGGCAATTGCACCGCACAATCCGGCATTGTCGCCCAGCCCCGGCGGTACGATAAAGTCTTGAATGTTTTCCTCGGTAAGCTGCGGATGCTGTACATAGCCGTTGAGCGTATCCAGCACTTTTTTGCGGATGAGAGGGAAAAGCTGTTCCTGCTTCATCACGCCTCCGCCAAGAACCATCTTCTTCGGAGAAAGAATAAGAATGTAGTTTACAAGAGCCTGGGAGAGATAGTGGGCCTGATATTCCCAGACTTTTTCTTTGCCTGCAAGCTCGATGCCCTTCTGGCCCCATCTCTTTTCAAGAGCCGGCCCTGCCGCCATTCCTTCCAAACAGTCTTTGTGGTACGGACAGCTACCTTCAAAATGATCTTCGGGATGTCGTCTGACTAAGATGTGTCCCATCTCGGGGTGAGTCAAACCGTGAAGGAGCTTGCTCTCTGTGATGGCGCCGACTCCAATGCCCGTTCCGACGGTCATGTAAATGCAGGAGTCCAAGCCTTTCGCTGCTCCCCATTCCAGTTCACCGAGCGCGGCTGCGTTCACATCCGTATCAAAAGCCACCGGAACGAGAATGTGCTTCTGAATTTCTCCAACCAGGTCGTACTGGGCCCAATGCGGTTTTGGAGTACTTGTGATGTAGCCATATGTTTCGCTGTTCTTGTCCAGGTCAACAGGTCCGAACGATCCGATGCCCATCGCACTGATCTCTTTATCGCGGAAAAAATCAACCACCTGGCCGATCGTTTCTTCCGGAGTGGTTGTCGGTATGCTGATCCGCTCAAAAACCTCTCCGTTTTCATCACCGATACCGCAAATAAACTTCGTGCCTCCCGCCTCTATCGCTCCGAGTCTCATACCATTTCCTCCTATGCCTATTATTGGTGCCAGGCACCGCTTTTTGACATTTATGTAAGAGAGGGTGCCTGGCACCGGCCGTTACACACTTGTGTAATGGCGGTGCCTGACACCCTGTTAATTCTTAGCTGCTGTGTGATGTTATGAAAGATGCGTTTCCTTTAAGAGAGAATTTCTTTACGGTAGATGGAACGATGAAATGGTCTCCCTTCTTGAACGAAGATGTCCCATTTTGCGTCTCGATCTCCCCTTCTCCGTCAAGAACGCTGACTAGAAGATACATAGGGTTCTCCAGGTCCAGCGCTGTGCCGTTCAATGCCCAGTGGTAAACGGTAAAATAGGATTCTTTGATCAGTTTTTTCACTGTCAGATCTCCCTGTTTGTTTTCAACAGGCTGGAAGTGGGCGTCCTCATGGGGAATCATCGCCACTTCAATTGATTGCTTAATATGAAGATCTCTTGTGTTGCCTTGAGCGTCTTTACGGTCATAATCGTAAACTCTGTATGTTACGTCAGAGCTCTGCTGGGTTTCAAGGATCATCGTCCCTGCCCCGATGGCATGAATGGTGCCGTTCGGAACATACACGAAGTCACCCGGCTGTATTTTTATTTTACGGAGAAGCTTGTCCCACTGCCCGTTGTCTACCATCGCCTGAAACTCATCCTTGGATTTTGCATGATGGCCGTAAACGAGCTCGGATCCTTCCTCGCAATCTATGATATACCAGCATTCGGTTTTTCCAAACGCCTCATGCTCTACTCGCTGTGCATATTCATCATCTGGATGCACCTGAACAGAAAGATCTGTTTTTGCATCCAAAATTTTAACGAGCAGCGGAAAGTCGTCTCCTTCCTGACCGGCAAAAAGCCCCCTGTGCTTTTGCCACGCCTCGTCCAGTGTCAAACCTTTAAGCGGACCATTCAATATAGTGCTTGGACCGTTCGTATGAGCAGAAATCCCCCAGCATTCACCCGTCGTCTCTGACGGAATCTGATAGCCGAAAGTCTCTCTTAGCTTTGTTCCTCCCCATATTCGGTCTTTAAATACCGGCTGCAAAAAAATCGGTTCCGCGTACATACCAACATCCCCTCATAGTTTCATCCAATACAATAGATACAGCTTCTATTTTACATTATTCCTGGGGGATAGTGAAACGTAGAGAGGAGGATTATCTATGGAAAATAAACACATTGCTGCTTAGTTTTGATAGAGGGCCACCCGCGGCCATACAGCAGTCCAATCTTTCTTTCGCAAGCGTTGTTCGTAAATGGCGTAAAACTCCCTTGATTCTTTAAAAAGTTGGGTAGGCCTCACTTCCATGGCAAGCACATCTTCCATTCCGCAGGGAGCTGTTATAAGGAGCCGATCCTGTTCGTCCAGTTTCGCTCCCAGAGCCGTTGGCGTTTCAGGGAATTTAGAAATAGCGTCCTCTGAAGAAACGTACGGCTGCAGATTATTGATCACATGCATCCTCGCCTGGTTTTTCACGGACCAGGGAACTTCCGGCATAAGCATTCTTAGCCTATCCTCGAGTATTTTTTCTTCACTTTCTTTCGGATGTTTCGGGTCAAAATAAATGACATCCACATCTTGAAGGGGTGTCTTTTTTTCAAATCCATGAAGTGCATCCCAAATCGCTGAACGGATCACTCCCGCACATACCCACCAATCGGGCAGCTGCAGCGTCTTGACCGCTTTTAATATCTCCATCAACCATGGATCATTTTCAAGGAAACGCTCGACATCTTTCTGATTTCTAAGGCTCATCATTTCTCTCCTTTTTAGACATAAAAAAAGCAGCTGCAGTTTTGGCTCCGATGCTTTATTTCACTTGAGTTATCGTCAGTTTATAGCTTTGCGTACTCCAATGATTGTTTTCTTCGTAAATTTGCAGATAGGATGTTCCAGGCAACACGGTATACGTAAAGGACTCAGTGCCGTTCAATCCTCTGTCGTTTGTCCTTCTGGCATCGGCAGGCTCTCCCTTAATGGTATGATCCATCCAGACTGTGCCGTCCATTCCGGAAACTCCGCTCAGTTCCGCCTTTACCGTCATTTTTTTGGTTGAGGAAAATTTAAACCAGTCACTGTCCATCGGCATATGATAGCGGTCGCTGTATGTCTTGCCCAGCTTGATAGATTTTGCCTTCCCCCTGCTGTTGCCTGCGTCTGCTGTGATTTTTGGAAGCTTATCAGAGAGCGCTCTGTCAGCTCTTGCCCTTCCATAGCCAGCAACGATGTTCCAATAAACTTTATAAGCAGGCAGCCTGGTTGCATTTTTTTCTAGCAAATATTCGATTTGACAGGACGAATAATCGGGATGCTTGCTTAATAGAAGTGAAGCCACTCCACTAACTGCAGGGGCAGAGAATGACGTCCCGTTAACCGATTCAAACGAGCCGGTTCGATTGGTGGTCCAGATATTCTCTCCCGGCGCGGTAAGATCAAGCCGCGGTCCATAGTTCGAAAAATCGGAGACACGATCTTTTTCATTGGTAGATCCAACCGCTAGTACTTCTGGGTAGGCAGCGGGATAACTGACCTTCATATGCTCGTTTCCTGACGCCGCAATCACTAGGATCCCTTTGGAGTATGCGGTTAAAATCATTTCATATACAAACTGGCTGTAATTTGTGCTCCCCATGCTGATGTTGATGATATCCGGCTTTTGGCTGATGGCGTACTTCAGCCCATCTAAAAAGTCAAACAGTGTTGCTCCTGCTGTGTTGCCGATTCTAATTGGCAGTATCTTTGCGTAAGGGTTGATGCCTGCCACTCCGGTAAGATTGTTGCTTTTGGCAGCAATGACACCGGACACCTTGGTGCCGTGGCCGACCCTATCCATTGGGTCAGCATCTTTTTCGTATGTATCGTAGCCTTTTAATGTCTGTCCTTTCAGATCAGGATGCCTATAGTTTACGCCTGAATCCAAAACAGCGACGGTCACCTTTGAACGTTTTTTTGCTGCCTTAAGGTTGTCCCAGGCCCGCGGCACCCCCATTCTTGGCAGTGACCATTGTCTGGCATAGAGCTTGTCATTCGCCTTAGAAAATGCTGTGAAAATAAAATTCGGTTCAGCGTCTTCTACCAATGGAGAATTGCGAATCCTGTCCAGTGCAGCCTGATAGTTAGCTGTATGCGGCAGCTCGATCGTATATATATTTTCCTTCTGCAAGTTGGCAGATGTGTTCTTGATTCTGTAGCTTTTCTCAAGCGCAGCAGCAAACTGTCTATTTCTTAATTAACGATAATCTGGCGGTCGTGAATGCCGGTTGTTTCATTGTCTGCAGCTGACAGAAAGGCGGAAGTCCTGTTTTCCTTTGAAAATGAACTGAGTTTGCGGTCCAGCATTTCCTGGTCATACGCTTCAGCAGAGATTGAAAAAAGCAGCAATAACAATACTGCCAGCAGGACCGTTGCCAGCGTCTTCTTTAACTTATTTTTCATTGTCCCTCCGTGCAAAAATATGTAAATTCATCTATAATTTTACCTTATTTTAGCAATGTAGCAAGAGGTAATGTCGGTGCCTGTAATGTCGGTGCCTGGCACCGGTGTTACATACATATGTAAAGGAGGTGCCTGGCACCTCTCCCTCTTAGCTCTTATATGTTTTGCTTCCCCAATAAAAGATGCTGTGCCCGTTCCATCTGATTTTCTCAGCCTTCCCGTTGTATCGTTGTTCGTAATGAAGATGCGCTCCTGTAGAACCTCCCGTGCTTCCAACCGCTCCAATCTTTTGGCCCTGCGTAACCTTCTTTCCGACAGAAACATTTATGGCACTCAAATGCCCGTATAAAGTCTGCCATCCTCCGCCATGATCAATAACAATGTATCTTCCATAACTGCGCCTTCCTAGATTTTTAACTTTAACTACTTTTCCCGCAGCTGAAGCGATCACCGTATCTCCCTCATCATACAAACGGTTTAGATCAACCGCATTTTGAGGGTTATGGTTCATTCTCGTTTGCCCGATCCAAACTTGTCCTTCTGGAAACGGTATCCGGAAAACCGGTGAAGCGTCTACCTTTTTAAATGGGGTTTCGAGCAAAACAGCAGCCGTACACAGCGGAATGATAAAGAAAAACATTAGTTTTACTTTTGGCATCTGTTTGGATTCTCCTTTTCAAGTTAATGGGGTGTGAATTCACTATGTAATTGGAATATCTTCTTTTAGGGTGCAGTAAAATCCAAAAATTACTGATGGGAAAAATGTGTAAAAAAAATGGTGCCAGGCACCGCGCATTACACACTTGTGTAATGGAGGTGCCTGACACCAAAATATTAGATGATTCCTTGTTTTGCCAAGGATGATTGAGGGCTGTTTTTTGAAACTAAACTCAAAAGAATGTACGCCGCAAGCGAAAGAACGACCGGCAGGACTACAGTATGCATTCCCCACAAATTAGGGGCAAAGGTATCCAGAAGGATGTAGGAAAGCACACCTGTAACGATGGACCCCACTGCACCTGCTGCATTTCCTCTCCTCCAATAAAGACCGAGGACGACAGGCCATATGAAAGCTGCTTCCAATCCTCCGAAAGAAAACAGGTTCAGCCAAATCAGCAAATCTGGAGGATTCAGAGCCATGATGAATACCAGAATTCCGATGATGGCAGTCACTGAAAAACTAAGCCGTTTAACCGATTGCTGGCTGGCTTCCGGTTTGATGTAATTAATATAGATATCCTTAACAATCGATGAGCTTACAATCAGCAGGATGGCGTTCACCGTCGACATGACAGCAGCAAGCGGTGCTGCGAGCACGATACCCGCAAGCCACCCTGGCAATACTTTCAGTGCGAGCATCGGCATCACCTTATCACCGATTTCCACTCCTGGTATGACAACTCTCGCAAACACTCCGGTCAAATGCATCCCAAGCATGATAAATCCGACGACAAACGTCCCGATGATCATGGCCTGATGCATCGCTTTTGAATTCCTATAGGACATGGCCCGGACAGAGATCTGCGGTAGGCCGACCACTCCAACCCCTACAAGCAGCCAGAATGAGGAAACATAAAGCGGCGTCAAAGACTTGTCTGCTCCATACGGTGAGATCAAGTTCGGGTTTTCAGCAGCAAGCGTTGAAATGATATGAGGAACACCTCCGCCAGCTATAATGGTTCCCGCGAGTATAACGAGCGTGCCGATAAACATAACGATTCCCATTAGGGTATCCGTGATTACGACTGCACGAAAGCCGCCCGCTATGACATAAACAAGAACGGAAAACGAAAAAATCAGCAGTGCCACAGGGTAGGAAACACCAGTGAATGATTCGATGAGCCGGCCGCCGCCTACCCACTGCGCAGCCGTTGCAGAAAACAAGAAGATGCTGATGCTTGCCGCGGAAAAAATAACGACCCATTTGTTTTCATAGCGTGCTTTTAGAAAATCAATAAGCGTGACTGCGTCGATCTTCCTGGCGACAATCGCAAACTTTTTCCCCAGAACAGCAAGGGTAAAATATCCGGTCACAAGCTGCGCCATCGCCAGCAGCACCCAGCCAAGCCCGAGCTTATACGCGATGCCGGGCCCGCCAATAAAGCTGCTCGCACTTCCGTAAGTCGCTACCATCGTAAGGGCTAGAACGAAGCCCCCGAGGTGCCTGCCTCCCAGGAAATAGTCCTGTAAAAACCCCGAACCACTCTGTACCTGGCGGGAGGTATAGATTCCGACGACAAACATTCCGATCAAAAAGGCAAGTAAAGGGATGACCACTTCCCAGTTCATCGCTGCTCCTCCTTTAGGTTCTGCCGTTCAGGTTCACCTTCAAAAGGGACGTCTTTGAAGAAAAATTTGACCATGATGTATACCAAAATAGAAAACACAATAAAACCGGCGACACAGCTGTAGAAGAACCATGCCGGCAAACCCCATATGTAGTGATACTCCTTAACCGGTTTACCGCCAAGCCCGTAGGCAAATGCGTACCACCAGATAAAGTTCAGAACGGCTAGCCCGATGCCCATCAGCGCTTCCCGATTGGATATTTTAAATCGCGGATCCATCTCAACAGCTCCTTTCAGAATCCGTCAGTTTTTGTAGATCAATGTGTCTATTATGCCATAAAATACTGTCATTTTCTCGGTGGTGTCTTGTACTTGGTTTCTATGTGCACTTTGTGGTGCCCTCTTTGTGGTGCCAGGCACCACGTTTTGACACTTGTGTAAGAGCGGTGCCTGGCACCAAAAAGGCCCCAAAAATAAAACAGCCTAGCTATTCGAAGCTACGCCGTTCGTATTCCTTATTTGATCGGCTCGATTGGGCCGCGCAGTTCCCCGCCCGGACTAAACTCCGAATAAACATTCACATAAGCATTTCCTTCGATGATCTCTTCCACAAGCCTAGACAAGGGCATTCCTTGAAGTGGTCCAATTAAATCATTACTGGTTATGCTCCCTGTTACAATCCCTGTATTTAAGCTGATGCCAGGTTTTATAGAGCCAAGAAGATAAGCGGTAACGGGACCGTTTTTCCCTGGTTGTCCTAAATGAATGCGCGCTTGAGTTAACTTCCTTAAATTATTAACCTGAAGCCGATAGTGCAGCTTGGTTCCATTGGAGCTTAGGACAAATTCTGTGGTGCCTGATGCCCGGGTGCCAACAGGGGGAACTACATGGTCGCCTTTTAACCTGCATAAAAAATTTTTCAACAACAATCCAACCACTCCTTTCCGATAGCTATTGACAGTATATTCAGGAAAGGAAAATAAGCTTGTTTATTCATCTAGAATTTTCAAAAAATAATTTTTATCGAGGTCAAATCGGTTGGTGGATTCTTGCGCATTTCCCGGGACATTTTTTTACAAAAACAAACAAAGAAATGTGATTCTTCACTTTTCTCGTAAAAACTCTGTAAAAACTATCAAAATTGTCAAAAAATATACTATATATTGAGAAAATTCAATAGACACTGTCCTATATCTAGTATAAAATGGGAATATATAGTGATAGTTACCTGGACGTGAAGTTATAAAACATTTTTCTGTATAGGGGGAATGGATATGACTCATCAAAATATAATAAAATTAAAACTTGAGATCGATGCCATCCGCTTAACTATGTACGTAATGAGCACCCGCGTAAACAACCTTGCAGACCCGCTTCTTGTACAGTTAAGCCAGCTGCTAGACCAAAAACTAAACGAATTGAATCAATGTGCATAAAGCTGTCACCCTATTTGGGGACAGCTTTTTTAGTTGGGTGCCTTTAGTGGGTGCCAGGCACCGCGTTTTGACACTTGTGTAACTGCGGTGCCTGGCACCCACTACGAATGCTAGTCTATGAACCGTTTACGTATGTCCGGTGTGGGGATCATGCAGTGGTCCTTTTTGCCGAACCATCTGTAACGGTTCTTGGCAATCCAGGAATATAGCCCATCGCGTAGCGGCTTAGGGATAACAACAAGAATATAGGCCACACTCCACAAGCCCCCGAGATCTCTCGCAATCTCAAGAGCTGCCGTTGATCTTTGATAGATAAGGCCCTTTTTTATATAAACGAGACTTTCAAAATCTTGTACAGGAAGAAGGAATTCACTGAGCAGCCCCTGGCCGGCATCCGATTGCAGGGAGCCAAATGAAATTCGCCCCTTCTTATCCTGTCTGATCAAAAAATTAACGATTCCGTTGCAAAAATTGCAGACGCCATCAAACAGCAAAATTGAGCCGTCCCTTTGCTTATCCCTCATGCTTGCCCCTCCCCTTCCTTACTTAAGATTCAAACCGTTACTTAAAACCAGCTCGTATGGACGTTCGCCTTTTGTATTTAGTAATTCACGCGCATGCCCTTCACCACAAGGGGAACAAAAATGAAGCTCGCAGCCCTCCAGTTCTAGTACAGCACATTCCGCCTGAAGGCCTTCATTGGTATATCCGGTACCTGCGGACAATCCTAGCCAGTCCTGCCAGAGCGAGGATGTTTTCTTCGCATCCTCTACAATGATGGACAAATGATTCATTTTCAAATCCCCTGCCGGATGGCTGCCGATGATACCTTTCTGCCGAAGGTCCGTTTCCCGATCTTTGTCCGGCTGCAGCCAGTCTATGAAAAATGGAGGCAGCAGTTTATCTTCGCTATCATGATTGGTTATGAAAAGCAGCTTCCAGCCTAGAATGCTTCCATCCTGTCGTTTGCGGCTTCCTGGAAGCAGCCTTGTCTCTAACCCTTTCTTCTCCAGCTGCACCTTTACCTCTTCTATTCGATTGGTGCGGATCGCAAACTGGCCTGGTCCCTGTTTGTCAGGCAAATCGCGCAGAAGCTGGCCGATCAAAGGGTTTTCCTTCGCCTGCTGGGCAATCTGCCCATTTTCAACAGCTAAAAACTCTACATAACTCAAGCCAAAATAGCAGAGTGCATTGAAGGTTCCCCAATTTTTATGGCTCCCGCCCTGAGAAGCGTAGAGACCTTGTTTTTTTAAAGCATCAATATGATTATTCAGTTCTTTATCGGTAAAGTACACAAGATGGTCAAACGCGAATGCCATGTTAACTCCTCCCGAAACTTTTATCTACTCTAAAATTACCAAAGTTGAAGGCAAAAGGAAAAAAATTGGTGCCAGGCACCGCGATTACACACATGTGTAAAGACGGTGCCTGGCACCAATTAAGGCACCAATCGAACCAATTAAAGGAATTTACGCGGTCTGCTCATTACCTGCTTTTTTGCTGACAGCAAGCGGACGTGTAAGGGCACTGACGATGAGAAGGACGATGATGTTGACCAGCAAGGCGACGATGCCGATGTTCAAATCTTTGACAGCTTGGGGGAGCATAGGCAGCAAGATTGCGAGCGTTGTTCCTTTGATAGAAACATAGGCCACCACGGCTACACCGCAGGCAATGCCGGCAAACGCTCCCTGCTTGGTCACGAAGGGCTTTTTCGCCAGACTGAACAGCAGCGCCGGGAACAGCTGGGTAACGAGGCTGTATCCCATCAGCAGCAGCGTAACTATGGTATCTCCGCCTTTAAAGGTGAAGAAAACGGCGATGAGCGCCATGACCGGCACAAGGTATTTTGCCAGCTTGGCCACTTGCTTGTCCGTTGCAGAAGGTGACACGACTTTATAAACATTTTTCGCAAAAAGGGTAGAAGCCGCCATGAGTAGCAGCGAACCTGGAACCAAAGCGGTAAGCAGTCCGGCCGCTCCGATCAATCCAATAATCCACGGATCGAACGTCTGGACAGCAAGCTTGAACAGTGAAAGATCGCCATCTGGCCCTTTCAATCCAGGAACTTTTAAGATCGCGGCAAACCCAACAAACATGACGAAAAGCAAGATGAGAGAATACAGCGGCATGAAGACTGCATTTTTGCGGAACACTTTTGCATTTTGAGCGGTAAAAGAGGAGGCAAACGTATGCGGCCACATATAAAACCCGAGGGCCGTCAATAGAACGGTAGAGATAAACCAGCTGACGCTCATACCTTCGCTCGGCAAAGCAAGAAAGCCCGGCCTTGCGGCTTCGATGGATTCAAACATGGGCTGAAAACCGCCGTAATGGTGGATGGGAAGATATATTCCAAGAAACAGTACGATCGCTAAAATCATGAAATCTTTTAAAACGGCCGTCCAGGCTGAACCGTGGATGCCAGAGATCATAACGTACACCGTCACGGTAATTACACCGATCCACACCGCGGCAACCGGCGAGATTTTTCCATATGAGGCTTCTGATACGATGATTCCCAATCCTTTCAGCTGCAGCACCAGATACGGAATCATAGCGACGATGCCGACAAGGGACACAAATACACCGAGGTAGGGACTTTTGTATTTGCTGACGAAAAAATCAGACTGTGACACGAGTTTGTTTTCATTGGCGTATTTCCAGATTGCGGGAAGCAAAAAGTAGGAAATGACATAGGCAAGTGCGCCGTATGCCAGGATGTATAATGACGGGCCGCCTTTTCCATACGCCCAGCCGCTTCCGCCAAGAAACGTAAACGTCGTGTAGATTTCTCCTGCCATTAAAAGGAACACGAACATCGTACCAAAACCCCGTCCCCCGACGCTCCATTGCTCGAGGTCCATATCTTTTCCCCGTTTGGCACGGACTCCAAGGTACAAGGACAGAATTAAAAACAATGCGAGTATGATCAGTGATGTGTTCATTTAGTGCTCCTCCTTGTTCACCGGATCTATTTTGTAAATAAGAGCCATCAAGGCGGCTGTAATCAAGACCCAAAGCAGGATCCAAAACATGAGGAAAGGCATACCCAGTACATAAGGTTCAACCTTGTTGGCAAAAACAAGCCCTCCAAACATCCCGATAAACGGCAATACCGCAATCCAATGAATCAGTTTCATGCGCCCGCCTCCTCTTCGTTTCTGTACAGCATTTTTTCGGCAGCCCGAACAAACATGGCGACCCCTTGCTCTAACGCATCTTCATCAATGGTAAAACGGGCGTGGTGATGCGGGTAGGTAATTCCTTTCGCCTTGTTGCCCGCGCCGGTAAAAAAGAAGCAGCCGTCCGCTTTTTGAAGGTAAGCAGAAAAATCTTCGGCAACCATATTCGGTTTCATCAATTCAACTTGCTCAGCTCCGTATAGTTCTTCAGCTGTCTCGTGAAGGAAGCGCGTTACCTCATCCTGGTTGATCACTGCCCGGTACCCATTCTCGTAGCGGAACTCATAAGCTGCTCCATGAGCGTCGGTTATTCCTTTGATGACCTGCTCCATCAGCTTGGGTGCCTGTTCCCTGACCGCGGGGTTAAAGCTTCTGACCGTCCCGCAAATCTCCACAGAGCCAGGGATGACATTATGTGTCGTCCCGCCGGTAAACTTTGTAACAGAAAGAACAAGCTGCTCCAGCGGATCGGTGTTTCGTGAAACAATGTGCTGAAGGTTGGTCACGACCTGTGAGGCGATTGCAATGCTGTCGATCGTTTGATGCGGAAGCGCTGCATGGCCCCCTTTTCCGTGAACGGTCAGAAAAAACGTATCTGGTGCTGCCATCATAGGCCCATAAACAATCCCGATTTTCCCTACTTCAAGCGGTGACCAAAGATGGGTCCCAATTACAGCGTCTACACCGTCCATCACGCCTGCCTGTACCATCTCCTCGGCGCCACCAGGGTAAAGTTCCTCTGCATGCTGAAAAATAAAACGGATTTCGCCTTGAAGCTCGTCCTTTTTCTGAGATAAAATTTTAGCCGCTCCAAGCAGCATGGCTGTATGCCCGTCGTGGCCGCACGCATGCATGACACCAGGCCTTCGGGATACAAAATCAAAATCGTTTTCTTCCATAATCGGAAGTGCGTCAATATCCGCACGAATGGCAAGCACACGGCCGGGTTCATTGCCTGTCAGTGTTGCCATTACACTGTTCTTCGTTGGACGGGAAAGCTCAAGATTTCCAAACGATTGAAGCATCTGGTAAATAAATTGGGACGTCTGTTCTTCGCTGAATGACAGTTCCGGATACATGTGAAGATGCCTGCGCCACTTCACAACCTGATCTTTTACCCGCTGACTCTCCTTTACTGCTGTTAACGTTCTCATGATTCTCCCCCACCTTCCCATCGATATGAAGGCCATTATATAAGAAGATTAATAGTTTGAAAAGAATAAATATACCGATTTTTCTGATATTTGAACCCGTTCTCATGGTAGCGATGTCCTAAGGCGGTGCCAGGCACCTCGATTACACAAGCATGTAACGGCCGGTGCCTGGCACCCACCGCCCCGTTTAATAATTATGATGTTTAGGGAAGATGATAAGAAAAAGGAGGCTGAGGATAATGGATGCGAAACGAGAAAACAACGGCGAACAAAATGACCTGCAACAGCAGGATCTCAGCAGTAATGAGGATTTTTCCCAAGACAAAGTATATGAGGAATTAGAATTTTCCGATCAGGCAGTCATCAGCGGTATCGTACATCATCTAGTACATCCTGGAGAAGCAGAAGAAGACTGCGAAGAAGAAACCACATAAAAAATGGTGCCAGGCACGCAAATTACACACTTGTGTAACAGCGGTGCCTGGCACCATGCATTTTGGTACGATGCATTTATTTTCTATGACCTCACATCACGCTTCTGGAAGACGGCAAACGTGATCACAAGGAAGACCGCCGTATAGGCTGCGAGCATGCCCAGGGAGAAGGAAAGTGACATACCTTTAACGAGCTGCATCCCTTCATCAAGATATTGGGTCAAATCCATGTTGGGAAACAGCGTGTATTTTGCCCATGATTTTCCGCTGAATATGGTTGTAAGAATGTTACCGGCAAACATAATGAACATGGAAACACCAATCGCCACAGAGCTGCTGTAAAACAGTGTGGAAATCATGAAGGCTAATGCAACAAGCACGGCGAATTCGATGAATTCCAGCCCCATGTTCGCCAATACATAATGGGAGATCGATTTTTCTTGGACTACCCCATCGACATTCGTCAAATACGGCTGGTCCATTCCGCCAAACCCATAGAATACACTGCCGATCAGCCATGTGGATACGATAAGAACGATCCACAATAAGAAGGCGAATCCAAGGGTAGCCAGAAGTTTGGAAAGCAGGATCTTCCAACGGCTGTATGGCCGGATCAGCAGCATTTTTACGGTACCCTTCGCAAATTCGGTTGCCACAATGTCACTCGCTACTACAATAACAAACAATCCCAATAACGAGGACAGCGGCGAAAAATCTTTCATAAACTTCCAGCTTGTTGTTTCATAAGGAGAGATATCATGCTTGATGGCGTATTGATTCTGTTTATACTCCGTTTCCAATGACTCCCTGAACATTTTGGGCGTTTTATCCTTTTTAGCCTGAGCAATTTCCTTTTTCAGTTCTTTATTCTGTTCCGTCAGCTCTTGCTTCCATTTTGCTTTTACCGACTCGTCTTCTGTAACCTTGCCGTAGATCGCCACGCCCAAAACGATAAGTATGGGAAGTGCAATAAACACCCAAGTTCTTACCCTGCTGAAAATTTTGACCCATTCATTAGTGACCAGTGACAGAAACTTCATTTAGATCTCCTCCTTTCCCCGTCATTTCAAGGAACCTTTCTTCCAGCGTTTTCTTCTTCAGTTGAATGCCGTATACCATAAGTCCTGCCATGACGAGCCTTTTATTGATATCACCGATCGCATCCGGCTGCTGGATCTGTAAAACGAGTTCATTCCCTTCCACCACAACCGGGATATCCGGAAGCTGTTCACCGAGAACCTCTTTCGCTTTTAAAAGATCGCCATCCACTTTGAAATGTACGGTGGCGTCTGCCTGATCGGTAACGTTGGTTACGTTATCTATCCGAACAAGTTTTCCGTGCTGAATCACAGCGACACGGTCACACATCAGTTCCATCTCCGCTAAAATATGGCTGGAAACGATGACTGAAGTCCCTTGATCAGCAAGCGCCCGCAAATAATTTCGCAAATCATGCATCCCTTGAGGATCAAGCCCGTTCGTCGGTTCGTCCAGAATTAGAAGTGAGGGATTGTGCAAAAGAGCCTGGGCTACACCGAGCCGCTGCCTCATGCCGAGCGAGTAGGCTTTTACCTTTTTATGAATGGCATACTCCATTTCCACCAGCTTCACGACCTCATCGATTCGCTCTTTCGTCACTCCTGGCATGATGCGTGCATATTGCATCAGGTTTTTGTAGCCTGTCAAATAGTCATACATTTGCGGATTTTCTACGATGGCCCCGATCTGTTCCATCGCTTTTTCATAGTTCTTGCGGATATCCAGGCCGTTCACCAGGATTTCTCCTTCTGTCATCGAAATCAAACCGACGATCATACGGATCGTTGTCGTTTTCCCCGCTCCGTTCGGTCCGAGCAGTCCAAAGATTTCCCCCTTTTGAACACTGAACGAAAGATTGTCTACTATATTTTTGCCTTTGATCCGTTTCGTTACCTGTTTTAATTCCAGCGTATGTACCGTTTCCATAATTCCTCCCTGTCCCCTGTTTCATCATTTCAGAATTTTTATCTAGTTTCCAAATAATAACATATCGCACTCTGTTTTACGGGTCAATCTCGTTAATAGTTTCATAAGTTTATAAAAAAAAGGTGCCAGGCACGCAAATTACACAAGTGTGTAATTGCGGTGCCTGGCACCTTTTTACTGGATCAAAAGAAAAGAACCTAAAGATTGCAGCCTGACGTCTCCTTTGAACGTTTCACCTGTTATGGCGTCCTTCCAGGTGCCCTTTGGCAAGGAGACCCGGTGACTTGCTGTCGTTGAATGATTCATCACACATAAGAACTTGCTGCCGGCCTCTCCATCCCGTATTACCATTTCAACATCGTCCGGCAGTTCGATCGTCTGTACGCCAGCCTGAGCAAAAATGTCTCTGTACAGCCGCACAAGAAAATAATCTTCTACCGCTGTACCGATATAATACACGTTGCCTTTTCCGTACTTGTTCTTCGTGATCGCAGGTGTACCTTCATAGAAAGCGTCCCTGTAGACGGCGAGGACCTCGGCCGATTTCGGCTCGATCAAGTCACACCACACTGTGGCCGGCGACATGATGTCCATGATGTTCCCCGCTATTCCCGTTACACGTGTCTGCTGGCCGGTCTGAAGCGACTCGTACTCGTGGACTTCGATGCCTGCAAGCTCTCCAAGTTCTCCGGGAAGCGTCATTTCTGTAACCGCATTGTTCGGCTCTTTCACCCCTGCCCGATAGGAAAGCACCACCGTTCCGCCATCTGCCGCATACTTCTTCAGTTTTTCCGTAAATACCGGATTGGTTAAAAAGTAAACGGGAACGATGACCGTTTTCAGCCCGTCAAGGCTGCTCTCCGGAGAGACCATATCAGTAGCCGCGTTCAAACGGTAAGCACCGGAATAGAAACGAAGCATCTCCTGCTTATGGGTAAACGCATCACTCTGCGGCTGGATTCGCCAAGCCCAGGCATTTTCCACATCGTAATACACACCGACTTCTGCTTTATATTTAGTGGCGATCCACTCATCTCCGAATACTTTCAGAGCATTGAATACTTCTTTCACTTCTTCAAACTTTCGCCTCGGCTTACCGTCGTGATCCAAGATTCCATGGCAGAATTCTTCGGTTCCGAAACGGGCGGCGCGCCACCTGAAATAGACGATCGCCTCCGCTCCCCGTGCAATAGCCTGGTACGTCCAAAGCTTGATGTGCCCTGAACGAGGCAGGTAGCCGATATGGCTCCATCCTTGTGCCCCGGATAGCTCCTCAAGCACCCAATAGCCTTTTCCGTCTTTTGTTGAACGGCAAAGATCATGCTGCTGGGCAATCGCGGCAGGCGGAATCGGTTCAGGTAGACCGCCCCAGACCGGGTAGTTGTCAAAGGATATGAAGTCGAGGTCCTTCGCGATATCCCGCTGTTTTAGGGCAAGTTCGGTAAAGACAAAATTATGGGTGATAAACTGCTGAACTGAAATATGCTCTCTTAAAATATCAGCCTGCAGCTTGTTGTACGCTGTATAGCTGTCTGCGCAAAACCGGTCAAAATCAAGCAGCAGACCCGGATTATGTTCCTGAAATACTTTCCGGGGAACAGGGATCTGCTCCCACGCCGTATAGGTTTGGCTCCAGAAGACCGTACCCCATGCTTCATTTAATGCATCCAGGCTGCCGTATTTGTTGCTGAGCCATTCCTGAAACGCCATGCGGTCTTCATCACCATAGCTGCGGTCCGATTTTTCATGGCCGTACTCGTTATCCGTCTGCCAGCCGATGACATCAGGATGCTGGCCATATTTCTCGGCCAGTTTGCGGACAATTTTTCTGGTGAATTTCTGATAGGTCTTGCTGTTCACCGTATAATGCCGGCGAGCACCGAAAGAAATCTTTACACCGTTCTCATCAACCGGCAAAATTTCAGGATACTGATGCGCCATCCATGCAGGAGGAGTCGCTGTCGGCGTACCGAGGATGATTTTTATCCCGTTTTCTGTAAGCAGATCAATCGCCTCATCAAAAAGGGAAAAATCGTACACTCCTTCTTCCGGCTCCATCAGCTGCCAGCCGAATTCGGCGATTCGCACCACATTAACTCCAAGCTCCTTCATCAGTCTTACATCTTCAGGCCATCTGGATTTTGGCCACTGTTCCGGATAATAATCTACTCCTATAAACATGCCGCTCACTCCTTTGTCTCTCTATTCTTTCACCGAACCGTGCAAAATACCAGAGATAAGCGGTTTTTAAAGCAGAAGTAAGAAAATCAAGACCGGTGAAGTAAGTACGGGACATTCGAACGCTTCTTCAGTTTCTTTCTTATCTAATGAGGATATCCGGCCGTCGCAGTGTTTGTCCTTCGAATGTTACTTCAAGGTAGGGCCATCCCCCGGTTTCGGTCAAAATTTCAGCTTTATTTTGTTGAATGAGGACGGTGTCTTCTGATTTCACACCGGGCAGCGAAGGATTCCATGTGAATACCATGTTTTCCTTCACCTCAGTTTCTGATTCCATTGTTGCGATAAACTCTCTGGAGTCATATCCAGTTGGCCCTCCTTGATGGAGGAGTTTCCAGTCTTCCGGATGGCCCTCTTCCACGTACTGCTGTATCCCTTTTTTGAACACTTCACCAACCGTTGTACCAGGTTTAGTAGCGGTTATAAAAGCCGCATCAATACGAGCGAGTTTTTCTTTATGATCAGACAGTTCCTGAGACAGCGGCCCGAAATGTACAACCCTTGTCAGGTTGGCGACAAGCCCCTCACGCTCACCGCAAATCACCAGCAGCCCATGCTTTTTCAGTTTCTTAGAAGTAGGAACCGGGTGGCGGTAGGAATAGATGCGTTCATCTGTAGCAACAAGCAAAACTTGAAGCCTGATCCCCTTAGATATCGCCTGTTCTGCCACCATCCCGGCAATTTCATGTTCCGTCTGCCCAGGCTCCATCTTCCGGCAAACCGATTCAAGTGACCACGCCGTATCCTGGCACAGCTTGCGGTAACGCTCCACTTCTTGTTCATCTAATATGGATCGAACACGTTTCAGTTCCTCCGTCATGTCGGCATAGTCTTTAAACGGCGTATCCGTCCCCATCCTTTTCCCTATTCCAAGTTCAGAGATCAAATGATCAGAGCCTTTAAACCACTCATCCGTCACCACTTTAACTTCATGAGAAAAATGGGAGAGTTCTTCTTCCTTTATGCGCCGTTCTTCCATCTTGGTCGTCACCACATAGATCTCATCTTCAAAAATCACAAGATCTGCAACACCTTCCGTGATTCCAAGCACGATCTGGTTCTGGCGGCCGCTTGTTACCCATGAAAAATGGTTCCGTTTTCTCAGCAGTATTCCGTCCAGATGGTTTTCTTTCATGATGTTTCTGATCTTACCTAGAGCCATTGTCCGGACCTCCATCGGCATAACCGTTCGGATGATGGAGATGCCAGTTCCAGGCGTGTTCTACCATTTCATGGACATCAGGATATTTTGGAACCCAGCCCAGTTCATCCTTTGCTTTTTGAGAAGAAGCAATAAGAATCGCAGGATCGCCTGCTCTTCGCGGAGAAGAAACAGCTTCGATCGTTCGGCCTGTAACCGTTCTGCATGTATCGATCACCTGCTTCACCGAGAACCCCTTACCGTTGCCGAGGTTGTATACGCCGCTCTCTCCAGTTCTCTTTAATTTTTCGAGAGCCAGGCAGTGAGCGTCAGCCAGATCCATCACATGGATGTAATCCCGGACACAAGT
Organism: Fictibacillus sp. WQ 8-8; assembly: GCF_024494405.1. Taxonomy (NCBI): domain Bacteria; kingdom Bacillati; phylum Bacillota; class Bacilli; order Caryophanales; family Fictibacillaceae; genus Fictibacillus; species Fictibacillus sp. WQ 8-8. Next base: position 71,387 of record NZ_JAMXKG010000002.1, read on the forward strand.
ACCGTCTTCTGTCGCATAGTCCTCCCCGAATACAGAGATATGCGGCCGTTTTCCAAGGGCGGCTTCAAGAATGATCGGAATCAGGTGAGATTCGGGTGTATGATCTTCTCCAATTCCTCCTTTTGGATCGGCGCCTGCCGCATTAAAATACCGGAGAGCGACTGCTTTCAGCCCATAAGCCTGATCTGCCCAATGAAGAAGTCTTTCAATGGCCAGCTTCGTTTCTCCATAAGGATTGGTCGGAAGCGTCCGGTCGCTTTCCTGAATAGGGACGGTCTCAGGTTCCCCATAGACAGCGGCAGTAGAGGAGAAGACAATGTTTTTCACGCCATTTTTCACCATGCGGTCTACCAGATTCAATGAACCCGCCACGTTGTTCTGGTAATAAGGAATCGGATCTGCAACACTCTCACCTACAAGAGAGTTGGCCGCAAAATGTATAACTGCTTCAATGTCATTTTCTGAAAAAACGGTATCCAGCAAGGCGCTGTCATGCAGATCTCCTTCATATAACGGAACATCCTTCAGCACAGCCTCCCGATGCCCTTTTTGCAGGTTATCCAACACGATGACTTCTTCGCCTTTTTCACGCAGACACAATACGGTATGGCTGCCGATATAGCCTGCTCCTCCGGTTACCAATATGGCCATTATCTCTTCACCTCTTTGATTTCTTTTACACCGTCTCCAATTTCACAAACATAAAAGTCAGGCGATAAACCCGTTTGTTGTTTGTAGTTTGCTGCCACGTTCTGTTTGAATGCTTCTACCTGTCCGTCTTCCACGACGGAAATGGTGCAGCCGCCAAAACCAGCGCCGGTCATTCTCGTACCTATGCAGCCGGGCTGCTGCCCCTGAATGTCAAACAGTGCGTCAAGCTCCAGTCCGGTCACCTCATAATCGTCACGCAATGAAAGATGGGACTCCTTCATATACAGGCCAAACGCAAGTAAATCTCTATTTTCGAGTGCTGCTACGGCTTTTTGAACACGATCATCTTCAGTAACTACATGTCGGACACGCTTTTTAATCGTTTCATCAGCCAGATAGGCTTCCATTTTCTTAAACTGAAGAGGGCGAAGGTCACCGAGTGCATTAACATCCTCTATATGCCTTTGGATGATTTCCAGCCCTTGTTCACACTGTGCTCTTCGTTCATTGTACTTGGAGTCTGCAAGCCCTCTTCTTTTATTTGTGTTTGTGATGACAAGCTTGTATCCTTCGATTTCAAGAGGAATCAATTCAAACTCATAACTCTGGCAATCTAGAAAAACAGCATGGTCTTTCTTTCCGAATCCGACCGCAAACTGATCCATAATTCCGCTGTTTACACCGATAAACTGATTTTCCATCCGCTGGCACAGCTTGGCGAGCTCCAGCATGGGCAGTTCCTCTTTTTCCAATACTGAAAAACCAAGCGCACTGGCCATGCCTATCGATGCAGAAGAAGAAAGGCCCGCACCATTCGGAATATTGCCCGCGTATAAAACATCAGCCCCTGAGAGCTGGATACCCAGCTTCTGCAATTGCTGCAGGATACCTTTCGGATAATTTGCCCAATCGTCAGCCTTATCATAGACAATGGGCTGTTTTGTATCGATTGAAACCTCCAATGGGAAGTTCTCACTCTTCAAACGGTAGACACCATCGTTTCGCTGGCGAATGGCCATATAGGTTCCAATCGTTAATGCAGCTGGAAATACAAAACCGCCGTTGTAGTCGGTATGTTCCCCAATTAAATTTACGCGTCCGGGTGCAAAGAAAAGTCGTACTCTGTCGTTATTTCCCGGAAAATATTCTTGAAATCGTTTCACCCATTGGTTCTCCACGGCTTATTCCCCCTTACTTTCACTGTAACGCTTGATACATTGGCGCAGGATTTCTGCATTTTCTTCCACTTTGGTTGGATTAGCTGCTGCCCATCCTCCTGTTTCAGAGGAGGAATTAAATTTTAATTTGTCGTTAGCACGAAGCGGAGGATAGAACTCGATGTGAAACCGATAAAAATCCTTATACGGATCATTAGAGTTCGATGGACGCTGATGCATGACCATCATGTAAGGAAACAGCTTGTCATAGATTTTATCCATACCTCCGACAAGTTCTTGAAGCATATCCCCCAGTTCCGTTCTTTCTTCCTCCGTGAATTCGGTCAGTGCAGTCTTCGCTTCTTTGCTGACAATGTAAGCTCCGTACGGATAGTCCGTAAAGAACGGAATGAACGCAATAAAATGCTCACTTTCCAACAGGACACGCTCCCCGAACCGCTTTTCCTCGGCTACCATATCATCAAACATGTTCCGTTGGTTTTCTTCAAAATACTCTTTGCATGCTTCCAGCTCCGTTTTTACTTTTAACGGAATAAAAGGGTAAGCATACACCTGTCCATGCGGGTGAGGCATTGTAACCCCAACTTCCTCTCCGCGGTTTTCAAAGATCATGACATACTCATGATTCGGATCCTGATCCAGTTTGACGAATGTATCCGTCCAAAGGTTCATCAGCTTTTTCATATGATCTTTGGACAAATCAGGAATCGTGTCATAGTGGCCCGGTGAATACAGCACCACTTCGCACTTTCCATACGCTTCTTTCGTCTGATACAACCCGCCTCCTACTCCATCTGGTTTTGGAGGGTTTGGTGAAAGCACAGGGAAATCGTTGTGATACAGATGCACCTCATAGTTATCGGGAACTTTCCCGGATCCCGGGCAGAACGGACAAAAGTCTTTCGGCAAATGCGGTCTGTTCTGCCGGCTGGCAGCCACCATCGTCCAGTCTTTTAATAAAGGATTATATCTTAGCTCAGCCATACAAGCGCCTCCTGTCTTCTCTTTTTATTAATTTAATTAAATAAGTAGAGGGGTAAAAAGGGAGATGTGCCCCCCCCTTTACTTGTTGATCTTACGGTTTTCATTCTTAATGTTCTGAGAAGCTTCTTTTAAAGACATTTTTCCTTCATCCGTACATCGGCTTGTTGTTAAAGTATTCGTTGTTCTCCTTAAAATAAGCGACCTCTACGATCTGGCCAGCTTTCTGCACGGGTGTTCATCGCTTATACAGATTTCCCTGATTGAAGATCGCTGAATCAAAGCCCGCGATCCTGAACAGCCGGCAAGCATTCGGGTCAGCAATGCTGATATTGCTGCGAGCTTTCTTTTCAACAGGTTTTGTAAACGCCTTCCATGATCGTTAAAAGATACTTTGTTAAATTAAATTATTAAGTTTTAATTAGATTAACACACACTCTATTATTTGCATACTCCCATCTTAATGCTAGTCTTCTCTATCCGTATAATTGGAGATTTCAATTAGGTTTTCGTCCGGATCTCGAATATAGACAGAGTTAATCCTGCCCGCCGCCCCTGTTCGCGGTACAGGTCCCTCAATAACCGGCACTCCTTTTTGATCAAAGTGAGCGAGTACAGAAGTTAAAGGAAATTCAGTGATAAAGCAGAGGTCTGCTGAACCTGGAGTTGGGGCGTGTGCTTTTGGTTCAAATTCTTTGCCTGCTTGGTGAAGGTTAATTTTCTGGCTGCCGAATTTGAGTGCTTTTCGGTTTTTTTGAAAAGTAATGATCTCCATTCCTAATACATCATTGTAAAAATCACACGTTCTATCAATATCTTTTACGGTTAGAACAAAGTGATCCAAGCTGTTAATCTTCAATTCACTTCCTCCTTTTTGTCCCGGAATCAGGCAGTTTAAAGATATATAAATTTTATCCTATTCTATCGGTTATCGACAGCTTGATGGCTTCTGTTCAGAGCACAAAAATAACTGTATAATATATATTAATTAATTAATTAAATTAACTTGAGGTGTTTTCATGCAACGCGGCACGTTTCAATTGATGAAGTCGTTAAACCGGAACATAATACTGAATAAAATCCGTCTGGATGGACCCATTTCACGTGCACAGATCGCCAAAGATACGAAGTTGACGCCGCCTACAGTCAGTTCTATCGTAAAAGAGCTGATCGACTCGGGAATGATTAAAGAAAGTGAGCAAGGCGAGTCCAAGGGAGGGCGGAAGCCGACCATGCTGATCATTAATGCCGATAGCTTCTATGTTATCGGACTGGATGTAGGCCCTAAGGACATTAAGACCATCCTGACTGATTTAAACGGCAAGGTGCTTGAGTTTCATGAAAAGGTTCTTTTCAGTCCGCTTTCGAATCATGAGCTGCTCGATATCATGAAAGCAGAGATTCAGCAGATTATGGAGCAGTATGGTGAGGAAGAAGAGAAAGTGATCGGCATCGGCGTAGGGATGCATGGTGTAGTGGATGTGGAGCAGGGCATTTCCCTTTATGCACCAAACCTGAATCTGAGAAATATCCCGATAAAAGAGGAACTAGAGGTCAGATTCAGCCGTACGGTTAAGGTGGAAAATGATGCAAAGGCACTTGCTCTTGGCGAAGTTTGGTTTGGAAATGGAAACGGTGCGGACAGTGTGGTTGCGGTCAACGTCGGGACCGGCATAGGAGCCGGGATTGTGATAGATGGAAAACTGTTTCATGGCGAAAACTTTATTGCCGGAGAAATTGGACACATGACGATTGACATCGGCGGAAAGCAATGCAGCTGCGGCAACTACGGATGTCTTCAAACACTTGCAGCCGGCCCTGCCATAGCTGAAAAAGCGCAAAAAGAGGTAGCGATCGGAAGAGAAAGCATCTTACGGGAGATGGCCGATCACGATTTAGAGAAAATCGATGGAAAAATGGTTTACGAAGCAGCACTCCAGGGAGATGAGCTGAGTGTTCAAGTCTTGAAATCAACCGGGATCTATCTTGGGATCGGGCTGACAAACTTAATCCACCTCATGAATCCTAAACGGATTATTATTGGCGGAGGAGTATCCAATGCAGGAGATTTACTGATGGACAGCTTGAAGGAAACGGTTCAAAAGAAGGCGCTGACCGAAGCCGCAAAACATACCGACATCAGACTGTCTAAGCTTGGAAACAAAGCGACGGCAATCGGTGCCGTTTCTCTATTGCTTGTTGAATTGTTTTCGGTGAAATAAGAAAAGCTCCAGGGCGCTGGAGCTAAACATTAAAAAAGGTGCCAGGCACCCTGAAGGAATCAGGGACCTGGCGCCTTTTTATGTTATTTCTTTGTGATGATTACATTCTTCTCAACCGTGTTTCCGCCAAGGTCTGTCAGTTCAAGATGAACGGTATTTTTACCTTTTTTCAGGGAAACCTTTTGGCTGATTTTCTTCGTTAATGCTCTCTTTGCAAACGGCTCTTTAAAGTAATGGCGGTATGCCGCATTGTCGTTTACGAAGAAGCGCATCTCATCAAAGTTGTCCGCAAGCGTAATTTTAAGTGTTGCTGTTTTCGTTTTGCTTGACACTGTTTTCGGTGCATCTACTTTAATCGTTGGAAGAGTTGAATCCACAATCACCTGGCGGCTGAAGGCCACTCGGTTTCCGCTTTTATCAATCGCTTCAACCTTGAACGATTGGATGTTATCAGAAGTATAGGTAATCTTCTTGCTGAAATCGTACTGCTGTTTTGGTGCATTCCATACAAGCTTTGCAGGTTTGCCGTCGATCATGAATGATTTCAGTCCAGAATCATCCGTCACATGTCCGGTTACAGTCACTGTTTTGGAAGAAGTGATGCTTAACGCTTCAGGTGAATCTACTGTGACACTTGGTACGCTTGTATCTTTCCCGCTCATATTAACATTTTTCATTACTGAGTTACCTGCATAGTCGTAAGCAGCAAGAACTACTTTCGCGTGGCTAGGAAGGTCATTCAGCTTATATTCGCTTGCAGAAGAATCAAGCGGCTTGGAAAGAACGCTTTTTCCGTTAACTAAAACATCGTAGTAAGCTACGCCTGTTCCTTGATCGCCCGCTGTCCAGGAAAGCGTATGGCTATCTGCATTCCATTTTGCAGTAACAGCAGGATCTTTCGTATCGACATACACAGGGAACAATGCTTTTTGCCACTTAGCTTTCGGATAATCAACCACTGAACTTACTTGGTAGTAGTACAATCCGTCTTTTACTTTAGAACCATTCACCGTTCCATCCCAGGCAGCTTCTGTGACAGGAGTATACCCAGGTTCAGAACCGCCGTCATAATAGTTCTTCACCACATCTTCTTGTGTATCCAACTTGCGAAGTGATGTTTTATTTCTGTCAAGGATGGAGTATTCCACTTTTTTCGCGTTTCTTAGGAAAGAAAGCACCGGGAACGCTTCATCATAAAGCCCGTCTCCATCAGGTGAGAAAGAAACTTTATCTTTTAACACATTTTTCGATGCATCGCTTCCAAGGAACTCAAAGTCATCGTTCACTTCAGCAGCCAGGCCTGTCACTCCGTAGAACGTGTTGTCGTCATATACAGGAGCGTCAATGATCGGTGCTTTGTCCCATTTTCCGTGGAAACCAACGTATGGAACGCTTAGCTCAGGATATTTGTTGCCTGCATCTATTAATCTTACAAAACCTTCTACAAAGTAGCCGTTTTTGAAGATTTTGTCGAGCGGCATGTCATTAGCCCAGTCTACGGTATCTTTTAGATCGACCGTAACATTTACAGTTGCTGTGCTTTTTGCTTTGATCGCAATACTGCTCGCTTTCTTAGAACCAGAAGTGAAAGAAATCGGGAACGTTCCTCTATTCGGATCCTCTGAATCTCTTGTTCCATTTTTAAAGATTCCATCTGCTTCAAGCAGGTTCATGCCTTGAAGTGCAAGGTCTGTTTGAACATTGCCCGCAAGCTTGTACGTTACGTCTTTGGAGCTGTAGTTTTTAAGATTTAAAGTAAAGGTGAATTTATCGCCTACTTCTTTTACGGCTGCTTTTCCTTCACCTGATTTTGCTTCTGTTACAACCACTGGAGTTTTCATTGCCGCATGAAGGTCCATTAATCCTGCACCTTCAAGGCGTGGAGAATAGTAGTTTCCAGTTTGGCTCTCTGTATTGAACAAGCCATGATCGGCTTGCGGTCTTGATGTGTTCATTAAGATGTTTTTGGCGAGTTTAACGCGGGTTGCCCCTTTAACTTTGAAATCTTTGTCCACTCTTTCCATCACGAGAGCAGCACCGCCGGCAACATGCGGAGCAGCCATGGACGTTCCACTCATCACCCCATATTGGTTGTCGTTAAGCGTTGAATAAATCTTCCCGCCTGGTGCAGTGATTTCCGGTTTAAAGTCAAGGTTCGGTGTCACGCCCCATGAACTGAAATCAGACATCTCTCCTGCGTTTGGATTGGATGCGGAAATGGCTTTACCATCAAAAATCACTTCAAGCTTCTTGCCTTCTTTCGCTTTTGCTTCGAGCTGGTTGCCGTCAGCAATGCTTAAAGACACAAGAGGAATCGCCGGTTTGTCGAGGGCCATGTTGACGTAATCGCCATGGTCCACTCTACCTCGGATAATCACGCCTGCTGCGCCTTGCTTTTCAGCTTCGTGCTGAATCTTGGCGTAGTTAAAGTCACCGTTTCGGACAACGAAGACCACTTTTTCCTTCACATCTTTGCCTGTATAGTTAGGCGGGCTGCCGTCACCGACATAAACGACTTCCATCTTATCTTTATCAAACGTGCCGATCGGATTTGGAGATTCCTGCTTTTGGTAAGCAATGTATCCCATATCTGCTCCGTCTACTTTTAAGTTCATGCCTTCAAGTGTAAGCTTTGTGTTTTCAAGTGAAGCAACTTGAAGAGCTTGTCCGATCAATCCAGGAGACCCAACTACTCCTGTATCTGGATTAGACGGATAAGGGTTTCCTGCTCCATGTCCTGCGTAAGCAGAGTTGCCTGCAGAAATGGCACAAAGAATACCGTTGTTCGTTGCGTTCTGAATCGCTTTTTCCTCAGGGTCATCATGCTGTACGAATGCAGCTATTGATCCAAGGCTCATGTTGATCACATCAGCACCGAGTACAATCGCATCGTCGATCGCTTTAATATAAATATCACTGAACGTGGACGGCATTCCAGGGTCGTTTCCGAATACTTTAAGCGCTAAAAGCTGTGCTTCAGGAGCCACACCTTTAATTCCGCCATTGTCTTCGTCCCCGTTCGCTCCGACAATCCCTGAAACGTGCATGCCGTGCATGGAAGCACCAGGGCCAAGGTCGCGGATTTCATTGTCATGGTCCGCATAGTTGTATCCGTAAGGTACTTTTTCAGTAAAGTAGCTGCCTTTCAGTCCTTTGGAGTCTTTAAGGCCGTTCACTTTCCCGGATGTCAGCTTCACTTTTGTATCAGGGCTGAGCACCATATCTTTATGTGAAGGATCGATGCCAGTGTCGATAACAGCCACGACCGTTCCTTCACCTTTATATCCATAGTCCTGCCATGTTTCTTTTGCATGGATGATATCCTTGCTGTACAGCATGTTCGGCTTGTCCCCGTTAATTGACTCAGGACGTTTATATTCATGCGCAATATGTACATCTTTCACACCGTCAAGCTTTTCGATATCTTTAATATCACCATATTTGACTTCACCACTGAAGCCGTTAAGTACAGTTGTAAAGCTTTCCTTATACGATACCGGGATGTCTTCCTTCGCGATGTCCTCTTTCACTTCTTTTTGTCCATTGGCCAATTTTTTGGTCAGCGACGTTTTTTCGCTTGAGCTCAACGAACTGTAGCGCTTGTTTTGTGCCTGCGCATACTGAATCGCTGGTTTTTGATCAAGTTCGACTACTACGCGAACCTTATCATTTTTGCCGTATTTCTCTTCTTGAGGCAGTTTTTTAAGATCCAGGCCTTGAGGCTTTGTTCCCGCTGCCTTGCTGTGAGACGGCAGATTCCCCTGAGCATATGCCAGGTTGGAAAACGTCATGATAAATGCTGTCATCAACGCAATCCGTTTCTTCATCCAGTTTCCCCTTTTCTCTGTTTGAATTTTCTCTGGGTGAATGATCTTGCTGCTTTAAAAAACCAAAATTTCCATAATTTTAGTTTAATTCCATTATTCAGAAATCGCAATTTATATTTATTTTTTTTGATTTCTTTTTTTGGGTGCCAGGCACCGTGCGTTACATACTTGTGTAATAGCGGTGCCTGGCACCTCATATGCTTGTATGAATGGAAACGGGGAGGGATGGACAGCATGGATTCGTTGACGATGGCCGTTGTGGGAGTGATTTGCTTTCTTGTTTTTACTGGTTTGGTGGGATACGCCCAGACAGGATACCGCCTGAAGATGTGGATCAGAGAACTTCAGGAGCTTGAATCACAGGGAACGGCACAGCCGCGGTCCCGCTGGATACAGCGTGTTTGTTCGGATTACAGGCAGTATCATCTATCAGGAGTCTCATCATTGAATTCACAGGCGCTGATTGAAAAGCACCTTTTCCAGGAACGCATCCCTCTTCTTGGACTGATGCGCGTTCCTGTTGGAAATATCCAAAAGGTTCTGCAGCAGCTGCCGGCTTTTACGATTATTCTCGGTGTGCTCGGCACCTTTATCGGCCTCACTCTATCTCTCCTGTCCATGCAGGATACGCTGTTCAGGCTCGGAAGTTCTGCCTCTGGCCCGAATATGACCATGAACTCCATCATCTCATCCTTAACTGCTCCTTTTGAGGGAATGAGCGTTGCTTTTATAACAAGTATCGCGGGTATAGGAGGGGCCCTTATCCTCAATATTCTCCAGACAGGCTTTCTGTCCAGGGGATCTTCCCTTACGTACCTGCAGGGCAAGGTGATGTCGGACTGTGAAGTTTACCTGGACCATGCCTTCAACTGTCTTCTTTTACAGGAAAAGCCGCAGGATTCCGCCGAACGGCTGCTTGATCGCCTTGCAGCCAAAGTTGAGGAGAGCTTCCAAAAAAGCGTGGGCCATTTCGGAGCCTCTATGACAGAATTTACAGCTGGATTAAAAACCGCCATGGAGGACGTAAAAGGAATCTATGAAGCACAGCGTCTTCACAGTGAATCGTTTGCGGCTTCCGCATCAACTCTTGAACAGTTCGGCCTGCAGTTCCATAAAACCATTGAAAAACAAGATTCCATGCATAAAGCGGTCGACCAAAGCATTTCGGTGCTGGCCGCCCAGATCAAATCATTTGAACAGCAGCTGCAAAAAAGCACGGAACGCCAGAATGCAGGGCAGCAAACATTTGAGCTCCTGATCCAGCGTTCCGATAAAGTGCTGGCTGAATCACAGCGCCGCTCAGAAGAATTCGCCGGAAACATGGCACGCGCCCTTCAGGAACAGCTTCAGCACTACGCTAATCAGCATGATGCACTGGAGAGCAGGCTGGGACAGAAACAGGAGGAATGGTACTACCGCTATTCCGAAAAACAAGGAGAATACGGCAGAGCTGCCGCTGACTTCGCGTCCTCTGTCCAGCAGCTTGAAAAGGGCTTCTATAATGCCGTTGAACATATGAAGCGTGACTTTGTCGAGCAGATCCGGAATGTGCTGGAGCGAGAACGGCAGCTCAGCCAGCAATCCGGTCCGCAGCGAGGCGATGATATGAGAGAACTTGCCCGTACCCTTGAGAACCTTTTCCACGGGCTTTCCCGGGATTTTACGAGCAGCAACCGCACCCTTGGCGACATGTATCATCTTCTTCAGCGCATGTATCAGACGGCTATGGATAATCAGACCGTCTATGACTCCCGTGACCGGGACAATGAGTCAAGGCTTATCAGTTCGCATGAAATTAAAAGGCGGTGATGAACCGTGCGCGCCCGGAAAAACGTTTTTGCAGAACAGCCTCAGGAAGAAATCTACTGGCCCAGCTTTACGGACATGATGGCCATGATGGTGCTCATCATGATTTTCATTGCCATACTCGCATACGTCCAAAGTATTTATAACGCCTATGATCAGTCACAGATCAAACAAGAACTGCATCAGGTAGCGGATGTTAAAAAACACATCTCGGACCTGATTGAAAAACAGCTTGAACAGAATGTAGGAAAAGATAAAGTTGTACGCGGCCCGAACAATACGATCTCTGTAGAAGGAAACATATTATTTGATACGGGGAGCGCCGAGGTCAGCGCACAGGGCAAGAAGGTACTGAACCCTTTGGCTGATGCACTCGCCGCCATCATCGACGAGAAGGATATGAGTAAATATCTTTATATTATCCTGGTGGAGGGCCATACCGATTCGGTACCGTATGACAACTGGTCCCTTTCCACAGAGCGGGCAGTTGCGGTTGTAAAATATCTCGCCAAAGCCAATCCGAAACTTGCACGCCTGCCATATGCCCAGTACCTGGCCGCCACAGGATACAGCGAATACAAGCCCATCGCCAAAGGAAGCTCAGCAGCAGCCCTGCAAAAAAATCGCCGGATCTCCTTTCAAATCATTTTAGATGATGATAAATGGCAGAATAAGCTGAAGGATATTGTTAATCAGCAGTAACAGAGTCATTCTGAAGTCTTTAAGGGAATTGCTATCGACTCGTGCTTGCCTGAACCCGTTTACTTGCGGTTCGACACGTATTACTTGCGGAAACAGCTCTATTACTTGCGATTCGACAAGCTTTATTTGCAGAAATCGTCGTGTTACTTGCGGTTCGACAAGACTTACTTGCAAAACACATCATTTTCATAAAAAACGCACTCGCCCATCAAAAAAACGAAGGAAACGCTTATCCCTTCGTTTTTTCTGTGTTCAGCATGAGCTGGTAAAAGTGAACATCCTGCCACTCATCAAATTTGTAGCCTACTTCTTTAAAGTTGCCGACAAATTCGAAGCCAAACTTTTTATGCAGTTTTACACTCGCTTCGTTTCCGCCCGTAATGCTGCTGATTACGGTATGGTAGCCAAGATCAGCCGCCCTTTTCAGAATATCCTCCATTAAGGCATTGCCGATCCCTTGGCCGCGGAATTCAGAAGATATGTATAATGATAATTCAGTTGTGCGGGAATAGGCCGCTTTATCTCTGAACGGGCTAAGACAGCAGTATCCCGCCACTTTGCCGTCCAGTTTCGCAACAATCAGCGGAAAGTCGCCGCCGTATTTTTCAAACCAAACCTTTCGTTCTTCAAGTGTCTGCTCTTCTAAATCAAATGTAGCCGTCAGCGTTTTTATCGCATCATTATATATGTCCAGGATAGCTGGCAAATCGCGAAGAAGTGCCTCTCTTATATTCACCATGATATTCCTCCTCATGACTGTTATCTTGATGGTCTATGTTTACTGTACCAGAGTTTTTCCGAGAACGACAAAACAAAAACGAAGGGAAATTATTCCTCCCTTCGCCATATCTCTCTATTTCTTTGAACGTTCTGATGAGATCAGAAAGGCTTCCAATATATATCGCTTTGGAGCGGCACCAATATAATTGAACGGATAGCACGTACTGACCGTTAACACCGCGCGCGGTTTTGGAACGATCACCGTGCGGTCATCTTTGTCCACTATTCGAACCTTCCTTACTTTATACGTAAAGGTTCCGGCTGATGTCGTCACTTCAAGTTTGTCGCCTTTTCCTACTTTTCCGAGGCTGCGGAACACAGTGTCACGGTGGCCGGAAAGAACAGAGTTGTCCTTTTCACCAGGAAGAACGCTGTCTTTAAAATGGCCGACTCCTTTTTCCAGTTCATCTTCATTCGTTCCATGATAGATTGGCAGTTTCGCTTCCAATTTCGGAATGTAAAGGGTGCCCATCTTTTCCCCAATCGCTGGACGTTTGGCATACAGTGGCGCTTCACGTTTTTCCTCGTTTGTTTTTGCCGGCTTTTTCACAGGTTCGTGCAATGCTTTTGATTCCACTTTTTCACCGGCAAAATAACCACGTGTGTAACTAATGATATTCTTCGAAAACATTCCCAGGCCGAGAAGAATGATCACAATCGAAAAAGAAAGAAGAACAGCCTTTTTGGGCCGTCTTCCTCCTTCTTGGCGTCTGGTTGCCATTACGACATCCTTGCTCTTCTATATAGGAATAGCCCTGCTCCGGCAATTGCTAAGCCAGCAAGTGCGCCGTCAAGATTGTTGGAATCCGTCTTAGGCAATTTGCCGCCATTCACGGTTCTTGGCTTTTTGGCGACTGGCGCTGACAATTTTACTTCTTGTTTAACGGTTTGCGTAACCTTGCCTACTGTTGTTGCGCTGTTTCTAGCCTCGTCTGACGTGATCTTCAAGTCCGCAAGCATTTTTCCGTTCAGATCAAACAGTTGGATCAAAAGATAATCTCCGTCCAATACTTTCATCTGCATCAGCTCTCCTGCAGATACCGGTGTTTTCTTGCTGCCGTCTACAATAAAGAAGTTCGCTTTCATTTGGAAAATGGACATGAGCTCTTCAAAAGCGTTCCCGACTTCCTGGATCTGTGCTTTCGTCGGCTTTTCCGGATCGATGCTCATCATGCGCTCAGCAATGGATTCCAGTCTTTTTTCTGTATCTGGGGAGTTTAGATCTTTCTCGATGGATATGAGGTGGTCCTGCAGGTTTTGAATCTCAGCCGGAGTCAAATCTACTTCTGCCAGAGCCCCTTGAATCTCTTTTTCAATCTCCTTCATATCAGGCATTTCTTCATCAGGTGCCTGCAGGTCTGAAACCGCAAAGTACAGGTCATCTACATAAATATAGTCCTCGATGGCTTCTCCGTTCTTTGCTAAAAGATCCTTAAGCTGCTGCTCGTTCAAATCTAAATCAGTATAGATCTCATCAAGATTGCTGTTGTCGCTCTTGATGACAGCCCCGAGCGTTTCTTTCAGTTCATTGATGTCCTCAAAATCTGACAGCTCCATCCCCGCATAATCGGACAGATAGTTTTGGTAATCCTCTTTGCTAATTTCATAGCCGCGTTCATTGCTGATTTGTGCGAGATAGGCTGTAAGATCAGCATCCTTTATCCCTGCTGCAAACGCGTTTGCAGGCACAAAATAAAAGGCTATGAGAACAGCCAGCAAGCTTAATAGAATCTTTTTCATTCTTTCCTCCTGAAATGTGTTAGTTTTCCTTATATTAGTATAAATTATTACAATATAATTACATGTGACTTTTTTACTATTTATGAGAATAAAAAATGGAAGATTTACTCACTGCTCGCAAAAAAAGGCAAAAAAAAGACCGCCTCTTTAGGAAGCGGGGGACAAAAAGATATATAAAAAAGGGGGTACTTCTATCATTCCCGAAATCTCTTTTTTTATCCCTCATTTTTATAAAAGTTTTATAGTTTTTTTTTATGTCTCTAAAAACAAAAAATCGGGTATGACTAGTAAGAATGCATAAATGAAAGGAGAATGCACATTGCGTTACTTTATTAACATGAAGAGAGAGTTTAAAGATGAATTCGGCAAGGTGTATACCTTCGATCCCGCCCAGTGCAGGGAGAATGAAGATGAGATCGAGCTCATGAATCAGCTTGATACGATGGATATTGGAAAGCCTTATATTTTTCCGAAAAACGCTGTAGCTGAAATTACGAAACAAGAGTATGACCGGCTGACATCAGCAATCCATAAAGGAGTAGAAGGAGCTGACGCCCGGGAAGAGATTCTCTCAAAATACTCCAGAGACTGACTAACCGCTTGCAGAAGCGGTTTTTTTATTGTTCTTTTTTAAAGGCCTTTCTAAAAGGCTTTGGGAAAAGAGCCTTCATTGATCAGTTGATTGGAGTGCAAGGTGCGAGACTCCTGCGGGACGAGCGTGACAGGTGAAACCCGCAGGCGCAAGCGCCGAGGGGTTCAGCGCACGCCCCGCGGAAAGCGAGCAGCCTGAAACGGAAATCAACCACTCTCAGTAAGCAACAAGGATGACGAAAGCAGCCGTGGTTTCTTCTGGAGCGCATTCTTGTAGATAATCTTCATCGCTAAGTTGATTGGAGTGCAAGGTGCGAGACTCCTCGAAAATGAATTTCACATTTTCTTCGTGCGATATAACGCTGCCAAAGCCTTCCTTGTCCTGCGGGAGCAGCGTTACAGGTGAGACCCACAGGCGCCATGCGCCGAGGAGGTAGGCGCTTGCGCCGGTAAGGCTCACCGCCCGCCCCGCGGAAAGCGAGCATCCTGAAACGGAAATCAACCACTCCTAAGAGCAACAATGGTTACAAACAGCCTTTTTTTAAGAATCCTCATAACGGACTATTGTGCAGCATAGCCGGAGTATGGCAAACCCGATTGTTGAGGTTTATAAATGGTCCTTAGTTCACGTTTACGTTAACGTTATACTATGTTACGATAGTCCACGCATCATTAATTAGCGTAAGGAGATGTTAGTATGTGTGGTATTGCAGGCTGGGTTAACTGGTCAGAAGACCTCTCTCAACAACAATCTATTCTGCGGGACATGACAGGAGCGATCGAGCATCGGGGACCGGATGCAGACGGCTTTTGGTTTTCGCCTCGAGCAGCCTTCGGTCACCGGCGCCTGATTGTTATCGATCCTGAAGGCGGGCTTCAGCCCATGCTTCATGAACAGGGAGAGCAGACACTTGCTCTGACCTATAATGGTGAGATTTATAATTTTATTGAATTAAAAAAGGAACTGGAGGAACGGGGCCATACTTTCCGTACCCATTCAGATACAGAAGTTCTTCTTCATTCTTACATAGAATGGGAAGAAGAATGTGTCGATCATTTAAATGGTATCTTTGCTTTTGCCATCTGGGATGAAAAGAGGCAGAAACTGTTCATGGGACGTGACCATCTTGGGGTCAAGCCTCTCTTTTATGCACAGCGCGGCAGCTCCATTATTTTCGGCTCTGAGCTGAAGGTGCTGCTCGCCCACCCGGCTATTGAGCCTGAGGTGGACAAAGAGGGCCTTGCAGAAGTATTTTCTCTCGGCCCGATGAGCACTCCGGGTGTTGGTGTTTTTAAGGATGTAAAAGAAGTACGCGCCGGACACAGCATTACGTTTACAAGCAGCCAGACGCGCGTCAGACAATATTGGAAGGTGCAAAGCAAAGAGCATACCGATGACGTTCAAACGACTGCAGAAAAGATTCGATCTCTGCTCGAAGATACGGTAAAACGCCAGCTCATTTCCGACTTGTCGCTCGTATCCATGCTATCCGGCGGACTCGATTCCAGCGGATTGACAGCACTTGCAGGAAAGGATTTTAAAGAAGCAGGAAAGATTCTTCATACGTATTCCATTGATTTTGCCAACAGTGCAGAACATTTCCAGACGGACTTGCTCCACTTGGGGCTTGATGAACCTTGGGTAAAACGCGTGTCTGAACACGTTGGAACTCAGCATCACTCTACTGTCCTTGGGGCTAATGATCTGTTGGACAACTTCCTGAAGCCGCTGTATGCAAGAGATCTTCCAGGGCTTGGAGAGATGGAGACCTCCCTCTATCTTCTGTTCAGAGAGATGAAAAAGGACGCCACCGTCGCTCTCTCAGGAGAATCTGCGGATGAGGTATTCAGCGGATATCCTTGGTTCCATCAGGATGAGTTCCTGAATGGCAGCACGTTCCCATGGCGCCAGAGCCGCGGTAACTTTGGCAATATCCTGTCAGGGGAAGCCAGCGCCTCTATACGGCCTGATGAATACGCGGATCGCCGCTATCAGGAAGCATTGGCAGAAGTTCCTGAATTGGCCGGCGAGAGCGAGCTTGGAGCCAAACAGCGTCAAATGTCGTATCAGTTCATCACGCGCTTCCTGCCGTTCATGCTCGACCGTAAAGACCGCATGAGTATGGCCGTCGGCTTCGAAGTCCGTGTTCCATTCTGTGACTATCGCTTGGTCGAATATCTCTGGAATGTTCCGTGGGAAATGAAAAGCGTCGACAACATCGAAAAAGGAATTCTTCGCCGCGCATTAAAAGGCTACCTTCCTGACGATGTCAGAAACCGCCGCAAAAGTGCCTACCCGACCGCACAGGATCCGGTCTATTTTGGAGCCATCAAAAAATGGCTCATGGACATTGTGGAAGACAGCAATGCACCGCTTCGTCCATTGATCGATACGAATAAAATCAGAACGGTCGCTGAAGGTAAAACCGGAATGAGTGAGGGACAAGCCACAAAGCTGATGGAATATCTCATTCACGTCAACACTTGGCTGAAAGATTACCACATCAAACTTGTATAAAATGGTGCCTGGCACCTTTCATGAAAAAAGCACACCCGCGCTCGCGCGCGGATGTGCTTTTTTTATCATTTATTGATCAGACGATTCAGTATCAGTGCTCGTTTCTTGATCCCGCTTGCTTTCATCTGTACTGGTTTGATCTGCTTGTTTTTCATCATCTACTTTTTGTTCTGTGCCTGTGCCGCTTTCCTTTTTCTCGGTGTCGCTGTTGTTGCAAGCTGTCATTAACATAATCGCCATAAGAGAAGCCCCAATTTTCATTAAGAAACTTTTATTCATCCCATCGTTCTCCCTTCGATTAGCTCAGATTAGAACCGCTCCGCTTCACCATGTACCAGCGGCTCTATCCACACTATAGCAGGAAAACATCCCATTTAGTCGCGATTTACCAATACCTTACATAGCCTTTACAGTGCCTTAAAAAAAGAAAATGGTGCCAGGCACCGGCTTTTGACATATGTCAAAAAGCGGTGCCTGGCACCATCAATTACAGAAACTATCTTCCAACAGCAAATGTGATTTCAGCGTCCATTGCGAGCTCGCCGTCCACTGTTGCCGTTACTTTCCCTTTTCCGATTCCTCGGCGAATTTGAAGCAGCTCCACTTCCATCAACAATGTGTCTCCCGGTCTTACCTGGCGCTTCCATCTTACTTTGTCTGCACCGGCAAACATGGCGATCTTTCCTTTGTATTCATCCAAAGACAAGAGCGCCACCGCTCCGGTTTGGGCACAAGCTTCTAAGGTTAATACGCCTGGGAAAATATTATAATCAGGAAAATGCCCATTAAATACTTCCTCGTTGGCCGTAATATTTTTCTTTCCGACCGCACGTTTTCCCGGCTCGAGCTCTTCAATTGTATCAAGAAGCAAAAATGGATAACGGTGGGGGATGATTTCTTTGATCTGTTCAATGTTTAGTTTCATACCGAGATACTCCTTTTCTTTCTGGTTTACGGTTCTATTGTTTCTATGTATCTCTGCACATTATACATGATAAAAAAAGGTTAATCCAATAGGCCGAGAGGAAGAGAACGGGTTACCGCTCCCCAGTCAAAATAAAAAGAGAGCCGCAGCTCCCTTGTCTCTTCACATCATTCTATTCGCTATACTACTTATCTTTGTTCACCAAATCAGAGATATGCGTCCATGTCTCTTTCTTGAACACATCCCCTGCTTTGCCATCGCCTACAACTGAATAGCCAATCACAGATCCAACTACAAGGCAGATCACCATTAAAACAAAAATTACAATCAGACGGAGCCAGATCGGAAAACGGCGTCTTTTTGACTTCCCGGTCTTTTGCTCTTTCTTTTTGTTTTCCCGCGATTTTGGATTCTTTTCTTTAACCGCTTCCTCTTGCTTCATCACTGCCATTTTATTTTTACGGTATTCTTCCCTGCTGAGCTCGTTCGCCATTTTTCATCACCTGTTAACGAATTCCGTTGACAAGCCCCATCATTTGGTCAGCCATCGTAATGGTGCGTGCGTTGAACTGGTAGGATCGCTGCATATTGATGATATCCGTCATTTCATTTCCTGTATTTACGTTGGACATCTCAAGGGCACCCTGCTGCATATTAACGCTAGCCGGATTTGCCGCCCGAACCACTTGATTTTCATTTACACCAGCCGGAATTCTAAAATTGTGCCCCACCGCTTTAAGCAGCTGGGGATGGACGACATCAACGAGCGCCATTCTGCCGCTGTTGACGACCCTTCCATTACTTAACGTTACCGAAATATTCCCGTTTTGTCCAATAGAAATTTCTTTGTATCCGGCAGGAATACGAATCGGCCCTTTATCACCCATCACCGCACTGCCGTCAGAGGTAACGAGTTCAAGGTCACCCTTCCCTCCTCCTGGCTTTAAATAAAACGCACCATCACGTGTGTATTCCGTTACAGTTTTTCCATCGGTGTCCTTTTTCTGGACCTGGAAAAAGAGCTCAGGGCTCAATAGGGCGATGTCCAGCGGGCGTTCTGTCGTCTTGATCGCCCCCATCTCCAGGCTGACTGCCGTAGAGCTGACTCTCGCACCGCTTCCTGCACGAATTCCCACAGGGGTAAGGCGGCCGACTTCATTCTTGCTATCAAATTTATTATTGATCTGCTGAAAAAGAAGGTCAGAAAATTGAACATTTCTTCGCTTAAAGCCATTAGTATTGCTGTTTGCCATATTGTTGGCCGTTGTATCGAGCTTCTGCTGCAGCTGTCCCATGGTCACTGAAGCGTTAATCATAGATGTATTCAATGTCTGTCCCTCCTTATCCGATCTTTCCTACTTCATTCGCTGCTTTTTCCATGCTTCGGTCATAAGCCTGAAGCACTTTTTGATTGGCTTCAAATGAACGGTAAGCTTCCATCATATCTGTCATGGATTGTTCAGCATCTACATTGGAACGTTCAACAAACCCTTGTTTTACTTGATAGGCGACCTGCGGATTTGCTGTGGCAGAGCCTAGTTTCTGAGTGCCTTGAAGCTTCAATAAGCCGTTGCCCTCTTTCACCAGATCCATCGGGTTCGTAATCAGTGCCACTCCCAATCTCCCTGCATTACGGCCGTGATCAAGAATGACGCCCTCTCCGTTTACTGTGAAATTTTCATCAGAGACAGTGATATTTTTTCCGTTTGTATCCAAAACATAGTTCCCGTCCGCTGTAACCAGATTGTTTTTGGCATCTACGGCGAAATGGCCGTTCCGTGTATAGCGTGTTTCACCTGCGGCGGTTTCCACCATATAGAATAAAGACCCTGGCTTGCCCGTTTTTTTATCGATTGGAACGGAACCCTGCACGAGAGCAAGATCGGTGTTCACACCACTTTCCTGCATATCTCCCTGAACAAAGTTCGGAATGGCTTCCTGCATGTAGACACCTGTCGCCAGCTGGCCGCTCTGTTTTTGGCCTGGAATGGTTAATGGCGTTTTCCCGTTTGAGTCCATTCTTTCTAACAGCATGGAAGGAAACGTCCTAAGCGATGACTGATCTGCCTTATAGCCCGGTGTGTTGATATTGGCAATGTTGTTGCTCAGCATTTCCTGGCGCCGCTGCTGAGCAATCATTCCGGCAGCTGCAGTATAAAATCCTCTTAGCACAGTGGTTCCCCCTCTTTTTCGCACACTTCTTCTTGTCTTTATTATCGGCAAATACTTTTGGATGTTTATGCTCGAACAAAAAAAAAGACCCCCTTTTTTATGAAAAGCAGGTCTTGGAATTACGCTTTATCTTATTTTCCGTTTTGGAAGCTTATCAATGTGTTCAAGCATTAGGCCCGTACCGTTTGCTACAGCCTTCATCGGTTCCTCCGCTATAAAAATAGGAACCTTAAGCTCCTCGGCGAACAGCTGGTCAATACCATGGAGCAATGCCCCTCCGCCCGTTAAGATAATTCCGCGGTCAATGATATCCGCAGACAGCTCAGGAGGCGTTTTTTCCAGAACGCTTCTTGCTGCCTGAACCATCATCATGACCGGCTCAAGCAAAGCTTGTGTGATTTCTTCTGAATGGATGGTAATCGATCGCGGAAGGCCTGTTACCATGTCACGCCCGCGAATATCCATCTCCTCATTTCGAGCACCAGGGAAGACGGTGGCCACGTTCAATTTAATGTTTTCTGATGTTCGTTCTCCGATCAACAGCTTATATTCTTTCTTGATGTAGTTTAGGATTTCACTGTCAAGCTTGTCCCCACCCATCTTAATGGAAGAAGCCGTAACGATATCGCCCATGGATAATACCGCAACGTCTGTTGTTCCGCCGCCGATATCTACTACCATGTTGCCGCTCGGCTGGAAGATATCCATACCTGCTCCAACAGCCGCCACTTTCGGTTCTTCTTCCAGATAAATCGCTTTTCCTCCGCATTTTTCAGCGGCTTCCCGAATCGCTTTTTGTTCAACAGAGGTAATGTTTGCAGGGGTGCAGATCAGAATTCTCGGTTTGGTAAACATACCCTTTACATTTATTTTATTAATAAAATGTCTTAACATCTGCTCTGTTACTTCAAAATCAGCGATTACTCCATCTTTTAACGGACGGATCGCCACGATATTGCCTGGAGTACGTCCCACCATCCTGCGGGCTTCTTCACCTACAGCAAGCGCTTTCCCCGTGTTTGTGTCAATCGCCACAACAGATGGCTCATCCAATACAATTCCTTTTCCTTTAACGTAAATCAGTACATTGGCCGTACCGAGGTCAATACCAACATCCCTTGAAAACATTCATATATCCTCCCTGTATGTTCCGCAACGCTTTACAAAAATCGTCAATTTTCGAATTTCTATCCAATAAAACATTCTATCATAAGTTTTGTTGAACCGGGAAAAAATATGTTAACTTTTTTGTATATTTCCTGAACGCACAACAGCGGCATGCATTTTATGCACGCCGTGTGAAGTGGTGTATCTTATTGTACGACTTCCTCTGCACCCTTTTTGTACTTTACCCGTGTCGCTTCACCACCCCGTAGATGTCTGATAGACTTATGGTACTCTAAAATTTCTTTCACGTTGTTCGCCAAATCCGGGTTGATTTCAGGTAATCGTTCCGTTAGATCTTTATGAACGGTGCTTTTCGAGACACCAAATTCTTTTGCGATCATACGCACTGTTTTTCTTGTCTCCACGATATACCTTCCTATCTTGATGGTTCGTTCTTTGATGTAATCGTGCACACCACTCGCCTCCCCAAATTGGATGTGAGAGATGCGATAGAGACTTCTATGTTCAAGCTACGCGACCTGTCCTTGTGTGTCGTCTCCATGAAGTCAGAGTGTCCCGTCCCCTTTTCACCGCAGCCATACTACGTCTTCTCACCGCTCACCCTCAAAAGAATTGTAGGTTTTGTAACATCTTATTAAGACGAACGTACTTATATGCCAAAATCTCAAGAAGGACAAGGGAAAAAAGAAAAGCTGAAGGACCTGATTAGGCCCGACAAGCGCTGGAACTCTCACACAGCAACACGCTCTTTGTGTTGAGGTGGGGGAGTGAAGGGACTCGAGGGCCTGGGTCCTGAAGCTGGATCGAGAAAAGCTGAAGGACCTGGTTAGGCCCGACAAGCGCTAGAACTCTCCTAAAGGAGCACGTGTTTTGTGATCATGCTGTGCATTACTTGCGGTTTGGCAAGGTTTACTTGCGAAAATGCTCTGTTTATTTGCGATTATGCCTCGTTTACTTGCGAAAATGTCCTGTTTACTTGCGAAATTGAGGACTTTACTTGCAAAGCACATCATTTTCATAAGTAGCCCACAGGAAACACTACTTTCCCCCAAAAAAGCAGCCCGCACATCGCGGGCTGCTTTCTCAATTTGTTCAGTTATCGTTTGCAGATGACTGTTTAGAGTTTTCGCTGGTTGAAGAAGATTCTTTTTCTTTGTTTTTCTTAGGAGCAGTACTGCTGTCCTGAACACTGTCAGATTTGCTTTTTTCAACTGAAGCTTTCTCTTCCTTATTGCTCGCTTGTTCTTCCTTATCCGCTAGCTTCTCAATTTGGGAAGCCGATTGGTTCCATGCAGATACAGGATCTACAGCGATTCCATCTTTGCGGATTTCAAAGTGAGCATGAATTTTGGCGTCCTTGTCATACAGGTTTTGGCCGGCTGTACCGACAACTTCACCTTGGTTTACTCTGTCGCCTTCTTTCACTTTTACAGAGGCTAAAGAAGAGTAGTGTGTAACAAGGCCGTTCGTATGCTCAACTTCAACAACGTAGCCAAGCTCTGGATCTTTCACTGATTTTGTAACATTACCACTCATGGCAGCAGCGACATCAAATGTTTTTCCGCTCTCAGCAGCAAGGTCAATTCCTTTATTTTGGTAGTAGATATTATTATAAAATACGAGAGCAGCTTCTTGTTCTTTAGCAGATGCATCAGGATCAAAGAATTCTTTTTTAATCGCTACGCTGTTTGGATCCTTTGCCGGCATCTTGAATACTTCTTTAGAAACACTTACCGGAACGGCTTTATTATGATTGTCAAAAGCACTGTTCGGCGTATCCTTAGAATTAGAAGCTTCATTTTGATACCACAAGACGGAAGCTAGTACTACTGCGGCAAAAGCGAGATAGACTGCCGGATATACCCAGCGTTTTTTCATAAACCTGCCCACTTTCCTGCTTTTTAGCGGAACTGTTTTTTGGGATTGTTTTTCTTCATCTTTCATTTTTATCATCACCTCAGCAATCATTCTGAACAGGATTCAGAAAATATATACTTTGGTATGAAAAAAATTGGGATATTATTTTTCGACAAAGACTTGAATACTATGCATGATTCCCAAAACTTTATTTTTCTCCGCAGGATTAGGAAGGGGTTAAACACAAAAGACCCGGCTTTTTCGCCGGGTCTGGAAGGGTTACTGCTTTGCGGTGGAACGGCCAGGATCAGGCTTGTATTCTGAAATGGCCACTCCTTTGTAATAGTATTTTACAATTTGCTTGTAGTTCTTGCCGGCCTTCGCCATGCCGTTTGCTCCATACTGGCTCATCCCCACTCCATGGCCGAAGCCTTTCGTCACTGCAATCACTTCTTGTTTCTTTTTCGTCAGCGTAAAATCGGCTGAGCGAAGACCCAGTTTTTCACGGATCTCTTTGCCCTTAAAGCTTTTTCCGTCAATGGTCATACGGGCGATCCGGTTTCCTGCGGTTTTCTTTGTTACCGTGCCCACTTCTCCGTCCTTTTGAATTACGACCCCCAGCCTTCTCTCAACATCCAGCAAAGAGATCTCCTGTTTCTGGACGAATTTAGGAGTGTTTTGATCCCACGGGCTTTTTACGCTTTTTAGATAAGGATATTTCGTTCCCCAATAGTCCTCGCTGTTTTCGGTATAACCATTGCTTGTTGAAAAGAAACTCGCAAAGATCGGTTTCCCGTCGTACGTTAAAATCTTTCCTTTCGTCTCTGCTACCGCTTTGGTGATCTTCTTCATCTTTTCTGGATATTCGTCTCCCCACAGCTTCTTCAATTCATCATCATTTTTGTAGACCTGATGAAGAATGGAATCCGTCACAGCCGCCCCGCCTGGAAGGTTTCCCCCTTGAGCGCTGTCCAAAAGCCTGGCGATGTACGTTCTGGCTGTTAACGCTTGAGCCTTTAACGCCTCAAGTTTAAAGTCAGCGGGCATTTCAGAAGCGACCACTCCTTTGACGTACTCCTCGAGCGCGACCTTTTCCACCTTTTTCTCAGCTGTGCGGTAGACGGGTACAGCAAGTGTCGATGCTAGACTCGGTATGGCAGCTCGTTTGATTTCCTTCGGCTTTGTCTCTAGCAAAAAGGATGATTTGGAAGAGTAGGGTAGCACGAGCAAAGCCGGAAGAAGGACGGTGACCACAACAAAGACAGAGACGAAGAAGGTAATCGGCTTCATTTTCATGAACATTCGGCCTGGCCTCCACTGAATTGATTAGTCTTTACAATTTATGGAGGGAGACAAACTATTAGAACTTGTTTTTCCTTTCAATCTCAGTTCTACTTTTCAATCTCATAGAAAAAGGGGCTGTCCTGAAAGTCGAAAATTGACCTTCAGGCAGCTCCTTTGACGTGAAAAATCTTCAATGAAAAGTTGATTGGAGTGCAAGGTGCGAGACTCCTGCGGGACTAGCGTGACAGGTGAGACTCCCGCAGGCGCTTGCGCCAAGAGGCTCACCGCACGCCCCGCGGAAAGCGAGCAGCCTGGAGCGGAGATCAACAGCTACCAGACTTCTTGGACAGCCCCTTTGCTTTTTAATAGACGCCAACTGCATCAAACGACTTGTTGACCGAGTTGACTTCCGCAGAGCCTGATCCATACAGATCAGCTGCCGCTTGAACGAGCGCAGCTCTCGCTTGGCTGAACGTGGCGTTCGACGTGAGATAAACCGTGTTGGCGCGGTAATAAATCGCTCCAAGCTTGCTGTTGCCGATGCCAGTAACCGTTACGCCGTAATGGGTTCCTCCAACTGCAAGCAGATAAGCCTGCTTATTGATGATGCCGCTGTTCGTATGGACACCCCCATTGTCACTAGTTCCAGTATAACGTTTGGAATAGTGGTCTGGATCGCCATATTTCGCAGGATCGCTCATCGAACGAAGAGCATCATTCGGTGTATTCGGTGTGTAGATGTCTTCTCCGATTTCATAATCCGGATTACGGTTGTCATAATACTCGACAAGCGTTCCAAAGATATCAGAAATAGCTTCGTTTAATGCACCTGATTCATTTTGGTACACCAGATTGGAGCTGCGTTCCGTAACCGCGTGGGTTAATTCATGCCCTATTACATCCAGGCCGCCGGATAACGGAATAAAAGTAGTTCCGTCACCATCTCCGTAAACCATTTGCGTCCCGTTCCAGAAGGCGTTGTTATAGCTGCGGCTGTAATGGACAGTCGATTTTAGTGCTCCGCCTTTATTATCAAAGGAGTTGCGTCCAAATACGTTTTTGTAGTAATCATACGTCACTCCGGCATAGTAATGAGCGTCTACCGCTGCACCGTCGTATGCGGCATTATATGTGTTATCAGCATCCGCCCATAATGAACCTGGAAGGAATTGGCGGTTCTTTCCGTCATATGTAAAGATCCCGCTTCCTCTCGTATTATCCTGTAAGTAGTAGGTTGAACCGGATAACAAGGTTCTCAACGTTTTTGAGTCACCAAGCACACCCTTTCCTGTTCCGGTTGCATTGGTTCCGGTTAAGGTTCCTCCTGGTTTGGAAGCAGCCTGCCCACCATTTGCTTCGTCAAGGTTATTATACTTGTTCACAATCTTTCCTGTAGCTGCTTCAACAAAATAGTTATAATTCCCCGGCTTTGGAGACAGGAAATTTAAATTTACAAGATAGGCATAAACAGCTTTTTCACCTGATGTGTAGACAACAAGATCGGCTGTCGGTGCCTTTTCATAATCGGGGGTATATCCAAGATCTTTAACTGCCTTGGCGATTGCCTTCCTAGCAGAGATTTTCTTAGTATTTTTCAAGCTGCTCTTTTGATCAAGGTTCGGTACAGTTGAACCTGAAACCACTGTCAAAACTCCGTCTCTGTCAACATGAGCTACCTGAGTAGAACCCCAGACAGGAACTCCCTTATATACTTGCTGCAGGCGCAAAACAGTGGAACCTAGCTTGTCCTTTTGCTGAGATTGAACAGCAAAAGAATCTTCCGCTTTTTGTGACCCAAAATTATATGCACTCTTATGCTGGTTTAAGTAACCAAGAACAACAGCTTCGGCATTATGTCCAGAGGCTTTCGTCAACTTTCCAGAAACAAATTCAGGCGTACCTTTTTGTTCGCTTATCTTGTAATTGGACAGCACATTTTTTGGTGCTGCTAAAGAACTTGCCGGTGTAAGAGCCGATGCTGCCAAACCAAATGATAATCCCAATGCCAGAGCCTTTTTCTTCATCGATCATATCCCCTTTGTCATGTATAGAATGGCCTTGCTTGATTTAATAGTACATGAATTATATTTAATTTCAAACTATTCTAAAAATTTTGAATATATACTCCCAGTCTTTCTTCACTTTCTATATCAACTAGGTCATTTCCCTTACTTTTTAATAGCGGAATTCTTATGCTCTTCTTACTATCCTTTCAAACCCGCAATAAAAAAAGCTCCCTGCAATCTGCAGGAAGCTTTCTTTAAACTATAAATTAAGCAAGATTAGATTTTAATGATACCGATGATTTCTCTTCTGCTGGAGCGGCTGTTGATTCTTCGTTAACACGCTCGATGTCAGCTCCAAGATCATGAAGTTTTTCAGTAAATTTCACATAGCCGCGGTCGATATGTTTAAGCTCAGTTACACGCGTATAACCGTCAGCTGCAAGGCCGGCAAGGACCAGTGCTGCTCCCGCTCGCAAATCAGTTGCTGCAACCTCGGCTCCCTGTAATGATACAGGTCCGTTGATTACGGCAGAGCGGCCTTCGATTTTAATATCTCCGTTCATGCGGCGGAATTCCTCAACATGCATAAAACGGTTTTCAAACACAGTTTCTGTAATGACACTTGTACCGTTTGCCCGAAGAAGCAATGCCATCATCTGAGACTGCAAATCTGTCGGGAAGCCCGGATGCGGCATAGTTTTAATATCAACTGGTTTTAATTCTTTCGGACCAATGACACGAAGACCAGTTTCCTCATCTTTAATGGTAACACCCATTTCTTCCATTTTTGCGATTAATGGGCGAAGGTGCTCGGCAATCGCGCCTTCAACAAAAACGTCTCCGCCAGTAATAGCTGCAGCAACCATGTACGTACCTGCTTCAATGCGGTCAGGAACCACAGCGTGCTCCGAACCTGAAAGCTCTTCAACACCTTCGATACGGATTGTACCAGTACCTGCGCCTACTACTTTTCCTCCCATGGAGTTGATGTAGTTTGCAAGGCAAACAATCTCAGGCTCTTTAGCTGCATTTTCAATAATGGTTGTTCCTTCAGCAAGGGCAGCAGCCGTAATAATGTTTTCTGTTGCTCCTACACTTGGGAAGTCCAAATAAATTTTTGCACCTTTAAGGCGGCCATCTATGCTGGCTTCAATAAATCCATTCCCGATTTTAACAGTGGCACCCATGGCTTCAAAGCCTTTTAAGTGCTGATCGATCGGACGTGATCCAATTGCACAACCGCCAGGAAGTGCGATTCTCGCTAATCCTACGCGTGCAAGCAAAGGTCCCATTACCAAGAAGGATGCACGCATTTTACGAACATATTCAAATGGCGCTTCTGTTTTTAAAGCTCCTGAAGCATCCACTTGGATCTCGCCATTCTCAAATTTAACTTCAATATTTAAATAACGCAGTACCTCGTTAATCGTATATACATCAGCAAGGGTCGGCACATCTTTAATCGTGCTTGTGCCTTTACTGGCTAAAATGGATGCTGCGATGACAGGCAGTACCGCATTCTTTGCTCCTTCAACTTTAACAGAGCCTTCTAACCGCCTACCACCACGGACAATGATTTTTTCCAACGAAATTCCCCTCCGCGTCCAATTTCTATATTAATATTCAGACGTAATTATTGGTGTTCCAATTGTGACGGCTGTTTGGCCGCCCATTCCTTGATTTCTAATTGCAATCTGCAGATTCATAGCTTTGTGAGCTGTATTAATTTTCTCATCCCAATGCTTAGTATATGCCGAGATTGATACAAACGTCTCTTCCTTCAGTTCTTCGACAGGAACAGCGGAGAACGTTGTCATGAGCTCAAGTGCTTGTTTATACAAACCGACGTCCATTGTACCACTATGTACCCCTGTGATAC
This sequence comes from Fictibacillus sp. WQ 8-8, assembly GCF_024494405.1. Classification (NCBI taxonomy): domain Bacteria; kingdom Bacillati; phylum Bacillota; class Bacilli; order Caryophanales; family Fictibacillaceae; genus Fictibacillus; species Fictibacillus sp. WQ 8-8. Next base: position 99,634 of record NZ_JAMXKG010000002.1, read on the forward strand.
AAGAGAAAGTTGAAGTTTCTCCTTCAAAATAGGTAGCGACCCTACTCTGAAACGATCGTGCAAAATGCTGAAATTGATTTTTATTCCAGCCCTTTCCTTCGACCGCATAAACAAGATACGTTGCAAGCTTTTCTTTTTGGGGGTATCCCACCAGCGTAAGGCGCTCTTTTATGCTCCCTGCTTGAGAATATCGCACCCCAGTAATCTTTAAATGTTCTTGCATATTCATATTGTTCCATTTATAACCTTTAGCTGCATTCTTTAATAATGCCGCTTTTTGTCGATACCCATTTAGATCGGAAGTAAAACCTGCACTTCCTTTAGTATAAAGCGACCATTTTTTCACAATAATACCTTGCTCGTCCATCGCTTGCTTCATGTCCGAAATTTTGCTTATATTTGCTGCTTCTCTTGCTAGCACACTCTCATAAGAATGAACCAATAATATAATAGCAAAAAATAAAACAATACTCTTTTTCATTTTATTCCACCCGTCCTCTCCTCTATTCTCATTCTTGCCAGAGGACGGTCCATTATTCATGGAAGTTGCAGTCATATTCCGACAGAAACTTCACCTTATTTACTTTGTTCAACAGTGAACAATCTTTTGCTGCATTGTGAGCTGAGACGGTTAGTAGGTATGTGTTAATTAAAATAAATATTTAAGCTGTGTGGAATAATTCAAATACATGAGAAAGAAGCTGCTTACGAGGCTGGCAACAGCGATCGTTACTAAGACGAATAAAACGCGTGCTTGGATCACCTTGCCCTTTTTGATGTACGAGTCAAATTTTATTGCCTGCATGGCCCACCATGTGATGACGAGAAAAAGCAGGTGAACGAGGATATGAAGCAGCGCTTGCTGCCCGGCTTGTTCAAACAACTGGGTTCCTCCTTGCCACAAGGCCTTATCGGCCAAGTGCTTACTAAACACCATCATGATAACATACACCAATAGAAAGTAGCATAAACTGAATTTTACCATAAAGGAACAGACAAAAGGCCTATTTTCAATCATGTTCCCAATTTTGACATATCTTTAAAATCCAAGGGATTTCCCAAATAAAAAAGGAATCTGCATCGCGGCAGATTCCCTTATTTTTGTCCTAATGTCTGGAAAAAATCTGTGAGATGAAATTCATTATAAAAGAAATGGAGGGCGGTTCCCGGGAAGATACCGAAGAATACGGTTGCCGCTGCACATAAAGCCGTTACAAACAGGAGGCCCTTCTTATGCTGGATAGCCCGCTCTTCCTGCCCTGAACGAAAAAACATCTGGCCAATAATGTTGAAATAATAGAAGTAAGAGACAACCGTGGCGGCCATTAGAATCCCTGCCAATATGTAATGTCCAGGGTTGGTTCCAAGGGCATTCATAAAGATTCCGAATTTCCCCGCAAAGCCTGCTGTAGCCGGAATGCCCGCCAATGACAGAATAAAGATGGTCATGGCGACAGCAAGCCAGGGAGAACGCTTATATAAGCCGGCAAAGCCCGATATATCATTCGTCCCGCTGGCTGCTGTTACTTCCTGAATGACAGCAAAAGCACCAATATTCATAAACAGATAGGCAAGAAGATAAAACCATGTTGTTTCAAACAGCAAAGCCGAGACGGAAACGAACGGAACGAGAATATAGCCAGCCTGCGCAACCGACGAATAGGCGAAAAGCCGTTTAATGTTCCGCTGCCGGAGGGCGATCATATTGCCGGCAATCATGGTTGCTCCAGCGAGAACAGCGAGATACGGCTGAACTTGAAGAAGCAGCGGATCTCCTTTAATGCCGGGCGCTGAACTAAAGCACAAGAGAAAAAACCTCAGGATGATGGCAAATCCGGCTGTTTTCGAGACCACGCTTAAAAAGGCGGTAACAGGAAGCGGTGAGCCTTGATACACATCGGGTGCCCACATATGAAAAGGAGCAGAGGCGATTTTGAAAGTTAACCCTGCAAATGTGATAAAAAAAGCAAATACGAGTAAAAACTGATTCTGAAGGATGCTCGTATCTCTCAATGCTGCACCTACTGCATACAGGTTTGTTTCCCCAGTCAACCCAAATACATAGCTCATCCCAAACATTGTGATGGCTGTTGAAATCCCGCCTGTTACTACATATTTAAAAGCAGCCTCATTCGACTCCAACTTTCTTTTTCTCATACCTGCCATAACATAGGAGGAAAGAGAAAGGAGCTCCAGGCCTATAAACAGGGTGATCATGTCCCCGCTCGAAGCCATAAACATGGCCCCAAGGAGAGCAGTGAGCAGCAGATAGTAGAATTCCCCACGGTACTCTTCTTCTTCACCCATCCGGTAGTCATAAGCTAAAACTAAAATCAGCCCTGTTCCCAGAAGCAGGATCAGCTTAAACGCCTTCGAGAAGGAGTCAAGCCGGTACATATCATGAAAAAGTGATGCTCCTTCATGTCCAAATTGCAGATATAAAAAAATGAAAGCCGCTGCTATTCCTGCAATGGCCAATATCCCGAGAGGACGGCGGCTTTGCGTTCGTGGCATAAACAAGTCCAGCAAAGACAGGATAATAGCTGTTCCCAAGATGGCAAATTCAGGCGCCATGATTCCCCAGTTCATTGAAGTTAACGTGTGAAGATCCATCTGGCTACCCCCTTAAGCCTAACAAGATTGTGTCTAAAACCGTGCGTAATGATTCACTCAGCATTCCTGGATAGATTCCAATAAAGAGCACTAAAGCCAAAAGAACAAAAGCCGGCACCCTCTCTCGGAGCGTCAAGTCATAAAAGCCGCTATGAGCGTCCTTTGGGGGCCCGAAGGTTACAGAAAGAACAGCCCGCAAAATATAAACCGCAGTTAATACGATACCGAGAGCCCCCACTGCAGCGATAACCGGCATGACCTTGAAGAGTCCGAGAAAGGCCAGAAACTCACTGATAAATCCGGACATGCCAGGAAGTCCCAGCGACGCAAGCCCTCCGGCAAGCAGGATGCCTGCAGTGACCGGCATGGCGCCTGCAAGACCACTGTAGACCTTAAGGTGTGAAGAACCAGTCCGTTCATACAGCACCCCGATCAAGAAGAACAGCAGGGCAGAGATCAATCCGTGGGAAATTAGCTGAAAGACCGCTCCCTTTACTCCTGCTTCATTCAGTGCCGAAAAGCCGATCAATACGATCCCCATGTGGGAGACGGAAGAATAGGCCAGTACTTTTTTCAAATCCGTCTGTACGATGGCAAGAAAGGCACCATACAGAAGGTTGATGACACCCAATACTGCTATCCATACTGCCATCCGTTTGAATTCAGACGGGAAAAATCCGATACCGAACGTGAAGAGCCCGTATGCTCCGATCTTTAAAAGAATTCCGGAGTGGATCATAACAACGGAAGGCGGTGCCTGTACGTGCACACGCAGCATCCACGTGTGAAGAGGAACAATCGGCAGTTTGATTCCAAAAGCCACAAACAGAGCAATCAGGATGGACATACGGAACGTGCCTCCGAGAGCAGGATCGGTATGTCCGCCGAGTGTTTTCGCCAGTTCTCCATAGTTTAGCGTTCCTGTTCTCATAAAGAGTGCAACGAATACAATGAGCAGAATGGCAGAACCGATTCCGTTATAGATCAAGAAACTGTAAGCAGCCTTTTCCCTGTCTGCATAACCCCAGCGGCCGATCAGGAAAAACATCGGGATAAGCGTCAACTCAAAGAAAATAAAAAAGAGAAAGAGATTTTGAGAAGCGAATACCCCCAGCATACCGAGCTCTAATATCAAAAAGAAGATGAAATAGCTTTTCCAGTCCTTCTTGATCGTCCAGGAACCGAGAGCGGCCAGTACAGAAATAACAGCGGTTAGCAGCAGGAGAACAAGAGACAGACCGTTGACGCCTACTTCATAGTCGATAGCAAAAGATGAGCCTGCTCCAACCTGATCCATTTTATAAGAGATCCAGTTACCTTGTTCAGCAAGCTGGATCCCTGAAGCTGAGCGATCAAAGGTAACTGCAGCAATGATGGCAAGAAGCAGGGGCAGCAGCGTGCCCAACAGGCCTGCAAGTTTTAAGGCCTTTTCATTTTTGGATGGCATTACACTCAAAGCAGCAATACCGGCCAGCGGGGAAAACAATAGGATGGATATCAGATGGCTCATGAAAAATACCCCCCTGCAACAGCAAAGAATAATAGGATGATAACGAGTCCCGCAACAGCGACGGCACCAAATCTCTGAACCTGGCCATCGTGCATGGAGGAACCTCTTTTACCGAGCCATTGAACGAGGCCTGCCGTTCCGTTCACAGCTGTTTCAACGAGATACCGGTCAACATAGCTCCAAAAATAACTGAACAGCGTTGTGCCTTTAACGACTGTAGCATCATAAGCTTCATCCACGTAATACTTGCGGTAAATAAGCGTGCTGAGAGACGGAAGAGAACGAGACAGCCAGTTTCTTGACAGTGTTTTTTTACCGTACATAAGGTAGGCCAGAAAGATTCCCGCCAAGGATACGATCGTGGCAAGGATCGGAATCCATACCGGTCCATGTTCTCCTTCTGCAGCAATGCGGACAGGGCCGTGGCTTAAATAATGAGCTAAAAACGTACCAAACCAGGGGGTATTTAAATAGCCTGCCACGACAGCCAGAAAACCTAGAACCAGCATGGGAAAAAGCATGGATACATCGGATTCTTTCACCTTTTCATGCGCTTGGCCTGAATTCCCTGCGAACACCATAAAAAACAGGCGGAACATATAAAAAGCGGTAAAAAAAGCAGCGAGGAGAGCGAGGATAAACAATCCGTAGCGGCCGTCCCCGTAAGTGGCCATTAAAATTTCATCTTTACTGAAGAAACCGGATAAGAGCGGAAATCCGGAAATGGACAGTGCTCCTATTAAAAATAAAGGAGCCGTAAATTTCAGCTTCCTCCAAAGGCCGCCCATCTCTTCAATATTTTGAGTATGTACGGCATGAATAACACTGCCTGCGGCCAGAAACAGCAGTGCTTTAAAGAAAGCATGTGTCATCAGATGGAAAATCCCTGCTGTATAGCCGCCTGAGCCAAGGGCTAGCATCATGTAGCCAAGCTGGCTCACGGTGGAATACGCCAGCACCCGTTTGATATCTTTCTGCATCAGGCCGACGGATGCGGCGAATATTGCAGTAATTCCGCCGACAACGGCTACAGTTGTCATGGCTGCGGACGATGCTTCAAAGAGCGGGTACATGGAAGCCACAAGATAAACACCTGCTGCGACCATCGTTGCCGCATGGATAAGGGCGGAGACCGGCGTCGGGCCCTCCATAGCATCTGGGAGCCACGTATGAAGCGGGAGCTGCCCGGATTTCCCCACGGCACCCACAAAGATCAGAATGGCCGTCAGTGTTATCATTTCTGAGGAAATATGGTGACTGGCAGCTGCTTTGAAGATTTCATCGTATTCAAAGCTCCCCGTCTGCCAGTATAAAAGAATAATCCCGATGAAGAGCCCAACGTCCCCGATACGCGTCATGATGAAGGCCTTCTTCGCAGCCGCCTTGGCTTCGGGTTTAAAATAATAGTATCCGATGAGGAGAAACGATCCTAAGCCGACCAGCTCCCAGAAGATATACACCTGAAGCAGGTTAGGAGACAAGACGAGCCCCAGCATCGCAAACGTAAACAAACCAAGATAGGCATAAAAGACAGGAAAACGGCCATCCCCATGCATATAGCTCTTCGAATACACATGCACGAGAAAGCTTACAAGCGTTACGATGACGAGCATCAACGCATTCAGCGGATTGATTTCATATCCCATCGTTACAGCATGTTTGCCGATATACAGCCATACTCCTTCTGCCTTGTATGACTCCCCTCCCCATTGGCTGGCCATGACAATCACTGCCAGGATCAATGAGATGAAGGTGCATCCAATACCGGCGTAGGCAGAAGCTTCTTTTAGTTTTTTTCCAAAAAGTAAAAGAAGGATGAAGGATAGCAGCGGTAACAGTGGTATCAGCCAGGCATTCTGCATCATCTTTTCCAACCCCTTTTTAGCGCTTCATAATATCCATTTCATCCACATTGACGGTCTTGCGGTTTCGGTATAGTGCCATAAGAATGGCGAGCCCAACCGCCGCTTCAGCAGCCGCAACGGTGATGGTAAAGAGAGAGAAGATCTGTCCGGTCAGGCCGGGCTTCGCTCCGTATTTCGCAAATGCAACAAGGTTAATATTCACTGCGTTCAGCATCAGTTCGATGGAAATAAGAACAATAACAGCGTTTCTTTTTGTCAGCGCTCCAAACAGCCCGATGCAAAACAGGATGAGGGCCAGTACGAGATAAACAGACAAAGGAATGCTGCTCATTTTTTAGCCTCCTCTTCTCCGTCCCTTTTTGCCAGCACGATCGCCCCGATTAATGCCACCAATAGAAGGACAGAAGTCAGCTCAAACGGAATGATGTATTTCGAGTAAAGTTCTACACCAATTTTTTTCGTATTTTCAATGTGAAGGCCAACAGCCGGTGCCCCCAGGCTCAGGCGGTTGATTCCAAAAAACATGATCAGGAAAAAGACAGCAACCCCTGCTCCTGACAATAGAACGGTCAATTTCGGCATTTTTGTTTCCGTGTCCTTTTCGTGGCGTGTCAGCATGATTCCGAACAGCATGATGATTGTGATGGCGCCCGAGTAGATAAGTACCTGAACAGCAGCCACAAACTCAGCAGACAGCGTGATGTAGATTCCTGCTATAGCAAGGAATGTAAAGACAAGCGCAACGACCATATGAACGACATTCGACAGGTTGATCATCAGCACCCCGCCCCCAATGGCCGTTAAGGCAAGGACAAAAAAAGCAATCATCTCTCCCGTCATGCTTTATTCTCCTTCCTCACATTGTTGTCGTTCTCATCGAGCCAAGCCAGATCCTTAAACAGTTCATCACGGCTGTACTCCGCCAGTTCGAAATTGCTGGTCATGACGATCGCTTCTGTCGGGCAGACCTCTGTACACAGGTCACATAGAATACAGATTTCAAAATTAATGTCGTACGTGTCAATGATCTTTCCCTTTTTCCCCGGATCGGGATGGGGCTTTCCTGTCAGCTGAATGCAGTCTGTCGGGCAGATGTTCGCACACTGGTTGCAGACAATGCACTTTTCAGGGTAGAATTTCTGGATTCCGCGAAAACGGTCAGGCATCTGAAGGGGAACGTCCGGATATTGGGTCGTAACATTCTGCTTCGTCAAATTGCTGAGCGTATATTTCAAGCCTTTCGCAAGACCTTTCACCTCACACCACTCCTTTTTTGCAGTCTAGTAAACTCGCATTGCGGGCAAGAGCGAAAACAAGTCCGCTGCACTTATCTTAAAAATATTTCTTTTACGACGGCACTGACAAAAATGTTGAGTAAAGCGACCGGCAAAAGAACCTTCCAGGCAAACTCCATGAGCTGATCAGCCCTTAAGCGCGGCATTGTTCCCCGGATCCAGATCATAAAGAAGACGATCAGGCTGAACTTCAAAGCAAACCAGATGATGCCCGGAATGAAGCCTAAAAACGGAATGGGTTTCCATCCGCCAAGGAACAGCACAGTCGTTAGTGACGCCATTGCAAATAGATACACATATTCCGTAAGCATGAAGAAGGCCCAGCGAAATCCTGAATACTCTACGTGATAGCCGGCAACCAGTTCGGATTCTGCTTCCGGCAAGTCAAACGGTGTACGGTTCAGCTCCGCTATAGAGGAAATCAAAAATACAATAAAGCCAAGCGGCGATAAAAAAATATAAGCTACTTTTTCCTGGCCTTCTACAATGTCTGTCAGGTTAAGGCTTCCGCTGAATAAGATGACACCGATCACAGATATGACTAGCGGAATCTCATACGATATCATCTGTGCCGCAGATCTCATCCCCCCAAGGAGCGAGTATTTATTGTTGGAAGCCCAGCCGGCCATCAAGATCCCAACCGTAGTAATACCTGATATTGCTATGTAATACAATAGGCCGATGCTAAGGTCGGAAAACTTCAGATGATCAGAAAAAGGGATGGCCGCTAACACCATGAAAGCTGGAGCAAAAGCGAGAACCGGCGCCAAAATAAAAAGCGGTTTATCGGCCAGCTTTGGAATGGTGTCTTCCTTGAGCAATAGCTTCAGTACGTCGGCAACGGTCTGCAGAAGGCCAAAGCGTCCACCGACCCGGTTCGGCCCTGGACGGAGCTGCATGAATCCGAGCACTTTTCGTTCCGCCAATATGGCATACGTTACAAATCCGAGAACAATAACCAGCAGGCAGGCTCCTAAACCAAAAAAGACAGCCGCGTGGATCCAGCCTGGAGGCGAGGATAACAAATGATTGATCATCAGCCGTCCACCTCCCCTAAGACAATGTCGATTCCGCCGAGTATGGTAATCAGGTTTGAGATGTTTTCACCGACAAGAAGTTTGGGCAAGATCTGCAGATTGTAAAAGGAAGGTCTTCTGAATTTTAAACGGTAAGGCTCCTTTTTCCCCTCCGAAGCGATGTAGCAGCCGATCTCCCCGCGCGGCGACTCAATCCGAACGAAGGCTTCTCCTTTTGGCGGCTTGATGATCTTCGGCACCTTCGCCATGATCTCTCCGTTTTCAGGAAACTGTTCCACCGCCTGCTCGACGATCTTTAAGGATTCTTCGATTTCCGCCATCCGGCACTGATAGCGGGCCCAGGCATCTCCGCTGTCGTATGCGGGGACATCAAACGTGAACCGGTCATAGATGGAGTAAGGTTCGTCTTTTCTCAAATCCCAGCTGATCCCCGTACAGCGCAGGTTGGCGCCGCTTAACGAGTAATCAAGAGCCTCCTCCTTCGTATAAAAACCAACGCCTTTTACACGATTCAAAAAGATTTCATTTCCGGTTACAAGATCGTGATATCCTGAAAGCTGCTCCCGCATGTAAGGAACAAACTCTCTAATCTTCTGGATCCAGCCTTCTGGAGCATCCCACTTCACTCCTCCGATCCTCATATAATTGAAAGTCAGGCGTGCCCCTGATATTTCGTTTAACATTCCGATAATGGCTTCTCTCTCCCTGAAGGCATAGAGAAACGGGCTCATTGCTCCTATATCCAGGAGGTACGTTCCAAACCAGACTAAATGGCTCGCGATCCGTCCAAGCTCCATCACGAGAATACGGAGATATTCCGCCCGTTCAGGAATTTCAATGTTCATCATCGTTTCAACTGCATGGCAGATGACATAATTGTTCGTCATTGCAGCAAGATAATCCATACGGTCTGTGTACGGAATGATCTGTGTGTATTGAAGGTTTTCAGCGAGCTTTTCAGTCCCGCGATGCAGATATCCAATGACCGGCTGGGCTTCGATAATGGTTTCTCCGTCAATTTTCAGCACGATCCGGAACACCCCATGTGTACTCGGATGCTGAGGACCGACATTCAGCAGCATTTCTTCGGTGCGGATCACCGGCTACACCTCCACATCATACGGTTCATAATCTTTGCGGAGCGGATGGCCCACCCAATCGTCAGGCATCATAATCCTCGTTAAGTTTGGATGCCCGGTAAAGGTGATTCCCAGCAGGTCGAAGGCTTCTCTTTCCGGCCAGTCTGCCCCCGCCCAAAGAGGAGCTAATGAGTCAATGACTGCTTCTTCTCTATTGATTCTTACTTTCAATGCAACTGGACTGCGATGTGTGTAGGAATAAAAATGATTGTAGACCTCTAGGTGAGTTTCAAAATCTGTGGCGTGAAGTTCTGACAAATAATCAAAACGAAGTTCATCGTGGTGTTTAAGAAGTTCGGCAATTTTAAAATATGTATCCGGTTTGGCAACAAGGGTCGGAGCATCCTTGGAAAGCGGATTGATGTAGCTGTCTTCAAGCACATCTTCCCCCAATGTCTTCTTGATCACGCTGACATAACGGTCAAGAAGCGGTTGTAACGGAGATGGCTTTTGTTCTTCAGCTGGCACCTCTGTCTTGGCTGTGGCAGCTTTGGCTCTTGCAGCGGCGGCAGCGGCGGCTTTCGCTTTAGCAGCAGCAATAGCCTTTGCTTTTTCGTCGGAAGGATGGGATGAGTCTGCTGCTCCCTCTCTGGCTGCTCTCGCTTTGGCAGCAGCGGCTGCTTTGGCCTTTACGGCTGCAGCGGCTTTTGCTTTAGCAGCTGCCTTTGCTTTTTCGTCGTCCGCTGGATTAGATGAGTCTGCTGTTCCATCTCTTGCTGCTCTTGCTTTGGCGGCTGCGGCAGCTTTGGCCTTTGCGGCTGCAGCGGCTTTTGCTTTAGCAGCTGCCTTTGCTTTTTCATCAGCCAAAGGATCCTCCGGAGTGCTTGATGTTTCTTCTTTTTGTCTTAAAGCTTTTTGCTTTGCTAGTTCAGCAGCTTTCGCTTTAGCTTCTGCGACAGCTTTTTTCTTTTGTTCCTCAATGCTTAGTTCCTGGGCGGGACCACCGCTCTCCTCTTTTTTCTCGAGAGCTCTTTGTCTGGCAAGCTCCAGGGCTTTCGCTTTTGCTTCAGCAGCTGCCTGTTTTTTTAGTTCTTCCTTCGATAACGGCTCGCTGGATTCAGGGGATTTTCCATCATTTTCGTTTGGCATGTCTTACATCACCTTCTTCCCAGTCTTCGCTTCGTAACGGATCTTCTCCTGCAATTTATTGATTCCATAAATGAGTGCTGCAGGATTTGGCGGACATCCGGGAATATAAACATCAACGGGAACGATCTGATCCACTCCCTTAACGACGGCATAAGACTTGATATAGGGTCCACCGGCTGTTGCGCAGGAACCCATGGCAATGACCCATTTGGGCTCAGGCATTTGTTCGTACAGCCGTTTAAGGACTGGAGCCATCTTTTTCGTCACCGTCCCGGATACGATCATGACATCGGATTGCCGTGGCGAGGTCCGAAATATACTGCCAAAACGGTCAAGGTCATAGTGGGATGACCCGGTTCCCATCATTTCGATGGCACAGCAGGCAAGGCCGAATGTAAGCGGCCAGAGCGAATTGCTCCTTGCCCACGCTTTAATCTGTTCTAAAGTGGTTAAAAAGATATTGCGTTCAAGCTCTGCTTTTTCTTCAGGTGAAATATCCGACAGCTTCAGATCCATTTCAGCACCTTCTTCTTCCAAGCGTATAAGAGGCCAAGAGCGAGCATTACAATAAATATCCCCATCTCAATGAGGGCAAAGGCCCCAAGATGGTCATAGGCGACAGCCCATGGATATAAAAACACAGTTTCAACATCAAAGATGACAAACATGAGGGCGAACAAATAGTATCTTACGTTAAATTGGATCCAGCTTTGATGAAAGGGTTCAATTCCGCTCTCATATGTGGTCGATTTCTCTTTAGTCGGTTTATATGGGCGGAGCAGGCGTCCTGCCGTTAATGCCCCGACCGGCAAAAGAATTCCCAATGCGAGAAAGACGGTTACAACAAGGTAATTGTTTTGGTAAACATGTGTTAAATCCATCCATTACCTCCCTAATCATCAGAATTTTTTAAACATTATGTAATCGTATTCATTATAGCAAATTCCAAAATTTGTGTCGACATTCGGGGGGAGGAGCTGCGGGCTCATTACTATACTCCTATTATATGAGCTTGTTCGGGGGATAGAAGGAGGGTGTTTATGAGTGTCAGGAAGGAAGCCGAACTGGAGTGGACGAAACAGAAATATGACGTGATGGCAAAAGGCTACCAATATTACACCAAGGTTAGAGACCGGTTTCTCGAGGCAAAAGGGGAAGAAGATTATACTGCAATTCTCGATGAATTGGGAGGGATGGAGAAGCTTCCGTATTCCAGGAAGGCTTTTCTGAATACAGCCGAGCACGTTTGGGGCTATTTTAAAAAAGCAGCGATACAGGATGAAAAGCAGCAATTCTTTGAACTGCTTGAGAATTGCAGTTCACTGCCGGATGAATTCTTGCTTTCTCGGTCTGAATCGGCAAAGCTATTGAGCTATATTAAACAAACCTTGCTTGTTTCTTATCCTAACCCTTATTTAGAGCAATCCACGTTATTGAAAAAGGTGCCAGGCACCGCTCTTTGACATATGTCAAAAGAGGGTGCCTGGCACCTAAGATATAAAGTAGTTAGATCGCTTCTGTGCTGTAGCTCATTTGGCGTTCGAGTTCTTCAGTGTGCTGCTGAGTTTGTTCTGGTGTCCAGTTTAAGTGTTTCGCCATCAAGGCAATTCCTTTTTCTTTCCATTGGCGTACGTAAGCAATGTCAAAGTACATCGCGCTTGTACGGCGGATAAAGTAGTCAGCTGGTGTTGTTGCCATCTCTTCGTCCATAGCGTAGATCAATGTTGCATAGACTTGGATCGGCAGTTTATTAAGATCGGCTTCTTTCTGGCCGTCCCGGATGATTTCAAACAGACGGTCCACGTTGGAACCGTATTTTTTCACAAGCTGTTCTGCATCGTCCTTGCTTAATCCAAGGTTGAGGCCCTCAGAAACTTTTTGACGGATATATTCAGGGTAGTGGCTGCTTCCGCCTACGTTACCGCCAGATAATACAAGGTGTTTCGTATTGCTGGTGTCGTACTTGATTCCCACTTCTTTCTCAAGCTGGCCAGCAACGATGTCCGCCACTTTTTCCGCCATTTTACGATATCCGGTTAATTTACCGCCGGCAATCGTAATCAATCCTGAAGGCGAGAAGAACACTTCGTCTTTTCTGGAAATCTCAGAAGGATCTTTTCCATCTTCATGAATCAATGGACGCAATCCGGCCCAGGAAGATTCAATGTCTTTTTCTGTGATCTTCACATCAGGGAACATGAAATTGATCGCTTTTACTACATAATCAACATCATCATGTGTAATTCTTGGGTTCTTCAAATCACCTTTGTAATCGGTGTCTGTTGTACCGACATACGCTTTTCCTTCACGCGGAATCGCAAACACCATTCTTCCGTCCGGTGTGTCAAAATAAACCGCTTGGCGGAGCGGGAAACGTTCCCCATCGATTACAAGGTGGATCCCTTTTGTATGGTGAATTCTTTTTCCTTTTTTGGACTTATCAATATCGCGCAGTTCATCAACCCAAGGTCCGGCTGCGTTAACAATTTTCTTGGCAAAGATTTCATGCACTTTTCCAGAAAGTGTGTCTTCCGCTTTTACACCAAGAAGTTTGCCGTCCTTATCGTAGATAAAGTCTATCACTTTAATATAATTGACAGCCTTGCCTCCGCGATAGACCGCTTCTTTCATAATTTCAAGAGTTAGACGAGCATCATCTGTTTTATATTCCACATAATAACCGCCGCCTAGAATGTCTTTCTTTTTCAATAATGGCTCACGGTTCAATGTTTCTTCTTTGCTTAGCATGGATCGGCGTTCTTTTCGTTTTACACCTGCCAAAAAGTCATAAACCTTAAGACCGATGGAAGTAGAAAATTTGCCGAATGTCCCTTTTTTGTACATTGGAAGAAGCATCCACTCCGGTGTCGTTACATGGGGTGCATTCTCATAAACGATTGCACGCTCTTTACCTACTTCTGCAACCAGGCCGACTTCGAACTGTTTTAAGTAGCGAAGTCCGCCATGGACAAGCTTAGTAGAACGGCTGGATGTACCTCCTGCGAAGTCCTGCATTTCCAAAACGCCTGCTTTCATCCCTCGAGTCGTGGCATCAAGAAGAATTCCTGCTCCTGTCACTCCGCCCCCGATCACTAATAAATCCAGGGAAGCAGTTTTTATATCCTCTATATATTGTTCTCTTTTATTGCTTGAAAATTGATTATTATCCATATCACGCCGCTCCTTCTTTTATCCCTCAATGTTATTCTTTTCCTAAAACACTCAAATTAAAGCGTATATTTTTGTCCAGAGAACAAAAAAGAGACCACAATACCCCTGAACCTATCTCAGGGTATTGTGGTCTCTCCGTAGCTCCGACCGTTATTAACTTAGTGCTATCATAACAAGTTATGATGAAGTTTGCAAATGGTGCGCTCGAATTTTTATTTAAGGATCTTTTCTAAAAGATTGTTGCTTTGGGGAACATTTTTGTAAAGTTCCTTCTTTGACAAGTTGATTGGAGTGCAAGGTGCGAGACTCCTCGAAAATGAATTTCACATTTTCTTCGTGCGATATAACGCTGCCGAAGCCTTCCTTGTCCTGCGGGAGCAGCGGGACAGGTGAGACCCGCAGGCGCCTGCGCCGAGAAAGTAGGCGCTGGCGCCGGTAAGGCTCACCGCACGCCCCGTGGAAAGCGAGCATCCTGAAACGGAAATCAACCACTCCCAATTATTTAAAAACTCGTGCTGCTTCAACGGCTTTTTTCCAGCCTTTGTATAGATCTTCGCGTTCTTTTTCTTCCATGGCGTTGTCAAAATCTTTTTCTACTTTCCATTTATCTGCAATGGCTTCACGGCCGCTCCAGAATCCTGTAGCAAGGCCCGCGAGATAAGCCGCGCCTAAAGCCGTAGTTTCATTGATTTCCGGACGCTCCACCGGAACTCCAAGAATATCGGACTGGAATTGCATGAGGAAGTTGTTTTTCACCGCGCCGCCGTCCACGCGAAGCTTTTTCAGTTCAATGCCAGAATCAGCTTCCATGGCTGTCAAAACATCACGAGTCTGGTAAGCAAGGGACTCCAGCGTAGCACGCACAAAGTGTTCTTTTTTCGTTCCTCGCGTCAAGCCGAACACAGCTCCTCGTGCTTCACTGTCCCAATATGGCGTTCCGAGCCCAACGAAAGCCGGTACAACATACACTCCATCAGATGACGTAACACGCTCTGCAAGTTCTTCACTTTCAGGAGAAGTACGGATTAGCTGCAGGCCGTCTCGAAGCCATTGAACTGCTGAACCCGCTACAAAAATACTGCCTTCAAGCGCGTACTGTACTTTTCCGTCAATTCCCCAAGCAAGTGTAGTTAATAGCCCATGCTCAGATCTGACGGCCTTTTCTCCAGTATTCATGAGCATAAAGCAGCCGGTGCCGTACGTATTCTTCGCCATGCCTGTTTCAAAGCACGCTTGGCCGAAAAGTGCAGCCTGCTGGTCGCCGGCAATCCCTGCAATTGGAATGCTTTCACCGAAGAAGTGATAATCGATCGTTTGGCCGTAGACTTCTGAAGATGATTTTACTTCAGGAAGCATGGATGCCGGAACGTCAAGGATATCAAGCAGTTCTTCATCCCATTTCAAATCGTAGATGTTATACATCAAGGTTCTTGAAGCGTTCGAGTAATCGGTAACGTGTGCTTGTCCGCCAGTCATTTTCCACAATAACCACGTATCAATCGTTCCGAAAAGAAGGTCGCCCTTTTCTGCCTTTTCGCGTGCACCTTCCACGTTATCCAAGATCCATTTTACTTTTGTACCTGAAAAATACGCATCGATCAGCAGGCCTGTCTTGTCTCTGAATAGATCGTTGTGTCCCTGCGCCTTTAGTTCTTCACAGATATCTGCCGTCTGTCTTGATTGCCAAACAATCGCATTGTAAACAGGCTTCCCGGTATTTTTGTCCCATACTACAGCTGTTTCACGCTGATTTGTAATTCCGATCGCCGCTATTTCTTTTGGAGAAGTGTTCGTTCCTTCCAGTACCTGGGCAACAACAGCAAGTATGCTTCCCCAGATCTCCTGGGCGTTATGTTCAACCCAGCCCGGCTTGGGGAAATGCTGTGTGAATTCTTTTTGTGCAACAGATACAACTTCGCCTTCTTTGTTAAAAAGAATTGCGCGTGAACTTGTTGTTCCTTGATCCAGTGCTAAAACATATTTCTTATCCATAGAAATAGCTCTCCTTTACAAATGAACTGGTTTTTATGCATTCTAATGTGTTTTTTGTGTGTTAGTTCTTTATTCTCTCACCGTGTCTGAGCCCTTGTGTACCGCTCTTGCCGGCAAGATGAGCCGCTGCAAATATCAATGCCGATAATACGGTCCAGCTCCAAAAGAAAGCGGTTACCTTGCCTTCAAACAATGCTTGATAAAGAAGTGCGCCAAATACTCCGCCTAAAATCGGGCCGACAACAGGAATCCAGGCATACTTCCAGTTAGATCCTCCCTTGCCGCTGATCGGCAAAAAGAAATGTGCCAGTCTCGGCCCAAGGTCACGTGCCGGGTTAATCGCATATCCGGTAGGTCCTCCGAGAGATAATCCAATCGCTACAATCAGGAAACCGACGATCAAAGGATTTAATCCTTCTGTAAATTTATTCGCTCCAATAGACAAAAGTCCTACCAGTAAAACAGCTGTTCCAATAAACTCACTTAAAAGATTCGATAATGTATGTGGAATTGCAGGGTCCGTAGAAAAAACGCCAAGTTTCACAGCTGGATTCTCTGTCTGTTCCCAGTGAGGCAGAAATTGAAAATAAACAATAATTCCGCCCAGGAAACCACCAAGCATCTGTGCAGCAATATACCCTGGAACCTGTGACCAGCTAAAGTCTCCAATTGCAGCCAATCCTAACGTAACCGCTGGATTTAAATGTGCACCGCTGAACTTACCGACAGCGTATACAGCCATCGATACAGCAAGACCCCAGCCAAGACCCACAACAATCCACCCTCCGCCTTCTGCCTTGGATTTCTTTAAGCTAACATTGGCAACAACGCCGCCACCAAAAATAATTAAGATCATTGTTCCGATAATTTCTCCGAGTATCGGTGACATCCTTCTACACTCCTTTCCAAATTAGACAAGAGAATGGAAAATTTCTCTTAGCCTGCCCCATTAATGACATTTGGTGAAAAAAAAGACCAGCAAAAATATCCCTTAAGTTATTGTAAGGGCTTCTGCTGATCTCCGATTCTCCATCAAATTATTAACTTGTCTAATATTTAATCATAGCTTGAAAACGCTGTCAATGGGTAAGGATATGGAAAATTCATGCATCACCTTTACCAGAGTTCCTTATCGGAAGTGGTCACCGCCACTGCCCCTCCTTGAATCGCCAGATCGATCTCTTCTTTTGTCCGGATCAATCCGCCTGCAAACACAGGAATACCCGTTTTTTCATGAACTTCTTTGATGATGTTCGGCATCAATCCAGGCAAGACCTCGATAAAATCAGGCTGTGTCTTCCCGATAATTTTATAGCTTGTTTCCAGTGCGATGGAATCAAGCAAAAATAACCGCTGTATGGCGGTTACACCTTTCTTTTTTGCCGTCGCAATGACATTTGACCGTGTTGAAATGATGCCAGCCGGCTTGATTTCCTGGCAGATAAATTCCGCAGCATATTCATCTGCTTTTAAACCATTGATCAAATCCGCATGGACAAATAGCTTTTTATTGGCCTGGCCGGCAATTTTCACCATACTTTTCAACTGAGCAATGTGGCTGTCAAGAATGACGATGTATGTATACTCGCTGTTCAGTAACTGCTCAAGTTCCTTCCATTTGCGAACAGCCGGTAATATAGTTTGGTTTCTAAAGCTCATTTGTTTTTCCTCCAACATGC
The DNA here is from genome assembly GCF_024494405.1 of Fictibacillus sp. WQ 8-8. Lineage (NCBI taxonomy): Bacteria > Bacillati > Bacillota > Bacilli > Caryophanales > Fictibacillaceae > Fictibacillus > Fictibacillus sp. WQ 8-8. The sequence continues at coordinate 117,024 of NZ_JAMXKG010000002.1, forward strand.
GGGTTTCCCTTATTATATACTTTTTCGTAAAAAAAAAGAAAAAGACTTGGTAAGTCGCCCGGAAACTTCACGATGCTGCCAGAATTCTTCCTATAGTCACCCGAAATATCCCTTCTTGTGCAAAAAAAGCCTCCCTGGCCAAAGCCAGGGAGGCTTCTTACTTTATTTATCTGCGGCTCGCGATTTCAATACGGTTGACCGCACGCCGAAGAGCAAGCTCTGCTCTTTTATGGTCGATATCGTCTTGATTTGTTGCTGCCAGACGGCGCTCAGCACGCTCTTTAGCCGCTTGAGCACGTTCCATCTCAATCTCGCTTGCTAGTTCTGCAGATTGAGCAAGAACCGTTACTTTTTCAGGCCGGACTTCGATAAATCCACCGCTAACGGCCACATAAAGTGTTTTTCCATCCTGGTGCACACGAACTGCACTGATGGTTAAAGGAGCAACCAACGGAATATGTCCAGGCAAGACACCAAGCTCTCCGCTTTTTGCTTTTGCACTGACCATTTCTGCCGTTCCTTCAAACACGGGACCATCAGGGGTGACTACACTTACTTCTAAAGTTTTCATTTCGTCTTACCCCCTTATAGGTTTAGACCATTGTCTTTGCTTTTTCAATAACATCTTCAATAGAACCTACAAGACGGAATGCATCTTCCGGAAGGTCGTCGTGCTTGCCTTCAAGGATCTCTTTGAATCCTTTGATGGTTTCTTTAACAGGAACATAAGATCCTTTTTGTCCGGTAAACTGCTCAGCAACGTGGAAGTTTTGAGATAAGAAGAATTGGATACGGCGTGCACGCTGTACAATCAATTTATCTTCTTCAGATAACTCGTCCATACCAAGGATCGCGATAATATCCTGTAATTCTTTATAGCGCTGCAATGTTTGCTGAACTTGGCGTGCTACATTGTAGTGTTCTTCTCCAACAACTTCAGGAGTAAGCCCGCGTGAAGTAGAGGCCAATGGATCTACCGCAGGGTAGATACCCATGGCAGTCAATTTACGCTCAAGGTTAGTTGTTGCATCCAAGTGGGCAAACGCGGTTGCCGGAGCCGGGTCAGTATAGTCATCCGCAGGTACGTAGATCGCCTGGATGGATGTTACGGAACCTTTTTTCGTGGATGTAATACGCTCTTGCAATTGGCCCATTTCTGTTGCAAGTGTAGGCTGGTAACCTACCGCTGATGGCATACGGCCAAGAAGGGCAGATACTTCAGAACCTGCTTGCGTGAAACGGAAAATGTTGTCAACGAAGAACAGTACGTCCTGGCCTTCTTCGTCACGGAAATATTCAGCCATAGTCAACCCGGAAAGTGCTACACGCGCACGTGCTCCAGGAGGCTCATTCATCTGGCCGAATACCATTGCTGTTTTCTTGATAACACCAGAATCGGTCATTTCGTGGAAAAGGTCATTTCCTTCACGAGTACGTTCACCAACACCAGCAAATACGGAAAGACCGCCATGCTCTTGAGCGATGTTGTTGATCAATTCCTGGATAAGTACGGTTTTACCTACACCCGCACCTCCGAAAAGACCGATCTTACCACCCTTAACATAAGGGGCGATAAGGTCAACGACTTTAATACCAGTTTCAAGGATTTCAGTGCGTGTTGTAAGGTTTTCGAAAGTAGGTGCTCCGCGGTGAATCGGATCACGGCGAACATCAGCAGGAACCGGTTCCCCAAGGTCGATGTGGTCACCAAGCACGTTAAATACGCGGCCAAGTGTCGCACTTCCTACAGGTACGGAGATCGGCTTGCCTGTATCATTGATTGCCATTCCACGTACAAGACCGTCAGTAGAATCCATCGCGATGGTACGGACAGTGTTGTCACCAAGGTGAAGGGCTACTTCTAGAGTTAATTGAACGCCTTCAGCGTCAACAGTTAATGCATTCAAAAGTTCCGGAAGACTGTCATTGAATTTAACGTCAACAACAGGTCCGAGAATCTGAGTTATATAACCTTTATTCATCGTTTCCCCTCCTAACTTCTGGCACTGGTTTGTGCCGGCATGCCTGAATGAGGCATAAAAAATCTATTCGAGTGCCGCAACCCCGCCGACAATCTCGGTAATTTCCTGAGTGATGGCTGCCTGACGTTCACGGTTATACGTAAGCGTAAACTGGCCGATCAATTCGTTTGCATTGTCAGTTGCATTTCTCATCGCTGTCATACGAGAAGCATGCTCTGCTGCTTTAGCGTCCAATAACGCTCCGTAGATCAAGCTTTCAGCATACTGTGGAAGCAAGACTTCAAGAATTTCTTCTTCAGAAGGCTCGTACTCGTAGGAAGCAGTTGATGTGCTCGCTCCATCAAAGTCAGTCAGCGGAAGGACTTTCTTTTCCGTTAGTTCTGACTGGATGGCACTGACGAAATGATTATAGTACATGTAAAGCTCGTCGAATGTTTCGTTAGCATACAGATTGACTGCTTTGCTCGCGATCGCTTTAATGTCTGCAAAAGATGGCTGGTCAGCCAGACCGGTAATGCTGTCCAAGACCGGCATGCTGCGGCTCTTAAAGAAGTTAAGGCCTACCTTACCCACAACGATGATCGCATATTCATCAGGAGACTGATGGCGCTCTTTAATCGTACGGAAAACGTGACGAAGAACGTTGGAGTTATAGGCACCTGCCAAACCGCGGTCTGCTGTGATGACAAAATATCCCGTCTTTTTCACAGGGCGGCTCAAAAGCATAGGATGGCGTGCACTCTTGCTTCCTGAAGCAATGCTGGAAACGACCTCCTGGATTTTATCCATATAAGGAACAAATCGTTTGGCGTTTTGCTCAGCACGGTTCAAGGCAGCAGCGGATACCATCTCCATTGCTTTTGTAATCTGCATTGTCTTTTTTGTTGCATCGATTCTAGCTTTAATATCTCGTAATGCCACTCGTATTCACCACCTTTTATTTAAGCTGGTTGCAGGATGCATGGGTGCATCCTGCGCAGTTATCTATTGAAAAACATATCGTTACTGTTAGCACTGGATCTAGCTTCAGTGCTCAGGCCCTCGAGGTCGCTTCACTCTCACTCCTCAACACAAAAAGCGTGTTGCTGTGTGAGAGTTCCAGCGCTTGTCGGGCCTAAGCGAGCACTTCAGCTTTTCTTATGCAAATACTTTTTTAAACGCTTTGATCGCGTTGTCCAGATCGTCGCCTTCTGGAAGTTTTCCAGTCGTTTTGATTTGGTCAAGAACGTCTTTAGTGTTTGTTTCCATGTATGCATGAAGCTCTTCTTCAAAGCGAGTTACATCCTCAACAGCTACATCGTCAAGATATCCTCTTGTTAATGCAAAAAGGCTGGCAACTTGAAGTTCTACGCGAAGCGGTTTGTGAAGTCCTTGTTTAAGTACTTCTACTGTACGCGCACCACGGTTAAGTTTCGCTTGAGTCGCTTTGTCCAGATCCGAACCGAACTGAGCAAATGCTTCAAGCTCACGGAAAGATGCAAGGTCAAGACGAAGGGTACCGGATACTTTGCTCATCGCTTTAATTTGAGCTGATCCCCCTACACGGGATACAGAGATACCTGCGTTAATTGCCGGACGTACACCAGAGAAGAACAGGTCAGACTGCAAGAAGATCTGTCCGTCTGTAATGGAGATAACGTTTGTCGGGATATAAGCAGATACGTCACTCGCTTGTGTTTCGATGAAAGGAAGTGCGGTAATAGAACCTCCGCCTAATTCATCGTTTAATTTCGCAGCACGCTCTAAAAGGCGTGAGTGAAGGTAGAAAACATCCCCTGGATAAGCCTCGCGGCCTGGAGGACGGCGAAGAAGCAAGGAAAGCTCACGGTATGCTGCTGCCTGTTTTGAAAGGTCATCATAAACGATCAATACGTGTTTTCCGTCCCACATGAACTCTTCAGCCATGGATACACCGGCATACGGCGCCAAGAAAAGAAGAGGTGCAGGCTGGGAAGCACCAGCAGAAACAACGATCGTGTAATCGAGAGCACCATGTTCGCGAAGAGTTTCAACAACACCAGCAACGGTGGACTCTTTTTGTCCGATCGCAACATAGATACAAATCATGTCCTGATCTTTTTGGTTGATGATCGTATCGATGGCTACAGCTGTTTTACCAGTTTGGCGGTCACCGATGATCAGCTCACGCTGTCCGCGTCCGATTGGAACGAGGGCATCGATCGCTTTGATTCCTGTTTGAAGCGGCTCATGTACAGACTTACGAGCCATTACTCCAGGAGCTTTTTGCTCGATCGGGCGTGTTTTCACTGTTTCTACCGGCCCTTTACCATCAATAGGAAGGCCAAGCGGGTTAACAACACGTCCTAAAAGCTCCGGTCCTACAGGAACTTCCATGATGCGTCCTGTACGTTTAACCTCGTCTCCTTCACGGATCTCCTGGTAAGGCCCAAGGATGATGATACCGACGTTGTTTTCTTCAAGGTTCTGGGCCATACCCATAACACCGTTAGAAAATTCAACAAGCTCACCAGCCATAACATTATCCAATCCATGCGCACGGGCAATACCGTCACCGACTTGAATAACTGTACCGACATCGTTAACTTCGATTTCAGACTGATAGTTTTCAATCTGTTTTTTTATTAAAGCACTGATTTCTTCAGCTTTAATGCTCATGAATTTCACCCCTATCTTTTTAGCCTTGCGTAGCGGCTAATTGACGTTCAATACGCTCTAGTTTCCCGCGGACACTTCCGTCAAAAATACGGTTGCCGATGCGGATTCTTACGCCCCCCACGAGGCTTTGGTCAATAATATTTTCAATGCGCAGCCGCTGCTTGCCTACTCGTTTCGCGAACGTTTCCTCAAGCTGGCGTTTTTCATCTGCAGATAACAAGCGGACAGAGTAAACAGTTGCATCAGCAATGCCGCGCGATTCATTTGCTAATCCAATGAATTGGCTGGCCATCTCAGTGATCAAACCTTGGCGGTTGCGGTCGATGAGCAAGAAAACTGTGTTCAGGACCGGTGCTGAAATGTCCGTGCCAATGCTGTCTTTTACGATTTGTTTTTTCTGCTGTACAGAAATTTTCGGGTGGTTTAAAATCTTTTGGATATCATGGTTTTGTTCCATGATGCTTTTTACGAGGCGAAGCTCAGCTTCTGCCTTATCAAGATTCTCTTGCCCTACTACTTCAAAAAGCGCTGATGCGTAACGTTTTGCAATTACAGTAAGATCTTTGCTCATCTAGCTTCGCCTGCCTCTTGAAGATAATCCTGGATTAACTTCTCCTGGCTGCGCTCATCTAGTTCTTTCGCAATGACTTTAGAAGCAATCATAACGGATAGAGAAGCGACTTCATTACGGAGAGTAGCCACAGCTTTTTCTCTTTCACTGGCAATGTCAGCAAGTGCTTCTTCTTTCACACGGTTGGCTTCGCCGCGGGCAGCCTGAATGATGGCTTCTCCTTGGACTTCACCTTGTTTTTTCGAATTTTCAATGATAGCTCTTGCTTCCTCACGCGCTTGTTTTAATTCTTGAATTTGTGCAGCGAGATGCTGTTCCGCTTCTTTGCGGTTTGTTTCTGCTGCTTCGATTTCATTTGTTATATAAGATTGACGCTCTTTCATGATGCCCATTAACGGACCCCATGCATACTTGCGTAACAAGAGCATTAAGATTATGAATGCTAGTAACTGGAAGAGAATATCTCCGCCGTTAACACCACCGGTTGCAGCACCTAAAATTAAGGATTGCACGGTATTTCCTCCCTTCAATAGGTCATACATAAGGAATGGCGAAGAAAAGTTCCAGTTTTGAAACATGCTTCGCCATTATTGAGATCTTTTTAAATCTTGCTGTTATTACTTCCCAAGAACGATAAATGCAATAACAACACCGATGATAGGAAGTGCTTCAACTAACGCAACCCCGATAAACATTGTTGTTTGAAGCGTACCGCGTAGTTCTGGTTGACGAGCAACCCCCTCAACTGTACGTCCTACGATAAGACCGTTACCAATACCTGCACCTAGTGCTGCTAGACCGATTGCAATTGCTGCTGCAATAAGATTCATTTTTGTATTACTCCCTTCTATTCCCCTGTAAATTTTATTTTTTTGTTCCCGGCTATTTGGCCGGAAACGGAAATTATATTAATTAATGGTCATCAGCCACTTTATGGGCTAAATAAACCATTGTTAACATGGTAAAGATAAATGCCTGGATAGCACCTACGAATACCGAGAACCCTTGCCATACAATCAATGGGAAGATTCCCAGAATACCAGCAAAGATACCTTGGTGTGAGAGACCCACGAGAAGGCCGAGAAGAATTTCACCGGCATAGATGTTACCGTAAAGCCGAAGACCCAGCGTAAGTGTGTTTGCGAATTCTTCAATCAGCTTTAATGGGAAGAAAAGCTTGAATGGTTTGAAGAACTCTGAACCATATGCTTTAGCACCCTTTAACTTCACTCCATAATAATGGCTTAAAACCACTACCATAACAGCGAGTGTCAATGTGATCGTCGGGTCTGCTGTCGGGGACTTCCACCATAATTCATGTCCGAAAGCTACTGCAAACGGCAGTCCCAGCATATTGGAGACAAAAATGTACATGAGCAGCGTGAGTCCTAACGTTAGAAAGCGTCCGCCGGTATGCCAGTCCATTGTGCTATTAATGATTCCTTTTACAAAGTCCACTACCCATTCGAGGAAGTTTTGCATTCCGCCCGGTCTCATGGACAAGGCACGGGTAGCCAGTACAGCAATCAGGAAAACAATAAGTGATGAAACTGTAATCATCAATACGTTAGACAGGTTAAATTGCAAACCCATAAACGTATGTATCGGAGCTTCGTGTTCCACCTGTGTTCACCTCTTTTCCTTTGGAGTACGTATGGTTTTAGTTAGTGAATCTATTAACATGATAATATAGACCGTCATCAATCCAATTACCACACTTAACAAATTGAAGAATTGCGGGAATCTAATGGCAATTAGCGCCGCGAGACCTCCCATGAGAAGTCTTGATAATGAGCCCATTGTCCTGACTTTCTGCTGGTTAATGACTGCTTGTCCGAGCCGCTCGATACTGGAGTACATACTCCAGAGATTAAATAGACTGAACAGGGTGCCGAATGATAAACCGAGGAAGATGGATTTGCAGGACGTTACTCCGTATCCGAGGACAAAAAAAGAGAGCATAAAGAGTGTATACTTTATGTATCTTCTGTAGGTCATGGTGTACTCGGTCATTTGCGTTCTTCTCCTGATTGGTTGGATAATAAACGGATCATGCCATAAACGCCGGCTCCAAGCCCTAGAAACAAGCCAATGATGAGGAACAAAGGACTTGTTCCCGTGAAGCGATCCAGCCACATACCGCCGAAAAGTCCAAGCAATATACCTCCAACTAGTGTTGACAATATACCTGACATTAATGCCATTGCTTTATAAGGCCGTTTCCCGGTGCTCATCGCATGGACTCCTTCCGAAATATAAGCAAGAGTTCAAAATATTAGGAAACGCGCTAGTCTCCTAGTATGAAAACCTTACCATATTCCCTTTGTAAGGATACAATAGCGGTACCTCGGTGTCAACGCAATTAGGGGTTAAATATCGTATAAATTGTGGAAAATCTGTCACAATTCCTATATGTTTATTCAAATGCTCTATAATATTGCTTTTCCTTAGGAAAATCGCGGGATATTACACAATATTAAATGTTCATTTATGTATAAAATTCAGGTTTTTGCAGACACTTTTGAGTGATATCGAATCACGAGGAGGCTATCACTTGAAACTTACTAAAACAGGATTTTTATTTGCTTTCTTTTTGATGATTTTAGGGGCATGCATGAACAATGCAAACGACCGGAAAAATAATGTGGAACCCCATCAGACCGGTTACTACGAAGACCAGAACCGGAACAACAGGGTCAACATATCAACCGAGCCCATGCGGCAGGATTACGCAAAGTGGGGGAAAATCGCTCTTGAACGGACAAAAGAGAAGTATCCGAACAGCGCGATCAGCGACTATCAGTACGATACTCGCCGCGTCAATGCTGACGGAACCGTCATTGATTTCTTTGACTTCATCGTAACCGAGAACAATGTTGAAAAAGACATTAAAGTAAAAGTTCTCCATAACCCGGACAACGGAAAGCTTATTTCCGTAGCGTTTGAGGAGATTAGTTGATTGGATTTTAGTAAGGAACGCTCCGTTTCTGTTCATTCCGGGATGCCCGGGGTGAGCGGAGGGGCGTTTTTAATTTTTGCGGGCAAGTTGATGGATTTATTAGGGGATTTTCTTTAAAAAGCAGGCAAAAGGAGTTTAGTTGCTGTATTTTTAGCTCGAATTGCATGAAGGAGCTCTATAAGGGGGGAGAAATCCAGCTTCAAAAAGAAAATCAGTCAAAATAGAGGAAAGCTAGGGTGACCTGGATTTTTATTATCGAATTCCTGATTTTATTATCGAAAATCTTTTATTATTATTGAAAACGTTGATATATTATCGAAACGTCCACATTTTTTATCGAACCGTTTATCCACGACACATTTCGACGCGATTCGCTACATTTATTCCCCCTTCCATCATTTCGCCCACAAAAAAAAGAAGCATCGGAGATTTCCGCCGGTGCTTCTTCAACTTCGCTTATTTTGTTCCGAAAAGACGATCCCCTGCATCACCAAGACCAGGAACGATATAGCCGTGGTCATTGAGTTTCTCATCAAGGGCTGCCAAATAGATGTCCACTTCAGGATGGTCTTTGTGGATCAATTCGATTCCTTCAGGAGCAGCAACGAGACACATCAACTTAATGTTTTTCGCACCGCGGTTCTTCAGGGAAGTAATAGCTGCAGCGGCTGAACCGCCAGTTGCCAGCATCGGATCGATCACAATAAAGTCGCGCTCTTCCACATCGGATGGAAGCTTAACGTAGTATTCAACTGGCAAAAGTGTTTCCGGGTCGCGATATAGACCTACATGCCCAACTTTCGCTGCTGGAATCAATTTTAAGATGCCATCTACCATTCCAAGACCAGCACGGAGAATCGGTACAAGCCCCAGCTTTTTCCCGGCAATTACTTTCATTTGCGCTTCAGCTACAGGAGTTTGAATGGTTACCTCCTCAAGCGGAAGATCCCGCGTGATTTCAAAAGCCATCAATCCCGCTACTTCATCCACAAGCTCACGAAATTCCTTTGTTCCTGTTTCAACGTCACGAATATGTGTTAATTTATGCTGTATCAATGGATGATCCAGAACAAAAACATTACCCATCCTGCTACCTCTCCTTTTTCACAACGGGCTTGTCCACCCGAACTTTTTCTTTGCACATAACCTCTTCCGCATTTTACAGAAAAAAAGGAGCCACTTCAAGGATTAAAAAGCTTCCAATTCGAAAAACATGAGGCTGTCCAATATGGCTATAACACTGAAAGGTGCTGTCTATCTGGAAGTAGTTGATCTCCGTTCCAGGCTGATCGCTTTCCGCGGGGCGTGCGCTGAACCCCTCGGCGCAAGCGCCTGCGGGTTTCACCTGTCACGCGCGTTCCGCTGGAGTCTCACACCTTACACTCCAATCAACTTGTCAATGGAGATTGTTTTGCAAGTAATGACTCCACAATCAAAATTTTTTAAAAGGAGCTGCCAGAAGGTCAGTTTATGACTTTCTGGCAGCTCCTGCGGCAAGACGGTTATCCTTTTCTGCTCAATATGATCATGCTCACTGTAATGATCACAAAGGCTGTGAAGGCGAGCATCGGGATCGTAATAAAGCCCAGCCAGTTGATATAATCCTGCGAACAAGGCACACCTGATGTGCATACTTCAAATTCCTGCAATGCCGGAATCTTTTGCAGCGCGATGTGATAGCCTGACACAAATATACCTAAAACAGAGAGAGGCAGCACATAACGGGCAATTCTGCTGTCCTGATGGTAGAAAGCCACACCTAGAAATACGGCGAGCGGGTACATCAGGATCCTCTGGTACCAGCAAAATGTACACGGAACGTAATGCATGACCTCACTGAAGTAAAGTGAGCCGATGACCGCGATGATGGCCGTCAGCCAGCTCAGCAACAAAGGCTTGTTCATCTTACTTCTTCCCTTTCGCTGCTTCTTCTACTTGTTTCTTAAAGTCTCCGTACGTGCTTCCTGTAAACTTTTTGCCGTTTACAAAGAGTGTTGGAGTAAATTCCACGTTTAGCTTGCTTACGAGTGCCTCATCCTTCTTTACGTCCTCATCATGATTCGAGCTGCTGAATGCCTTTTTCACTTTGGCTGCATCTTTTTCAGACGTCGCTTCTGCCAGCGTCTTCACCAGGAAGCCCTCTTTAAAGATATCACGGTGTTCGTCTTCTGGGTCTGCGGGCTGCTTTTTATATAAGAGCTCGTGGAACTTCCAAAAGCTGTCGTTGCCTAGTTCCGCATACACGGTTTCCGCAAACTGTGCCGATCGCCTTGAATCTACGTTGATGAACGGGTAGTTGATAAAATAAAACTTAATTTTGCCTGTTTTAATCAGGTCTTTATCAACTTCAGGGAAAAATGACATGTTGAAGTTTTTGCAGTTCGGGCATTTATAATCCCCAAATTCAATAACCTTCACATCAGCAGATTGATCACCTAAATAAGGCTGCCCTTTATAATCAATCGAGACATTTTGATTCGAGTCTTTCCCCTTGTCCCCCGGATTGCCCACAAACAAGACGACAATGATACCTAACGCAATAATACCGATGAACCAGAAAATCCAGCTTGAAGATTTTTGGTTTTTGTTTCGGACATAGTTTTTCGTCTGAGACTTTGCCTTGCTCTTTCCTTTTGGTTTTTGTTTAGCCATCTTTTCACCTCTACTACCTTAAATTTATATACTAACTATTCAATCACAGATCAATTCTCCTTAAGAGTATACAAGTTTTCTGCAATTTACAAATGAACATTCTCTTAACTTTACAGAATTTAAGCGAGGTGTGATTGAAACGCCAGCTATCACCTCCCGCCTTTGAGGTAAAAGACTTGGGGGCTATTCTAAAAGATTGTTGCTTTGGTAACTTTTTTGTGAAAAACATTCATTGATTAGTTGATTCGAGTGCAAGGTGCGAGACTCCTCGAAAATGAATTTCACATTTTCTTCGTGCGATATAACGCTGCCGAAGCCTTCCTTGTCCTGCGGGGGTAGCGTGACAGGTAAGACCCAAAGGCGCTTGCGCCGTGGGGCTTAACGCACGCCCCGCGAAAGTAGGCGTTTACGCCGGTAAAAGCGAGCATCCTGAAACGGAAATCAACCACTCCTAAGGAGCAACAAAGGTTACGAAACAGCCAGCTACAAAAAAAGACGCCCTCTGCAGGGCGCCTTTGTAAAAACATCTCTTTTCTTACTCGTACAGCTTATACTTCCCGGCAAGAGCAGCTACACGCTCGCTTGCTTCCTTCAATGCTTCTTCACCTTCAGGATTTTTAACAACAAGCGCGATCAGGGATGCAATTTCATCCATGTCTTCAAGTCCGAAGCCACGGGATGTAACAGCAGCAGTACCGATACGGATTCCGCTTGTTACAAACGGGCTTTCAGTATCGAATGGAATCGTGTTTTTGTTTACGGTAATACCGACATCATCCAATGCTTTTTCAGCAATCTTGCCCGTAATGCCGAGCTTGCTTACGTCAATCAGGATCAAATGATTGTCTGTGCCATCGGACACAAGCGTGATTCCTTCTTTTTTAAGAGAATCAGCCAGCCTTTTTGCGTTATCAATGATTTGTCCGGCATACGTTTTAAAGTCTTCGCTTAATGCTTCGCCAAATGCGACAGCTTTAGCTGCAATGACATGCATAAGGGGTCCACCCTGGATTCCAGGGAAAATGGATTTATCAATTTTCTTGGCAAACTCTTCTTTACAGAAAATCATTCCGCCGCGAGGGCCGCGCAATGTTTTATGCGTAGTTGTTGTTACAAAATCAGCGTAAGGAACCGGATTCTCATGAAGCCCCGCTGCCACAAGCCCAGCGATATGCGCCATGTCTACCATGAGATACGCTCCTGCTTCATCGGCAATCTCACGGAACTTTTTGAAATCAATAGCTCTTGGATAGGCACTCGCACCAGCCACGATCACTTTCGGCTCATGCTCAAGCGCTTTTTGGCGGACATCCTCATAGTTGATGAGATGAGTTTCTTTGTCCACCCCGTACTCAACAAAATTGTACAAAACGCCGGAAAAGTTAACCGGGCTTCCGTGAGTCAAATGCCCTCCGTGTGATAGATTCATTCCGAGGACAGTGTCACCTGGCTCCAATACGGTAAAATACACAGCCATATTCGCCTGTGCACCGGAATGAGGCTGAACGTTGACATGTTCCGCTCCAAAGATTTTCTTGGCACGGTCTCTTGCTAAATCCTCAGCTACGTCAACATATTCGCATCCTCCGTAATAACGGCGGCCAGGATATCCTTCCGCGTACTTGTTGGTCAGTACGGATCCTTGAGCCTCCATTACCGCTTGACTTACAAAGTTTTCTGATGCAATAAGCTCAATCTTATTCCGCTGACGGCCTAGTTCGTCCTGTATAGCAGCAAAAACTTCTTGATCTTGAACAGCTAGCTTTTCCAAGTGTGCGCATCCCCTTCGTGTAAAAGTCCTTAATTCAAACCCATTGTAACATAGCCTTCCGGGGATTTGTTACGTCTCTTTTAATTTAAAAAAGAGTAGCCGCTTCCATTTTTTCCACACAAAAAAGAACAGTCCCCCATAAAAAGGGAACTGCTCCTTTCCATTACATTTCCAGCCTTTTTCTTTGGAAATCGGCAATCTGTTTATACTCATCCTCCAGGCTGCGTGAGACGGATAGGAAGATGGACATCAGCTCCTGATACGTATCGACGTTTTCAGGGTTTGGCTTGTGCTGATGCGTGCTGCCGACCATCTCGGATACGATGGAGAAATCATCAATTTCTTCTAATGCATACAATCCAAGGATGACCGCCCCGAGACAAGAGCTTTCGAAACTCTCAGGAATCGTCACATCTTGATTGAAGATGTCAGCCATCATCTGCCGCCAAAGAGCAGAACGGGCAAACCCGCCAGTCGCCTGCACCCCTTTTGGAATCCCGATTAATTCCTGAAGAGCGAGCAAGACACTGTAAAGGTTGAAAATAACTCCTTCGAGCACCGCCCGGATCATATGCTCTTTTTTATGGTAGAGAGCAAGCCCAAAGAATGAGCCGCGCGCATTGGCGTTCCAGAGCGGCGCTCGTTCTCCTGCCATGTACGGGTGAAATAAAAGACCGTCGGCTCCGGGAGAGACCTTTTTTGCGATTTCAGTCAGCATCTCGTAAGGATCGACTCCAAGGCGCTTTGCTGTTTCTGCTTCAGCGGCACCGAACTGGTCTCTGACCCATCGGAACGTCATGCCGCCGTTGTTTACAGGTCCCCCGATCACCCAATGTTTATCTGTCAGCGCATAACAGAACGTCCGGCCTTTCTGGTCGGTGATCGGCCTGTCACTGACCGTACGGATGGCACCGCTTGTCCCGATCGTAACGGCAACAACACCCGGTTCAATCGCGTTAACACCAAGGTTGGAAAGCACGCCGTCACTGGCTCCGATAATAAACGGAGTTTCCGTGCGTAAGCCCAGTTTATCGGCAAGTTCAGGCGCAAGCCCTTTTACAACATGGGTAGTCGGAACAAGCGTGGAAAGTTTTTCACTCGTAATGCCGGCAATGCTCAAAGCTTCCTGATCCCATTCCAGCTTTTCAAGGTTCATCATTCCTGTTGACGATGCGATGGAATAGTCGATAAGAAACACTCCAAAAAGCTTGTAAAACACATACTCTTTGATCCCGATGAACTTATGTGCAAGCGTATAGGCTTCATTCAGTTCATGCTTCATCCAGAGAAGCTTTGACAGCGGCGACATCGGGTGGATCGGTGTACCTGTTTTTAAGTAAACTTCATGGCCGTTGAGTTCTTCCTTAATTTTTTCGGCATAGGAAGCACTTCTGTTATCCGCCCAAGTGATACTCTTCGTCAGTGCATTCCCCTTGGCATCCACTGCAATGACACTGTGCATCGCTGAACTGAATGAGATCAGCTCTAGATCATCCGGAGAAACGAGACTCTCTGCCATATTTTGTTTGATACAGGTAAATACGGCTCTCAAAATTTCTTCCGGCTCCTGCTCTGCAGTAGACGGCGTTGGACTTAACAGCGGATAGCCCACTGTATGCTGAGAAATGACAGCTCCTTTTCGGTCAAATATCACTGCTTTCGTACTCGTTGTCCCGATGTCCACACCCATCAAGTACTTTTTTGAATCCATACCTACCATCCTTTCCGATCTTACACTTGCCTGTCTATAGCTTAGTATGTAACGAAGTCCGTTTGAAATTACATGATAAAAAGAGAGGGTGACACTATTAGAATAAGTCACCCCCTTTGCTTGAAATTATTTTTTTACCACTGCATGCCCGCCGAATTCATTGCGAAGAGCAGCTACTACCTTGCCTGTGAACGTATCGTCCTCAAGTGAACGGTAGCGCATCATGAGGGAAAGAGCGATAACCGGTGCTGGAACTTGAAGGTCCAGGGCAGCTTCCACTGTCCATTTTCCTTCTCCAGAAGAGTTCATCACACCTTTAATGCCTTCAAGCTTAGGATCTTTGGAGAATGCGTTCTGAGTCAGCTCCATGAGCCAAGAGCGGACAACTGAACCGTGGTTCCACATTTTCGCAACCGCTTCATAGTCATAATCAAACTGGCTTTTCTCAAGAACTTCGAATCCTTCAGCGATCGCCTGCATCATACCGTACTCGATGCCGTTGTGAACCATTTTCAAGAAATGTCCGCTTCCGACTTTTCCTGTATAGAGGTAGCCGTTTTCCACGGAAAGATCTTTGAAAATCGGTTCGATGATTTCAAATACTTCAGGCTCTGCACCGATCATTGTACAAGCACCGTTTCGTGCTCCGTCAGTGCCTCCGCTTGTCCCTACATCGACAAAGTGAAGCTCTTTTTCTTTTAACTCTTCTGCACGCCGCAGTGTATCTTTATAGTTGGAGTTTCCGCCGTCGATTACAATATCTCCAGGCTCCAATACGTTTTTCAGTTCAGCAAGAACATCTTCTGTTATGTTTCCCGCAGGTACCATCATCCAAACTACACGCGGTGTGCTTAGTCCGCTGACTAGTTCTTTGATCGATTCAACGCCTGTTGCTCCATCGTTCGTAATATTTTTCACCTGTTCTTTGTTCACGTCTGTCGCTACTACCTCGTGGTTGTGGTCGA
Organism: Fictibacillus sp. WQ 8-8; assembly: GCF_024494405.1. Lineage (NCBI taxonomy): Bacteria > Bacillati > Bacillota > Bacilli > Caryophanales > Fictibacillaceae > Fictibacillus > Fictibacillus sp. WQ 8-8. The sequence goes on from NZ_JAMXKG010000002.1 coordinate 132,272, forward strand.
GCAGATTAAGAACAAGATTGTAACCCATTTTACCAAGGCCGATCATTCCGATTTGCATATATAAATGCCCCTTTCAAACAAACCATGATTATGGTTTTTGAAAATTTTTTTCTTCCATCGCTATTATATACTAAAATTTTTTCCGTTTACAAGAAAATAAATTTCATATTATGATAGAGCCAAACGTCACGGTACAAGAAAGGAAGAACGAACATGGCAGCTTCAAACTGTTTATCCAAAATTCGCTCTTCTTATGGCATATTAAGCGAAAAAGAAAAAAAGATTGCTGACTTTATATTGGAGAATCCTCAAAATATCATCCACTCGAGCATTAATGAAGTGGCTGATCATTTGGAGGTAGCGGATGCGACGGTCTTCCGGTTTTGTAAAAGGCTGGGCTTCAAGGGATTTCAAGCATTAAAAATTGCACTTGCCTCTGATATTGTCGGCCCGCTTCAGGATATCCATGAGACCATATTAGAAAGCGACACACCTGCCCAGATCGCCGAAAAAGTATTTCAATCCAACATCGGCACACTCGAAGATACCCGGCAGATGCTGGATGAAAAAAGTTTTCAGGCGTCTGTCGATTGCCTGCTCGCCGCTCAAAAGATCGAATTCTACGGAAACGGCGGATCAGGCATCATCGCTATGGACGCTCATCATAAATTTATCCGTACCGGCAAACCAAGCATCGCTTATACCGATACGCACTTTCAGCTGATGTCTGCCTCCCAGCTGACGGAGCGGGATGTGGCTCTCTTTATCTCCCATTCCGGAACAAATAAGGATTTGCTGCACGTCATGAGGGTGGCGAAAGAGAATGGCTGCCGCACCATCTCGCTTACCGATTATGCAAAGTCTCCGCTCAGTGAGAAGGCTGATATCTCCCTGCATACGATCTCGAGGGAGACTGAATTCCGGTCTGAAGCACTCTCTTCCCGGATTGCACAGCTCAGTATTATCGATGCGCTCTATGTGAATGTGATGATGGCCGGCAAGGAAGAAGCAAAAAAATCGCTGCAGCGCATGCGGTCGGCGATTTCGGAGAAGAAGTTCTAACAAGAAACTGCAGAGGGGAAGAATTACTTGCGGAATTGATACTTTTACTTGCGGTTCGACATGGTTTACTTGCGGAAACTCTGCGTTTACTTGCGAAAATCGCCCACTTACTTGCAAAAATGCTTCAAATACTTGCAAAACCCATCATTTTCATAAGAAACCACCCTCTCCAGCACAAAAAAAAACCGCCCTTCTACAGGCGGTTTTTTTCTTTATCTATTAAAAGCAGCGGATGTCTTCCTTGGATGGATATACAGCACGCTCTCCGCCAATCAGCTTTGGCCTTGTTTTGGCGAGGGTAACGTGGGCTTCCCCGATGCTTTTTACTTCCGTTCTTACGGGTACAGCAACATGCTTCAGATGCATGCCGATAAAGGTATCCCCGATATCAATTCCGGCATCTGCTTTAATGTATTCAACGACGACTGGATCATTTAGATGATGGAAGGCATAAGTGGCGAGTGCGCCGCCTGCCGAACGCGCAGGCACAACACGGACTTCTTCATATCGAAGCCTGTCAGCGATCTCACGCTCCATCACAAGTGCTCTGTTCAAATGCTCACAGCATTGAAAGGCAAGAGCGGCCTGACTTTCTTCCTGAAAGGTTTTTACCCCATTATAAAGAGCTTGAGCCGCTTCCATCGTTCCGGAAGTGCCAATTTTCCCTCCGGTTACTTCACTCGTACTGGCCCCTACGACCAGCAGCTGTCCCGGCTTTAACTGGGCTTGTTTTTGTAAATCAGATAGTGCATGAAAGACCTGCTTCTCAACAGTTTGCAGCTGGTCACTCATTGGTTGAATCGTCCCTTCTTTTGAGGTGAGAATCAGCGTCCAGCCTCTTCTGTCACCCTTTCGTTGCGGTACTTCCGCCTATTTTGCACCCTGCGCTTCATAATCAGAAATTTTTCCGACTCGTTTGCTGTGGCGGCCGCCTTCATATTCTGTCGTCAGCCATACCTTTGCAATTTCCAAAGCCAGTCCAGGTCCGATGACCCGTTCACCCATCGCCAGCACGTTGCTGTCATTGTGCAGGCGTGTCGCTTTGGCGCTGAACAAATCGTGCACAAGGGCACAGCGGATTCCTTTTACTTTGTTTGCCGCTATACTCATACCTATTCCCGTACCGCAGATTAATATGCCCCGATCAGCCTCTCCGCTTGCCACCATTTCCGCTACGGGAATGGCGTAATCCGGATAATCTACCGAGGTGCTGCATTCACAGCCCATATCTTTTACATCCATGCCCATCTCCTGCATCATGCTCACAATTTCCTTACGAAGCTCTACTCCTGCATGGTCTGAACCAATCGCTACTCTCATCTGATCCTCCTGTATATTTCCGTATTCTACTTCAATTTTAAATTGAATTTTACATTGTTTCAACCGGTTAAACCGGTGATAACGGAAATATGAAGAGGCCATCTCTGTTTAAATCTTTTTTATGAGTTTTTCAATGAGGCTTTCAAGCTCGGCTCTCGTCTCGCGATAAAGATCGATACTTCCGCCAAACGGGTCAATGATGTCCAGGGAAGGCAAGCTGTTTTCCAGCGAGATAATTTTTTCTTTGAAAGGCTGAATATCAGCTTCAAATTTCTCCTGAACCGCTTGCTTGTCATTAGTATCGGCCTGATCCCATTTATTTTTATAGAAAGCTCTTATTGTTTCAATTTCAGCATACGCCTGATGAAGCTCTGAAAGCTGCTTTTCATAGTCATCGTTTTGATAGATGTATTCTTTAAGTGTGTATGCTTTCTCCACAGCCTCCGGATATTGATGGCAAACCGTATGTTTATGGCTTTCTGTCATCGTCAGGACAAGGTCGGCCCAACGGACAAGTGTTTCAGTCAAGGGTTTGGATTCATGTTTGAATGGGATGCCTTGTTCCGACATCGCCGTCACCGCATGGGTACTCGCCCCTGCCCCCTCAGCGGCAAAGACGCCAGCTGACCTTACTTCAACTTTTCCTTTTCCCAGGTATTTAAGCAATGCAGCCGCCATCGGACTTCGGCACGTATTTCCTGTACAAACAAATAAGATCTTTTTCATGATTTCCCACCCTCATCTTCAATGTCTTTATTTACAAGTATAAAAAAAGATTGGCTCAGTGCCAATCTTTCAATTATTGTTTCAGCATTATAAGGGAAGCAGGAGCTTGATGCCAAAAGCCAGCAGAATTAATCCGCCGAGCGCTTCACTGTAGGATCCGAGCCACTTTTGAACTTTTCTACCCATCATCAGACCTCCCCATGTCAACAGCATGCTCATAATTCCGAACATGAATATGGTGAGAAACGTACGGGCTCCGTAAATTCCCAGACTTAGTCCAACAGAGAAACTATCCAGGCTGGCGCTCACAGCAAAAAGCAGCAGACCAAACCCGACAGGATTCACTAACGGCTCATTCTCAGGCTTGAATGAAGAACGGATCATCTGCAAACCAAGAAGGAGCAGCAAACAACCGCCGATGATGACTGCAATACCCCCAAAATGAGAAGAAATCTGCTTGCCAAGCAATAGTCCTGCAAGAGGCATCCCAATATGAAACAGTCCGATGACTACTCCTATTTTCACAATCTGCCTCAGCCTTAATTGCAGCATTCCCATACCGATCCCAATAGAAAAAGCATCCATACCAAGAGCAAAAGACATGAGCCAAAGCGTCAGCCATTCACCGATTGTTACGACGTCCATTCACCTTCCCCCTAACTCCGCTAGTACAACCTTATGCACGTCCGCCATTGATTAGAATCGACGTTTCCGTTCCTCGAAAAAACCAAATATTAAGCAATTTTCGACATTAGCAGGGATATAGTTTTTTTTACCGTAAATAAAGGTTATAGAAAAACGGGAAGAATCGGAGGGGAAATTTTCATGGCTGAAGACGGGAAATCGATTCATCCGGCAGTTGCTGAATCAAAAAAGAAAGCACACCGTATGGAAATTACAAAACAGCAGAGCATGACGTTCAAGTTTATAAAATCAGGCGAAACTTTCGTAATGACCGAGTGCAGCGGTGAACTCTCTGACTCATTGGGCTATAAAGAAGAATGGGTGATCGGAAAGACGCCTGAAGAAATTTTTCCGAAAGAGCTCGCCGCCTTTAAAATGGATTGTTACGAACAGGCCTGGAAGGGAGAGTATATTACATATGAAGCCCAACTGAACAATGTCCCATTCCTCGTATCGTTAAATCCAGTCTTTGAAAATGGAAAAGTCGTTGAGGTGCGGGGCTTAAGCATCGATCTGATCCATAGGGTTATGATGGAGAGGCAGCTGGAAGAAAGTGAGCAAAGGTTCCGCTCGCTGATCGAGCATAACATCGATGCACTATTTTCCCTTGATTCCCAAGGGAAGTTTACGACCGTCAATCCGGCTGCAGAACTTCTTACCGGCTACTCGGGGAAAGAACTGCTCAGCATGACCTTTCATCCCCTGCTGATGGAAGAACATCTGGAAAAATCAGTCCAAGGTTTTGAGGAGGCCCTTAAGGGCACTCCAAAAACATACGATATGAAGATGAAAAGAAAAGACGGAGAAATTCGGTTTGTAAATCTGACCATCACACCGATTATCGTAAGCGATGACGTACTGGGACTGTATTGTATCGGAAAGGATATTACGGAAAAGAAGAAGCAGGAAGCCGAACTGAGGGAAACAAAAGAAACACTGGAGTCGCTGTTTACTCATTCCGCAGACATGATCGCCATCTATGATTTCGATAAACAAACGATCAAGCTGAACCCCGCTTTTGAAAAAACGTTCGGGTGGACAGAGGAAGAATTAAGGGACTGCAGAAGCCCGATTTTCCCCATTGTCCTTGATCAATATTTACAGGAATCACTGGAGATGATCCAGACGGTGAAAAAGGGAATTCCCATTATAGGCCACGAGATGATTTGTCAGCGCAAAGATGGATCCCTGCTGAACTCGAGTGTCACGCTGTTTCCCATATTTGATCAAAACGGCCGAGTACACGCATACTCGGGTATTTCACGTGATATCACTGAAAAAAAACGACAGGAAAAAGCCTTGCGTGAGAGCGAAGAAAAATACCGCATCATTGCCGAAAATACGATGGATTTAATCGCAACATCCGACAGGCAAGGGAAGATCACATACTCCTCACCTTCCAACAAGATGATTTTAGGTGTGGATCCTGCAGATTATCTAGGAAAAAATGCCATTGATTTCCTGCATGAAGATGACAAAAAACGGGTAACTCTCCTCATGCGCCGCATGGTCCAATCGAGACAGCCTGTAAAATATGAAGCTCGCTGGAAACATAACGATGGTTCCTATGTTGTATTGGAAACAAACGCAACACCAGTCATCAATGAAAAAGGCCATGTGGAAAGCGTCGTGGTTGTATCCAGAGATCTCACCGAGCGGAAAAAAACAGAAGAAATGCTTAGAAAATCCGATAAGCTTTCTGTTCTGGGCCAGCTGGCTGCTGGTGCTGCCCATGAGATCCGCAACCCTTTAACCTCTATAAAAGGGTTCTTGCAGCTGCTTGAATCGAAAGCAGAGAATGACTTTGAGTACTATGAAATCATGCTCTCTGAAATTGACAGGATCAATTCCATTGTCAGTGAATTTATGGTCTTGGCCAAGCCGCAGGTTATGAATCTCGTGCCGACCAACATCACTGAACTGATGCGCCATGTCATCTCACTGATTGAAACACAGGCCATATTGATGAACGTGCAGATTTATTTTAAAGCAGAGGACGATCTGCCTGTAATCTCCAGTGTGGACAACCAGCTTAAACAGGTATTTATCAATCTGCTGAAAAATGCGATAGAAGCGATGCCGGATGGCGGAAACGTGTTTATTTCCATTGAACGGAAAGAGAACGATCTGGTGGTGTCGTTTGCGGATGAAGGGTGCGGAATTCCTTCTGATAAGCTCTCTTCACTCGGTGAACCCTTTTATACAACAAAAGAGAAAGGGACAGGGCTCGGCCTTATGGTCTGCTATAAGATTATTGAGGACCATGGCGGGAGGATCCACGTGAAGAGCGAGCTGGGACAAGGCAGCACCTTTAAAGTGGTGCTTCCCATGCTCTCGATCGATCAGGAGGGCGCCCCCTTTATTGTCTGACCATAAATAAACAGGACAGCCAGCTGTCCTGTTCCTTTTTGCTCTATTCTTTAATGATCTGTCCGCCTGCCGATTTCTCAAGCCTGTTCATAATGGCTGCACCTACGCCCTTTTTCGGGAACACTTCTCCATAGATGATATCCACATCACTCTCGTTAAACGCCCGCAAAGCGTCGTACAGATGATGTGCGACACTTTCCAGCTTTTCACGTGACCCGCACGGAATAATCGTATCTGCCTGATAAAAGGATGCATTTTCTTCTGAAGTGAGAACACCGATTTTCCGCCCTGCTTCTTTTTGCTTGTCCACAAGCTCCTGCAAAAACGCAGGAGAGCCATCCACAAGATAAAGTGGAGCATCCGGCGCATAATGCGTGTATTTCATGCCCGGAGATTTGGGTGCTTCCTTCTCATTGAGGAGTCCAGGATCCATGGATGTTTCACCCGCCGCCTCTTCAAGCTGCTCTTTTGTGACTCCTCCCGGGCGAAGGATGACAAGTGTTTCGGCCGTGCAGTCGACCACTGTGGATTCCACACCGACCCCTGTTGCCCCTCCGTCCAGAATACCAGGGATTCTACCTTTTAAATCCTCATAAACATGCTGGGCAGTCGTTGGAGAAGGCCTTCCAGAGACATTGGCGCTGGGAGCCGCCAGCGGAAGACCGCATTCCTTGATCAGTTTCATGGCAACGGGATGATCAGGCATCCGAACAGCCACTGTGGATAACCCCGCTGTCACCCGGCCGGCCACATCCTCTCCCTTGGGCAGAACCAGTGTCAGGGGACCCGGCCAGAACGCATCCATCAGTTTTTTTGCCCGTTCCGGGATGGAAGCAACAATCCCCTCAAGCTGTTCAGTACTTGCGATATGAACGATCAGCGGATTATCACTCGGTCTTCCCTTTGCCCGGAAAATTTTCTCGATGGCTTCATCACTGAGCGCGTTTCCTCCAAGTCCATATACTGTTTCTGTAGGGAACGCCACCACTTCATTTTTCTTTATCCAAAAGGAAGCTTGCGTAATTTGTGGATATTCTTTTTCTTCATCCATTTTTTTATCCACAGACCATACTTCGGTTTTATACTCTATCATGTGAAAAATCCTTTCAAACCGCCCAATCTGTGTTCTAACGCTCATTTCGCACATCATCCACAAGTTATACACAAATGCTCCAGAAATGTGCATAACTTGTGGATAATCATTTGTCATTCAAGGTGCAGTACAGGAGTACAACATCTTTTTCAGCTGTTTTCTTGTAGTGGGCGGTATTCTCAATATGGGAAGGAGTTCCTTTTTCGGCTACCGGCTGAAACGATAAAGGCTCAAAAAGGTGAACAGCTTTCGTAAGCAGATACAGGGTTTCCACTCCTTTTTCCTTACAGTATAGCAAAATTCTTTGAATCAATCGCAGAAATAGTTGTTCATTCGAATATTCTTTCTTGATGACGAAGGAACGCAGCAGCCCGTCCTGGCCAACTCTTTCCAGGCCCACTGTTCCGATCGTATCTCCTTCATCATTTTCCACAACCAGATAGTTCTCGATTCCCTCTCTGATCCCGTCCGTTCCGAGACCTGCCTGCTTTACCAGGTCACCGAGACTTCCTGCTTCATGCGGCATAGCCGCCCGTAAACGAATTGTCATGGTGTTCACCCCTCTAGCATTTTTTATAAAAGTCTATGAAACAACCATGAAAGTTATGCAGGGCTTTTAAGAGAAAAGACTCCCGATCTTATCTGCGATGGTGGTAAAGAAGTCTGCCAGAAAGAATTTAACTTCTATTTTTTCTTCCTCAGGCTTTTGAACAACGGGTGCGTCCTGAGCAGTTCCTGAGGCTATTTCCTTTACACCCTTCTGATCTGCTTTAACCGCGTCTCCGTTTTCAAAATCAAGGAAACATAGAGGCGGAAACAATACACACCACCAATTGGCTCCTTTACCTTTACCAAGTGTAATGAGGACCGCTTCATACTTTCCGGCAGGGTAGATATTATTTCCGTACATTTTTGTCGGGAAGGCGACATGATTGTTGAATTGAACTTTGTAGGGAATGCTGAGCCCGGCATCTTTCAAGTAGGACTTTACCACGTTTTCAACTTCAGGCAAATGTTTTCGGATCACTTTTTCGGCCTGATCATGTGAATCCAGGCCACCCACCCAAGTTGTGATCTGTTCGTTCACTTTATCCCGGATTCTTCTTTTCAGTGCCTGATCTTTTTCCGCGTCACTGTTTGCCAGAATCCGTAGCCTGATGGCATCACTCGGAATTTTAGCAGAGTCATTCATGGTGGCATCGGCCACCTTCGTTTGGGTTTCAAAAAACAGCAGCATCGCGATCAGCGATAGGAATAGTATAGTCATTAGCGATTTTTTTGATCTTTTCATGTTTAAAACTCCCCTTTCCTTTTCTATCCTCATTGTGGCCACGGAAAGGAGAAATCATACTATGAATCTAGTAAACAAATACCTGAAAAATATGACAGAAACCGGCTGTGAAATAACGGACTTTGTCACAAATTTATTAAACATATCAAAAAGGTCACATAATTCCTCTGTAGTGTAGGAGGTCTGCTATAGTAAGGACATCCCTATCACCCCCTTTTTCATGTAGATAATGAAAAAACAAAGAGCCTCCCGCTACTGGCGGGAGGCTCTTTTTGTCTTATTGCACGGTTGCTGTATTCAATGAATCAAGCTGCTGCTGCAAAAATTTCGCAAGCTCCAGCATGCCATATTTTCCGGCAGCCGCTTCAGCATCAGAGTTGTAATTGGTGTTCGTATTGATATCATACGTATAGATCGTGCCGTCTTTATCTTTTATAAATTCGATCCCGGCAACATGAATCTTGTTGTCTGCCAGAACACTCATATAGTTTTCAATGATTGACTCATTGAAGTTCTCCTGAATTTGAAACTTCGGCTTGGCCGGCGTTTCCTCTCCTGCAGGACAAAACAGGTCACCGATCTGGCAGGCGTCTGCCGGACAGAGTTCAAAGCCTTCCGAGGTATCCACCCGAACCGCATAAACAAACTTGCCGCCGACAAATTCGCAGCGTGTAATATAAGATTCCGGCGATTCAATATATTCCTGTATCAATGTGATGCCATCCACCGGCTCTTCGAAATCAGGGCCAAGCACATACTCTTTCAATCCTTGATATGAATGGAAAAGCTGAACACCAAGGCCTTTTCCTGCACGGTTATGCTTTGTGATAAACGGTTTGCCGCTGAACTGCTCAGCTGCCTGCAAAATTTGGTCCTTGCCAACAGCCGCAATGGTTTTGGGCGTCTTCACCCCATGCGCCTCAAGCTCTAAATATTGAACGACCTTGCTCACCTCAAGCTGAAGGGCGCGGCTGCCATTCAGCACTTTTCGGCCATGTGCTTCCAGCCAGGCAATGACACCGGCAGCAAGTTCCGGTGCATAACGGTGTCCTCTTGTATGTGAGGAAGCACTCATGCGGCTGTAAAAAATGCCCTCGGGCGGGGCTTCTGCCAGATTAACCGTTCCCTGATCGAGATGCCATGGCTCATAAGGCACTTGCAGCTCATCCAGTCTCTTTGTGAGATGATCTGTCCATTCATCGTTCTCATGTATGATATATACTTTTTTCATGGTCATCCTCCTTATTTCGCATGTTCTTTCCGATAGCTCTCTACCAAAGGCATCACCTGTTTTGAGAAACGTTCCATCTCTTCTAACTGAGGGGAGAATTGCAGTAAAAGGAGTCCGAGGCCGGCTTCTTCATATGCTGCAATCCGCTCCGCAATCTGTTCAGGTGTGCCGATCAGATTCGGCCTCAGCCCCCGGTTGGAAACAGAGTAGTCGTACAGCTGAATCTGCTGTTCAAGCTGCGACTTGCTCGTAAAATCTTTAAACCCAGCATATGCGCTGGACTCTTTTACATCTGTAATCCTCTGCAGTTCCGCTTGGGCTTCTTCTTCAGTATCCCGGCAGATCACATAGGCCGCCATGCCGAACGAAGATAAAGGTTCTTTCCCTGTTTGCCCGCGGCGGTTCTTCATGTCATTGATCTTAACGGCGATCTCTTCGACAGTGCCGCCATGCATGACGTAAGCGTCACAGGAGGAAGAGATAACCTGTTTACCCCTTTCACTTTCTCCGCCAGCATACAAAATGGGATTTGGCCGCTGAACAGGTTTAGGGAAAAGTTTCGTATCGCTAAACTGATAAAACTTGCCGGAATAATTGAAGGTTTCTTCTGTCCACAGCCCCTTTAGAACATCAAGAAACTCTTGCGTACGCTCATATCTTTCGTCGTGGGCAGTAAAAATGCCGCCATACTGCTTCGCTTCCTCTTCCCACCAGGCAGAGACGACATTAAGTGTAAACCTCCCGCCGCTCATTTGGTCGATGTTTGCCGTCATTTTCGCCGTTACAGCAGGATTATGGAATCCCGGCCTTACCGCTGTCATAATTTCTATTTTCTCCGTTACGGCCGCGAGACCCGCTGCCGTTGTCCAAGCCTCAAGAGAGTCCTGCTCCGGCCCTTTTATATCATTCAAATACAGTTCCGCGATCAGCGTCGTGTCAAACCCCCATTTTTCCGCGGACTGAATAACCTTCTTCGCATAATCAAACGTCGGCGGCATGTTCTCATCTTCCACATTTCTCAGCCATCCGCCAAAGATCGGCAACCAAAATCCAAATCTCATCTACCTTTTTCTCCCCTCTGCCTTTTAAAAACATTCTGCCACTAAAAGAGACCCTGAAAGTCCATCCCTTCAGTGCGGAGGAGTGGTCAGGACAACGGCCTGACCCTCCGACTATCTAAAAAAACTTCCCCTTTAGATAAGGGGAAGTTTTTGACCGCTCCATCTTATCTTCCAGGATCTACTCCTGCTGGATTTAGCACCTTCTAAAAATAGGTTGCCGGGTTTCATAGGGCCAGTCCCTCCACCGCTCTGGATAAGATTTATTTAATTAATAGTAATCCTACAATAGAAGTAGGTATTTCGTCAATTTTTAGGATGTGAGAATAGATGATATTGAGTTGCGTTTGACTGGCGAATAAGTCTGAAAATTCAGTTCGGACCAGTTATTGCTTGTTTCGCTCAATTATTCTCCGTTCGGCTCAATTCAGTGCCATTCCGGCCACAAAAAAGAAGCCCCCAGCACAGCTGAGAGCCCCTTCCACTCTTCTTAAAAGCCAATCTCCGCGATAACCATCCGTTCTTTTTGGCTGATATCCTTTACTACCGAAACAACCGACCCAGGGAACGTGACCCTGAGCATTTCAGCCACCGTCTGGCCCTGATCATGGCCGACTTCAAAGGCAACAATGCTTTGTGCGTTCAGAACGAGGGGCAGCTCTTCCATAAACCTTCTGTAAAATACGTAGCCGTCCTCACCGCCGCTAAGTGCACGGAAAGGCTCTTGATCCTTAACGATCGTCTCAAGCTCCATTATTTCACGGTCAGGAATGTAAGGAGGATTCGACACAACGATATCTGCTTTTTCTCCGCCCTCGATCAGAGGCTGAAGGAGGTCTCCATGAATAAAACGAACAGATGCCTCAAGTTCTTCAGCATTTTTCTTTGCGACTTCCAGGGATTCCTCAGCAATATCGATCGTGGTTACCGAAAAACGAGAATTTTCCAGTGCCAGCGTAATGGCAATGGCACCGCTCCCCGTCCCGACATCGACTGTCTGGATCTTTTCTATGCCAGGGAACCTCATCATGGAGCGCTGAAGCACTTCATATACGAGCTCTTCTGTTTCCGGCCGAGGAATGAGCACCTCTTTATTCACCGAAAAGCGTCTTCCGTAAAACTCTTCAAAACCAATAATGTATTGGACAGGCACTCCATCGCCATGCTTTTGTACAGCTGCTTCAAATGCTTCTTGCTGCTTTGGAAGAAGCTCTTCATCCAAACCAAGAAGCAGCTCCGTCCGGCTCAGATTGCCAAGTACATGACGAAGCAGAAGCTCCCCGGTTTGAGGTTCCCGTCCCTTTTTCGTTAAAAAAGATGAAGCCCAGTTCAGGGCTTCATGCCGTTTCATCGCTTTCATCTTATGCTTCCGTCTGGGCCTTCATTTTGCTTGTCTGGTCTTCTGTAATTAATGCTTCAATGAATTCGTCCAGCTTGCCGAGCAAAATTTGATCCAGTTTTTGAAGAGTCAGGCCGATGCGATGGTCCGTTACACGGTTTTGCGGGAAGTTGTACGTACGGATCCGTTCTGAACGGTCGCCGGTACCCACTGCAGATTTACGGTTTTCATCGTATTCTTTTTGTTTTTCCTGCTGAATTTTATCATAAACACGCGCGCGAAGAACCTTCATCGCTTTTTCCTTGTTTTTGATCTGTGATTTTTCATCCTGACAGGAAACAACGGTTCCAGTTGGAATATGCGTCAGACGAACAGCGGATTGAGTCGTGTTAACCGATTGTCCGCCCGGTCCGCTTGACGTAAACGTGTCTACACGGACGTCCTTATCATGAATTTCAACTTCCACTTCTTCTGCTTCAGGAAGGATCGCTACTGTCGCTGTAGACGTATGGATACGGCCGCCGGACTCTGTAGCAGGAACACGCTGTACGCGGTGTGCTCCGTTTTCATACTTCAGCTTGGAGTATGCCCCGTTGCCGTTGATCAAGAAGATGATCTCTTTGTAGCCGCCAAGCTCGGTGTAGCTTGCTTCGATTACTTCTGTTTTCCAGCCTTGCACCTCGGCATAGCGGCTGTACATTTTGTAAAGGTCGCCTGCAAATAGGGCGGCTTCGTCACCGCCTGCTGCTCCGCGCACCTCGACGATTACGTTCTTATCATCGTTCGGGTCTTTTGGAAGAAGCAAGATTTTCAGCTGCTGAATGTACTCTTCAATCTTATCTTCAAGCTCGGAAACTTCCTCTTTCACCATGGCGGTCATCTCGGCATCAAGCTTTTCTTCGAGCATTGCTTTTGCTTCGTCGAGCCCTTCTTTTGCTTCTTTATACTCGCGGTAAACCGCTACTGTATCTTGAAGAGAAGACTGTTCTTTGGAGTATTCCCTTAATTTATTCGTATCGCTAATGACTTCTGGGTCACTTAATAGATCATTTAATTTATTGTATCGGGCTTCTATCGTTTCTAAACGTTCTAACACGCTTTTCACCTCATTTTAATGGCATAACATTCTAATTATAATACAGGGGAAGTCACCCGTCAAAAGCCTTCAGACTGTGTTTTGACGGTTTGAAGGCAAAAAGAAATCCCCGGAGCTACAGGTACTGCCCGAGGAGAGAGTCAAATTTCTTTTTCATAGCTGAGCGCCAGCCTTCTGCCAGTTCATTCAGACCGGCAAGCATGGTAAGCCCTTCTCTGTTTTCCTTGTCTATGTATGTCATTCTGTTAACAAATTCGACAGAGATCCCGGCTCGATGTTTTTCTTCAATAACAAGCTTGTCTCCCGGGCTGACAGTGCCTTCTTCCAGTACCCGCAAGTAATAGCCGGAGAAACTGGTATCCTGAATATATTTGACCATCAACGGCTGTTTGAGTTTGGCAGCCACCTTAAAACAAGGCTGGCGCGGCTGGCTCACTTGGACCAGTGCCTCCCCAAGCCGGAAGATGTCACCGATAAAGACCTCTTTTTCGGTAAGGCCTTCAACGGTAAGATTCTCACCGAAAGATGGTACGTCCAGAGAGATTCCCAGCCCTTTCTCCCAATACGCATAATGATCATGAGAATAGACACAGACTGCTTTATCCGGACCGCCATGGTGCACGGTGTCCGCCTGTATATCTCCTTCAAATTGAAGATTTGACAAGAATAATGGACTACGGGACGGCTTTTTATTGATCGCCGAGCTTATGTCTTTTCCCTGCCACGAAAGAAAATCTGCCTTTCCAGTATTCAAAGCTATAATGGATCCTTCCACAACTGCACCCCCGCTCTTTCTTTTATCGTACTCTATAGGGATGCGCCGGGCAAAGGTTTTTAATACATGGATGTATGGTTTTTCAGCGCTTCGTAATCCAGTCGCTGCTGATTCATGCGGATGGCCTTTGTCAGTTCTTCAATCACGACTTTTTCATCGGTTATAATATTGAAAACAAAGGGAATGGTTGCAAAGTGGCCAAAAAATTGGGTACACCCTTTGTGCCGTATGTCGTGCTGCGTATCAGTAACCGGATTGACTTTCACAATAAAATTTCCCATGGATTCATAGATAGGATCCAGCGGCTTCTCTTTCAACTTTTTGATAAGTGTGGTGATCGGAACAGGATGGTCGTTCCAGTCCGTTCCGTTCGATAAGATATCCAGCATTTTCTACACCTCTCTATTATGATTGTTCGACAGCGCCGGCAGGTTCTTGTTGGTACAGAAAGTGTTGAAAGAAAAAAAGGATACGGTGCAAGAATAGCGAACACCCATTTAACAATGACTAAAAGAAAACGAAGGGGAATACTATAGAAGAACAGAAAGGGGATAGAGTATGAACTATTGTATTATCGGCGGAGATGCGGCCGGGATGAGTGCTGCGATGCAAATCGTCCGCAACGATCCGGAGGCCCGTATCACCATTTTTGAAAAAGGGGGCATCTATTCTTACGGCCAATGCGGACTCCCCTATGTAGTGAGCGGACTCATTCCATCTTCTGAAGAACTGATTGCCCGCGATGTAACCACCTTCAGGGAGAAGTATGGAATGGACGCCAGAACCTATCATGAAGTGACCCGGGTTGATCCAGGGGAAAAGACCATTTACGGCATACATACAAAAACGAATGAGGAATTTGTTTTTTCATATGACAAGCTTCTGATTGCAACTGGGGTCAGCCCTGTCATGCCGCAATGGGAAGGAAGGCACCTGCCAGGCATCCATGTTGTGAAAACGATTCCTGACGTTGAGAAAATCAAGAAGGACCTTGATCCTTCCATCCAGGACGTCACCATTATCGGCGGAGGCTATATCGGGCTTGAGATGGCAGAAAATCTTAGGCTTTTAGGGAAAAGGGTAAGGATTATCCAAAGAGGGCCCCAGCTAGGCGCCATCTTTGATTCCGATATGGCAGAACTGATCCATGAAGAAGCCCAAAAACATGACATAGAAGTTTGTTTGAATGAAGAAGTTCAGCGGTTTAAGGGAGATGACCGGGTTCAATTCGTAAAGACGAACAAACGGGACTATCCAACGGACATGGTCATCGTATCTGTTGGTGTAAAGCCGAATACATCATTGATCGAAGATACGGAGATCCGGCTTCACGAGAGCGGAGCCATCCTTGTCAACGGGTACATGGGGACCAATGTGAAAGATGTCTATGCTGCTGGAGATTGCGCGAGCCATTACCACCTGATCAAAGAAATGGATGATCATATTCCTCTTGGCACAACGGCGAACAAGCAAGGCCGGATTGCAGGCCTGAACATGTCAGGAAAGAGACAGACGTTCAAAGGAATTGTCGGCTCCTCCATCATTAAGTTCATGGACCTTTCTCTTGGAAAAACAGGAATATCCGAGAAAGAAGCGGAAAAGCTCCATTTCCCGGTTGAAACAGTAATGACGCGCGCAAAAGACATTGCCGGCTATTTTCCTGGAGTAGAACCGCTGCACGTCAAAATCATATTTGACGCCAACAACCAGCGCATTCTGGGCGGGCAGTTTATCGGCAAGCATGGGGTGGACAAAAGAGTGGATGTTTTGGCCACAGCCATGTTTCACAAAATGGACCTGCACGAACTCGAGGATTTGGATCTTTGCTATGCTCCTCCATATAACGGGGTATGGGATCCGATTCAGCAGGCTGCGAGAAGAGCCAAAAAATAAAACGGCATTTGTCTGTGCGGGAAGCACGGACATTTGCCGTTTTTTCACCTTCTGCTGTCCACTTTAACTGAAAACTTATAGCGTGGAACGGCCTGCTCTGCTGCTGTTTTAATGTCTCGGCGCATCTTTTCTTTTTTACGGTCAGATACGCTTGAAGGCACGTTTAAATGAATATGCGCATAGTTTCCATTGATGGTCACCATCTGAGGGTTGATGCCCGTCTGGCTGACGACCGCCTCACGAATTTTGTCCTGATCATCAGAGATATCAAATCGGGCTGTATTCAATTTCTGATAGTCATTGGGATTCTTATTCGTTTCAGAACTATAGTTGAACTTTGGGTTATTTTTTGTCGCATGGTAATTAATAATCCCATGTCCCCAAATGTTGTCTTTCATATTCTTGGCTGATTCATTTGCCGTCGGTTCAAAATGATCTTTAGACGTCGGAGAACATGCCGCCAGCAGTGAAGCAAGGATAAGGAAAACTCCTGTATTTTTCACAGAAAACACCTCCCGTAATCTTAGGGTTTGTGTTAAGCCTAAAAAAATACAGACAAAAAAAGGATGATTCTAGAAAAGGTGCCTGACACCATCAAAAGAATCATCCATTATTTATTCAGATTGTTCTGCCAGGCTTGCAAGCAGATTATTCAGCTTTCCCGGCACTTCATGACAATGACGGCAGCGTGGTTCATAGGACTCGGAAGCGCCAACTAATATAATGGGATCATCATAAGAAGCCGGTTTTCCGTTGATCAGCCTTTGTGTACGGCTGGCCGGTGATCCGCATACCATGCAGATCGCGTGCAGCTTCGTTACACTTTCAGCAAGCGCCATAAGCTTTGGCATCGGGCCAAATGGTTCGCCTCTGAAATCCTGGTCAAGTCCTGCAACTATTACCCGAATGCCATGGTCGGCTAATTCCTGAACGACAGAAATGACATCCTCATCAAAGAACTGAATTTCATCTATGGCTACCACTTCAGTGTCAGGAGAAACACTTTTCAGGATATCAACTGATTTTTCGACCGGTCGGGCAATGACTGCGGTACCGTTATGAGAAACCACTGACTCTTCACTGTAACGGTTGTCGATCAGTGGTTTAAAGACTTGAACTTCAAGCTTTCCATATTTCGCCCGGCGCACCCTGCGTATCAATTCTTCTGATTTTCCTGAAAACATGCTTCCACAAATGACTTCTACCCAGCCATTCTGCTTCATTACGTACATGTTTCTGTTCCCCTTCCCATGCATGGTATTTACATATATTATGTACTCATCTATTTAGCTGAACGCCTTATAACGAGGCGGCAAATTTCTCTTTATTTACAAAAAAAAGGAGCAAGAAGTTCTCTTGCCCCTTACAACTTGCAGCATATTACTTAAGATTGTATTTCTTTTTGAAACGGTCAACACGTCCGCCGACATCTGTAAACTTCTGACGCCCAGTATAGAAAGGGTGTGTATCGGAACTAACATCCACTTTGATGACAGGATAAGTATTTCCATCTTCCCATTCAATGGTTTCGCTAGAAGACATTGTAGAGCCGGATAAGAACTTATAACCGCTGCTCGCATCAACAAATACAACTTTATTATAAGTCGGATGTAAATTTGGTTTCATTTCGTTCTCAACTCCTTCTGCCCTGAATCCTGAGGACCCAGAGTTAAAATAAGCACATAGCAGTAGTATAACAGGGTGCTGTTCATTTTGCAACAGCATTCCCTTTATATTCTTCAGGAATTCGACAATGATTTTACGCGCTTGTTCGTGCCTGACTTCTCAGCCTCAAACATCGCGAAGAAATCCTCATTGCTGGTTGTTTTTCGTAAACGCTTCATGAACGTATCTACGAAATCATACGAATCATCCATTGTTTTTCGGATCGCCCATAACGATTCAAGGTGATCTTTCTGGATAAGCATTTCTTCTTTTCTCGTTCCTGAACGGCGAATATCGATTGCAGGGAAGATTCGTCGTTCAGCAAGCTTACGGTCAAGGTGCAGCTCCATGTTGCCTGTCCCTTTGAACTCTTCATAGATCACATCATCCATACGAGAACCCGTTTCAACCAAAGCCGTTGCCAAAATCGTTAAGCTGCCGCCTTCTTCAATGTTTCGGGCAGCCCCGAAAAAGCGCTTCGGTCGATGGAATGCAGCCGGGTCAATCCCCCCTGACAATGTACGTCCGCTTGGAGGAATGACAAGGTTATACGCACGGGCAAGACGTGTAATGCTATCCAACAGGATAACAACATCTTTTTTATGTTCCACAAGGCGCATCGCACGTTCTAATACGAGCTCTGCAACTTTAATGTGGTTTTCCGGCACCTCGTCAAACGTAGAGCTGACGACATCGCCTTTAACGGACCGCTCGATATCTGTTACTTCTTCCGGACGCTCGTCGATCAGCAGGACAATCAGTTCAGTATCAGGATGGTTAGTCGAAATGCTGTGTGCGACCTCTTTTAAAAGACTGGTCTTACCAGCTTTAGGAGGCGCCACAATCAATCCGCGCTGACCGAAACCAACCGGTGCAATCATGTCCATGATACGGGTTGAAAGGTTCGTACGTTCGGTTTCGAGCACCATTTTCTTTTCAGGATAAAGAGCCGTTAACGCAGGGAAGTGAACACGTTCTTTTGCTGTGTCTGGATCCTCGCCGTTTACCGCTTCAACCTGAAGCAATCCATAATAACGTTCATTTTCCTTTGGAGGACGGACTTTACCGGAAACCTTGTCCCCGTTTCTTAGATCAAACCTGCGGATCTGCGAGGCCGAAATATAAATATCCTGGGAACTTGGAGAATAGTTGATCGGACGCAAAAATCCAAAGCCTTCATTCGGAATAACTTCGAGAATCCCTTCCATAAATGAATATCCATCCTGTTCAGCCTGTGCTTTAAGAATGGAAAACATCAATTCTCTTTTCGTTAATTTCCCATAATAAGGAACTCTATATTGTCTCGCAAGTTCATATAATTCTTTTAATTTTTTTGTTTCTAATTCAGATAATACTAAGCCCATAATGACACCACACTTTATTCTATTTTCTAAACACTGTGTTTTCTGTTTTTAATCGTTTTTTATGAAAGAACAGGGCAACAGAAATGAAGGGTTGGAAGGATACTATTGAAGTAAGTAAACCAGAAGTGGAAATTTCATATTATAAATAAACAGTACTTCATATTTTAACCACAAATTGCGGGTTTAATCAAGTCATAGATAAAGACAGGATGAAAAAAGTAAAAATCCGGACGCTTCCTCTTCCGAACAAATGATGCAGAAGAGATAGGCGCCGGACTATATAAAAAGGACTATGGTCTAATGACAAGATCAGGTTTCTTTTTCAGACTGTGGCGCCCATCGATAAATCGAACGGTACCTGACTTTGCACGCATGACGACAGAGTGCGTCGTACCGATCGTCCCTTTAAACTGGACACCTTTTAAGAGTTCTCCGTCTGTTACACCTGTTGCAGCAAAAATCGCATCATCGCCTTTGACGAGATCTTCCATACGGAGGACTTTATTAATGTCGGTGATCCCCATTCTGCGGCAGCGTTCTAATTCTGAGTCATTTTGGGGAAGCAATTTACCTTGTATTTCTCCACCAAGGCACTTTAAAGCTACTGCGGCAATGACACCTTCAGGAGCTCCTCCTGATCCAAATAAGATATCCACGCCTGTTCCTTCAAATGCTGTATTAATGGCTGCAGCCACATCACCATCAGAAATCAGCTTAATTCTTGCACCAGCTTCTCTGATCTCCTGGATGACTTTCTCATGTCTTGGGCGGTTAAGGACGATTGCAACAAGGTCCTCAATGTCCTTATTACGTGCTTTGGCAACGGCTCTTAGGTTGTCGATGGTTGGTGCATCGATGTCGATCTGGCCTACCGCTTCTGGACCTACGGCAATTTTATCCATATACATATCCGGTGCATGCAGAAGGTTTCCGTGGTCCGCCACAGCCAAAACAGCTAAAGCATTCCAAGTTCCGGAAGCCACAATGTTCGTTCCTTCGAGAGGATCTACCGCTACATCTACACGCGGGCCATAGCCTGTTCCCAGCTTTTCACCAATATAAAGCATAGGAGCCTCATCCATTTCTCCCTCGCCAATGACGACCGTTCCCTTCATCGGGACAGTATCAAAAACATCGCGCATGGCAGTTGTTGCTGCATCATCTGCTTCATCCTTTACGCCCCGGCCCATCCAACGGGCTGAAGCAAGTGCTGCGGCTTCTGTAACACGTACTAGTTCCATTGATAAACTACGTTCCATTGAAATAACTTCCCCCTTCTAGAAAAACGCTTACAAAAATTAGAAATGCTGAAGTGGCCGTTATGGTCCGACTAGCACTGGAGGTCTTGAGCATAAAACGTTCTTTGTTTTCTGCTCAAGAACGAAGTGACCAAGGATGAAAAGAGATGTTCCTTTTCATCCATCGAGGACCAGGACACTGAAGCTGGATCATATTGAAAAGCTGAGACGCCTGTCGAAAGCGCCTATTTCTCGATCTCTTCCATTTCCTCGACATCAAGGTTTTCACGCCAGATTTTCGCGCCAAGCCCCAACAGTTTATCAACAAGTGATTCGTAGCCGCGATCAATATGTTCAAGACCTGAAACTTCTGTGATACCTTCTGACATAAGACCGGCAACCACAAGAGCCGCTCCTGCACGGAGATCACTGGCTTTTACTTTGGCACCCTCAAGGCGGGCCTGTCCATTAATTATGGCAGATCGGCCTTCTACCTTCACGTTGGCACCCATTCTTCTCAACTCATCAATATGCTTAAATCGTGCAGAATAAATGGTATCCGTTACGATACTCGTTCCTTCCGCTTTCGTGAGCAATGAAGTGAACGGCTGCTGAAGATCCGTAGGAAAACCAGGATAAACCAGAGTCTTAATATCTACACTTTTTAACGGATTTCCGCTGTTATGAATAAGGACTTGATCATCTTTTGTTTCTATATGAACGCCCATTTCCCGGAGCTTGGCAATCAATGACTCTAAATGAAGCGGAATAACATTATCTATTAATACTTGCTGGCCAACCGCTGCTGCCAATATCATGTAGGTACCTGCTTCGATTCGGTCTGGAATGATAGAGTGGCGGCATCCGTGAAGATGGTCAACTCCATCGATTCGGATCACATCTGTACCTGCACCTTTAATTTTTGCTCCCATACTCGTAAGAAGAGTGGCAACATCAATAATTTCAGGCTCTTTTGCCGCGTTTTCAATGATGGTTTGGCCCTTGGCTCTAACCGCAGCAAGCATAATGTTAATTGTCGCGCCGACACTCACTACGTCTAAATAGATTCGTGCGCCGATGAGCTCATCTGCACGTAGGTAGATGGCTCCTTGCTCATTGGTAACTTTTGCACCTAATGCCTCAAATCCTTTAATATGCTGATCAATAGGCCTTGGGCCAAGATTACAGCCTCCCGGAAGACCGATGACAGCTTTTTTGAAACGGCCAAGCATAGCACCCATGAGGTAATAAGAGGCTCTAAGTTTCTTAACCTTTCCGTTGGGAAGCGGCATAGCAATCATTTTTTCCGGATTAACAGTCAATGAATTATTTTCATCCAATTCGGCTTCTCCGCCGATTTCTTCCAACAAATCTCTTAACAAACGTACATCTGATATATTAGGCAGCTGATCTATGATGACTTGGGATTCTGCAAGAATGGTAGCAGGGATTAATGCAACCGCACTGTTCTTGGCTCCGCTAATATGAACGGTTCCTTCAAGGGGATAACCCCCTTCAATCATAAGCTTCTGTTCCATGGTTTGCTCCCTTCTGCATCAAGCGGTTAACTCCAGTCGTTGTTGCTTGTAGTATTCTCAACAACTGGAATATCATGCTAATTTTTGGTTTTTTATGGTAAAAAACCAAAAACAAGCACCACGGGAGGTGGTGCTTGGATAGGTTATAGTATCTTCTAGCCGCGGTTTTTAACAGCTTCCCAATCGCTTAAGAAACGCTCAATCCCTTGGTCAGTTAATGGGTGGCTCACGAGGCCCTTGATGACCTTGAGCGGAATCGTTGCAATGTGTGCTCCACGAAGGGCTGCTTCTGTTACGTGCACAGGATGGCGGACAGAAGCTGCGATGATTTGGGCAGGAAGTTCGTGGATCGCAAAGATTTCAGCGATTTGTGAAATCAATCCTAAACCATCTTGTCCGATGTCATCGAGTCTTCCAAGGAATGGTGATACATAAGTAGCACCCGCTCTTGCAGCCAATAACGCCTGGTTGGCATTGAAGATCAATGTAACATTGGTTTTAATGTTCATTTCACTAAACGCCTTTACTGCTTTCAAGCCTTCTGTAGTCATCGGAACTTTAACCGTAATGTTCGGTGCGATAGCAGCAAGCACTTTTCCTTCTTCAATCATTTCTTCCGCTTTTAATGAAATAACTTCGGCACTAACAGAACCAGGAACAAGAGCAGCGATCTCACGAATGCGGTCATGAAAATCAACGCCTTCTTTCGCCACTAAAGTTGGGTTTGTTGTAACCCCTGATAAGATGCCAAGCTCATGTGCTTCGCGGATTTCGTCAATATTTGCAGTATCAATAAAAAATTTCATTATTCATTCACTCCTATATTAAAGTGGTTGTACAGACACGATGTCTAAATTCCCTTTTAGTCTTTTCCACACAACAACTTTCATACCCGAAATTAGTAACCCTTTTTTACATCTTCATTGTAAATGAAACCGCCTATAATGTATAGGCGGTTTCATGCAGAGAAATAAAAACGGCATGAGCCGTTTTTATTTTCATATCATTCTTACGCCTTGTTTGAAGAACCGAACTCGCGCATTTTACCTTGAACTGTTTCCTGGATTGCATCACGGGCAGCAGTAAGGTATTTACGTGGGTCGTATTTATCTGGGTTGGCAGCAATAAATTCTTTTACTGCATTGAAAGACGCAATTTGGTTTTCAGTGTTTACGTTGATTTTAGCTGTACCTAGAGAGATTGCTTTTTGGATATCGTGTGTAGGGATTCCTGTTCCGCCATGAAGTACAAGAGGAACACCAGTTAATTCATTTACTTCTTTCATGCGGTCGAAGCCAAGGTTCGGCTCACCTTTGTAAGGTCCGTGCACGCTTCCTAGTGCAGGAGCAAAGCAATCTACACCTGTTTCGCGTACAAGCTGATCACATTCAGAAGGAATAGCGTATGCTGCTTCAGCATCATCAACTACAAGATCATCTTCCTGTCCGCCGATACGGCCTAGTTCAGCTTCAACTGACACACCGTGGAAGTGAGCAAGTTCTACAACTTTTTTCGTTAATGCAATGTTTTCCTCAAGCGGGAAATGAGATCCGTCAATCATAACGGAAGTGAAACCGGCATGGATTGCTTCAGCACATTTTTGGTAGCTGGAGCCATGATCCAAGTGGATCGCAACCGGTACAGTTACTTTATATTCTTCGATTAGTTCTTTAACCATGCTGACGACAAGTTTAAAACCACCCATGTAACGAGCAGCGCCTTCTGAAACGCCAAGAATTACCGGAGATTTTTCTTCCTGAGCAGCTTTGAGAATCGCTTGGGTAAATTCAAGGTTATTAATGTTGAATTGACCGACAGCATATCCTTCCGCTTTTCCTTTTTCGAGCATTTCTTTCATTGACACTAAAGGCATGTTTCATGTCCTCCCTTTACTATTGGCACAAAAAAACGAAAAAAGAATCATCTTCAATCTTTTTCCGAAAATGCCATATGTTAAACATTAGTTAGTCTTTTTTCAAACCTATTATAGCATACCAATAGCGCTTGAAAACCGCAATAAATCAGGCTTTTTGCGTGCAAGCGCTACCAATGCCGATATGTCAATGATTTGTAGAATTTTTTCTTATCCTGCGCTGATTGGTAATTCTTTCCTCACCGCTGCGCGAATTTCGTCAATGTCGAACGGTTTCGCAAAATGGGTGATGGCCCCGAGCTTTATCGCTTCATGGATCATATCCAATTCGCCATAAGCGGTCATGATGATGACTTGAATGGAGGAATTCATTTTTTTGACATGGCGTAAAATTTCCAATCCGTCCATCCCTGGAATTTTCATATCCAAAATCACAAGATCCGGTGTTTCCTCTTCAACGATCGAAAGAGCCTGCACGCCGTTTGCAGCCTGAAACGTCTGATACCCCTCTTTTTGAAAAATCTCATTTAAAAGAATCCGAATTCCGTATTGGTCATCCACAATCAATATTTTACTCAACCTGCTCACCTCTGACATAATTTTTTCGATCAATTCCATATTCTAACTAATTCTGTGAATCCTGTCGTTTTCCTGCTGCTTCGAGTGAAATAAAAAAATCAATGCGTTATACTAAACCAAACTACCGAAACGAAGAGGAGATCTTATGTTAAAGATATTTTTCACCCAGCTTAATGGGATTTTTTCTAAAATCCAGCAGGATAATGAATTTGCCTTTGAAGACGCAGCCAGGCTCTTAGCGCAGACTGTTCTATCGCATGGCACTGTCTATTTTACAGGAAAAGATGAGATGGAGGCAGTGTGTGCTGAAGGAATCCATGGACAAGAGGCTTTTTCAAATGCGAAGCCGCTGAACACAAAAGAGATCAGCCAGTTAACGAGTGTAGATACCGTGCTTGCCTCCGCCCGTTTTCATGACGATGAGCCTGTCCTCAGCCTGCTTCAGGAAATCAAACAAAACACAGATGCGAGCATCATTTTTCTTGCCTCACGCAAGGAAAAAGGGGAAGAAGCGGCTCCACATTGTGATGCTTTTATTGATTTAAAGGTAAAAAAAGGACTTGTTCCAGCTGAAAACGGGGAACGAATAGGAATTCCTTCTGCCATGGCAGGTTTATTTGCCTATCATGCCTTGTTTTTAACGGCAAAAGAGATACTTGAAGAGTACGAAGATTGATTTACTGGCGGGGATGCAGGATTTACTGTCCAAAAAGCGTAAAATACGAGCCAAAATTTAAATTTACTGTCCAAAATTGCATATTTACTGTCCAAACCGCCATTATGTAAACTAATTACCTTACCAAAAAAAATTTAAAAACAATGAAGGAATATGTCAATATTTGCCGAATTCTCTGTAATAAGGAGGGACGAACGTCCTAATCCTTATCCAGCCCCTTAATAACCTCAACCTTCCTTCGAGCAAGCAAAAGCCTCCTTCATAAGCCCCTTCTTACAAAGTGCTTACAGCCAAGGTCAGCAGCAAGTCAGAGCGCATTCAGCAAAGCATGGCCCTATATTCGTCCACTGTCCTGCGGTCGCCCCCCTCTCAAACCGTACGCGGAGAACTAATTAGGGCCGGTAATGCTGAGCTTCAACCGGCAAAATTAATCTTAAAATCATAAAAAACCCGGCTGAAATCAGCCGGGTTTTCTGTTTGCTATGTCCAGTAAAGTGCGCTTACGCTTCTCTTATTAGTTTTTCATTTGCAGAGCAGCTCCTATAAATTCACGGAATAGAGGCTGCGGACGGGTCGGGCGCGAGATAAACTCTGGATGGAATTGAGAAGCGACAAACCAAGGGTGATCTTTAAGTTCGATAATTTCGACTAAACGGCCATCAGGGCTGGTTCCCGAAAATACAAAACCTTCCTTCTCCATTTGGTCACGATATTCGTTATTGAACTCGTAACGGTGGCGGTGGCGCTCATAAACCACTTCATCCTGATAAGCATCATATGCTTTGGATCCTTCGTTAAGCTTACATGGATAAAGCCCTAGACGAAGTGTACCGCCAAGGTCTTCCACATCTTTTTGCTCAGGAAGCAAATCGATAATCGGATACTCGGTGGACGGAAGAAGTTCTGTGGAATGTGCACCATCCATGCCCAGCACATTTCGCGCAAATTCAACAGACGCCAGCTGCATGCCAAGGCAGATTCCGAGGTAAGGAACTTTGTTCTCGCGGGCATACTGGATCGTGAGGATTTTCCCTTCCACACCACGGTCTCCGAAACCGCCGGGAACAAGGATTCCATCTACATCCTTCAGTGTTTCAGCCACATTTTCTTTTGTTACATCTTCAGAGTTGATCCATTGGATATCAATATCCGCATCATGGTGATATCCTGCATGGCGCAAGGATTCAACCACTGAAATGTAGGCATCCTGAAGTGCTACGTATTTTCCGACCAATGCGATTTTTGCTTTTCCTGACAAGTTCAGTACGCGGTCGATCAAGCCTTTCCATTCACCCATGTCAGCTTCTTTGCAGTCCAATTTTAAGTGGTCGCAAACGATCTGATCCATATTTTGTTCTTGAAGGTCGATCGGAACACGGTACAGAGTATCTGCGTCACGTGCTTCAATGACCGCTTTTGGATCAATATCACAGAAGAGGCCGATTTTTTCTTTCATATCGTCAGAGACTGGCATTTCCGTTCGAACGACGATGATGTTTGGCTGAATTCCAAGGCTTCGAAGTTCTTTTACGCTGTGCTGTGTCGGTTTTGTTTTCAACTCACCGGCAGCTTTAATGTAAGGAATAAGAGTACAGTGGATATACATTACATTTTCCGAACCAACATCACTCTTGATCTGGCGAATGGCTTCAAGAAATGGCAAACTTTCAATATCCCCTACAGTTCCCCCGATTTCAGTGATGACTACATCAGCGTTAGTCTCACGGCCCGCGCGGAATACACGCTCTTTAATTTCATTGGTGACGTGAGGAATAACCTGTACTGTGCCACCCAAATACTCTCCTCTTCTTTCTTTGCGGAGAACAGTAGAGTAGATCTTACCCGTTGTAACAGAACTGAATTTATTTAGGTTAATATCAATGAAACGCTCATAGTGTCCAAGGTCGAGGTCTGTTTCAGCGCCGTCATCTGTTACGAAAACTTCGCCGTGCTGATAAGGACTCATCGTTCCCGGATCCACGTTAATATAAGGATCGAACTTTTGGGTAGTTACCTTAACACCTCTGTTTTTTAACAATCGGCCCAAGGAAGCTGCAGTAATCCCTTTTCCAAGAGACGAAACCACTCCCCCTGTTACAAAAATATACTTTGCCATTCTTTATTCCCCCTCTGGATTTCACAATTAAGTATACCCCTCTGCTTCTGTTTCAAGCAGAAAGGACAATATAGTATAAGAAGCTTAAAATAAAAAAAAACAAAAGTGACTCCTCCCCAATAAAGGGGGCACTTTTGTTTTTATCCGCAAAAAATTATTTATATATACGTTTAGCCCAAAAATGATTTTATCGGCTTTCCAATCGAATGTCAAGGACTAGAAAGAAATTTGCAAAAGTAAGAAATAACAGGAAAAGCGGATGCGTCCTGCTAAAGTCCGACAAGTGCTGGAACTTTTACACAGCAACACGCTCTTTGTGTTAAGGAGTAAGAGTGAAGCGACCAAAGACGAAATTATATTCTAAATTTCGTCTTGCGAGGACTTATGACGAAATGGTGTTTCATATTTCGTCCTGGACGCTGAGCTAGACATTATAAAAAAACAACCCGGCGGGCGCTGTTTTCAGGCTCCACCGGGCAGAATATCTCATATGTGTTACTTGTCTTCTTTATCTTCGTTTTCAACCTCGTATAATTCCTCTTCAGCGGCCTCGTCTTCTTCGTCTTCGATATCTTCATCCAGCTCTTCTTCGCTGTCTTCAAATTCGTCGAAGTCCTCGTCCAATTCCTCTTCGTCCTCTTCGTCATCGTCGTCATCGTCGTCGTCACTGCTGCTCGCTTTCGCAAACTCATCTTCAACGTCGAGAGCATCGAAGTCTTCTTCATCAAAGTCTTCTTCGAACTCGTCAAAATCTTCATCTTCAGCGACAACCTTTTTGCGTTTCGTTGGCTTGTTCGTGTTCCCAAGCTCTTCTTCACTGCTCTCAATCGGATACCAAGCTTTAAGACCCCACTTGTTGTCACCGAGAGAAACAAAACGGCCGTCGATGTTCATGTCTGTATAAAAATGTGATAGACGGCGTTCGACTGCAGCATCAGATAATCCCTTCATATCTTTAATACGCTGAACTAGCTCATAAAAAGGAACTGTTTGTTTTTCTTCTTTTAAAATTTCAAAAGCGATCTCAACCATGGCCATTTCCACGATGTCATCTTTTGAATAAGATTTGACTAAACTCAAGTTGGCACTTCCTTTCAAATCAATAAATCTATTTATGTTATAGATGCACAAGTTTTGTTCTAGAAGAATTATACTCTTCATTATAAACAAATCTTCCAAGGATATGCTAGATGAATGACATCTTTTTTTTAAAAACTGCTTCTTTGAAAGGGTGCCTGGCACTATCAGTTAACTCAAAAGGTGCCAGGCACCCCATAAAAGGATTAATTACTGCGCTTACTTTCTTCGGTGTCAGGCACCGAATTTTGGTGCCTGACACCCTTGGCTGGATAGCCATATTTCTACCCTTCGAAGCAATTAGTTTTGTTTATTAGGGTGTCAGGCACCTTTGGGTTAACTTCGGGTGCCAGACACCCGTTCAGTGAGGTTTTTAGCCTAAAAATAGAAAAAGAGGATACATCCTCTTTTTCTATTTTTCTTTTTTATTCTTTTCCCATATTGTTTTTACATATTTCTACGGTATTTGCCGCCCACTTCATATAAAGCAGATGTGATTTGGCCAAGGCTTGCTACTCTGACGGTCTTCATCAGTTCTTCAAAAATGTTCCCGCCGTTCAAGGCTGTTTCCTGAAGTTTGCGCAGTGCTTGAACCGATTGTTCAACATGCCTGTTTTTGAAATCATTGAGGCTGGCGATCTGCTGTTCCTTCTCTTCCTTCGTTGCCCGTGCCAGCTGCATGTTAAATTCTTCATCTTTTGGAGGGTTGGGATTCAGGTACGTATTGACACCGATGATCGGCAGCTCTCCATTATGCTTTTTCATCTCATAATACATAGACTCTTCCTGTATCTTTCCTCGCTGATACTGTGTTTCCATCGAGCCTAAGACACCGCCCCTTGCATTCAGCCTTTCAAATTCCTGAAGGACTGCTTCTTCTACAAGGTCAGTCAGCTCCTCAATAATAAAGGATCCTTGAAGTGAATTTTCATTGCGGGCGAGACCCATTTCCTTCGTAATAATAAGCTGGATGGCCATCGCTCGGCGAACAGATTCCTTTGTCGGTGTCGTGATTGCTTCATCATAGGAATTGGTATGCAAAGAATTACAGTTATCATAAAGTGCCATCAACGCTTGCAGGGTCGTACGGATGTCGTTAAAATCGATCTCTTGCGCATGAAGCGATCTTCCAGACGTTTGAACATGATACTTCAGCTTCTGGCTTCGCTCATTTGCACCATATTTATTTTTCATTACTGTTGCCCAGATTCTTCGTGCGACCCGGCCGATCACCGCGTATTCCGGATCTAAACCGTTACTGAAGAAGAACGATAGATTTGGTGCGAAATCGTCAATGTTCATACCTCGGCTTAAGTAATATTCCACATAGGTGAACCCATTCGCCAACGTAAACGCCAGCTGTGTGATCGGGTTAGCGCCGGCTTCTGCAATGTGATAGCCGGAGATCGAAACAGAGTAGTAGTTACGCACATTATGGTCGATAAAATATTGCTGGATATCGCCCATCATGCGAAGAGCGAATTCAGTCGAGAAGATACATGTATTCTGCCCTTGATCTTCCTTCAATATGTCTGCCTGAACCGTTCCGCGTACACTAGCCAGTGTCTTGGCGGCAATCTCCTTGTACTCGTCTTCATTCGGACGGCGGCCATTTTCCTGCTCAAATTGTTGAAGCTGCTGATCAATCGCTGTGTTCATGAACATGGCGAGAATGATTGGCGCTGGACCGTTAATCGTCATTGAAACAGAGGTGCTTGGCGCAATCAGATCGAAGCCGTCATAAAGCTTTTTCATATCTTCCAGCGTACAGATGCTGACGCCGCTTTCTCCGACTTTTCCATAAATATCCGGACGATAATCAGGATCCTCGCCGTACAGGGTAACGGAGTCAAAGGCTGTGCTTAAGCGCTTGGCATCATCGTCTTTTGAAAGATAGTGGAAGCGTCGGTTCGTTCGTTCCGGCGTTCCTTCTCCTGCAAACTGGCGCTTCGGATCTTCACCCTTTCGCTTAAACGGGAAAACTCCAGCTGTATAAGGGAAGGCGCCCGGCACATTTTCCTTCATCACCCATTTTAGGATCTCTCCCCAGTCTTCAAACTTCGGAAGTGACACTTTGGGTATGTTTAAGCCTGAAAGACTTTTGGTTGTAAGCTCTGTGACAATCTCTTTGTCTCTGATTTTTGTCACAAACTCCATGCCGCTGTACTGCTCTCTCAGCTTCGGCCAGTTGTCGAGTGTTTTCTTGGAGTACGGAAGAAGCTTCTCCTCTACTAGATCTCTTGCTTCTTCTAAGGTGGAAACAACTTCACCATTGGCGTTGATCTCTTGGATGGTTTCGATCGAACCTTTGAGCTGATAGCTTTTTCTTGCGTACTTCACTTGTTCATTCATGGTCTTGTAGTAATCTCTCATTGTATAGACAAGGTCATTCAAATACTGGCTTCGCTCACCCGGGATGATCACATTCTTTTTTGCAACTGTTTCTTCAGCCAGAGGCTTGAGCTGCCAGCCTAATGAACATTTATCATTTAAGGTATGGATCAATGCGCGGAACAGGGTATTCGTTCCTTCGTCATTAAACTGGCTCGCAATGGTTCCATATACGGGCATACCATCCAATTCTTTTTCAAACCATTGGCGTGAGCGCTGATATTGCTTCCTTACATCCCTTAGAGCATCTTCTGAACCTTTACGCTCGTATTTATTGATCGCGATAAGGTCAGCATAGTCGATCATGTCAATCTTCTCCAGCTGTGAAGGTGCGCCAAACTCGCTCGTCATGACATACATGGAGACATCAGAAATATCTACAATTCCAGCATCTCCCTGGCCAATCCCGCTCGTCTCGACGATGACCAGATCATATCCTGCTGCCTTTACAACTGAAAGAGCATCACGAATAGCCGCAGAAAGCTCTGACCGTGAACCGCGTGTTGCGAGACTGCGCATGTATACGCGAGGATTGTAAATGGAATTCATACGGATGCGGTCGCCAAGCAAGGCTCCGCCTGTTTTTTGCTTTGTAGGGTCGATGGAAAGGATGGCTACCGTCTTATCTTCAAATTCATTCACGTAACGGCGCACAAGCTCATCGGTTAAGGAGCTTTTCCCTGCTCCGCCCGTTCCCGTAATACCCAGTACAGGCACGTTTTGCTGCGAGCTTTTCACCTGTTGAAGCACCTGCTCAGCAGTGGCTGCCGTTTCCTTTGGAGCGAACTCCCCGTTCTCGGCTACAGTGATCAGGCGGGCGACCGCACGGCTTTCCTTTTCAGGAAGCTTCTCAAGTTCGTCCGTCAGTTCTGTAACGGTCTGAAAATCGCACTCCTGCAGCATAAAATTGATCATACCCTGCAGTCCGTTGATCCTGCCGTCTTCAGGAGAGAAGAGGCGGGTTACGCCGTAGCTGTGCAGTTCTTTTATTTCCGGCGGAATAATAACGCCTCCGCCTCCGCCAAATACTTTAATATGGCTTGCTCCGCGTTCCTTTAACAAGTCGATCATGTACTTGAAGTATTCAACATGGCCGCCTTGATAGGAAGATATAGCGATCCCCTGAGCATCTTCCTGAATGGCTGCACTCACAACCTCGTCTACTGAACGGTTATGCCCAAGATGGATGACCTCAGCGCCGCTTGACTGCAAAATACGCCTCATAATGTTAATAGACGCATCATGTCCGTCAAATAGACTGGAAGCGGTTACAAAACGGATATGGTTCTTCGGCTGGTACACTTTCGGATTACTCATTTTCCCTTCTCCTCTCAAACAACATAATTACCTGGCTCCGCCTGTAAGGCTGCGGTTCAAAACTCCATATAAAAGCAGATAGGTCTGCATGTTCGTATACTCTTCTAATGTATATTCTTTTCTGAGGCTCCAGCGGCGGAAGGTCCACATTTGGCCGTGAACTAAAATGTTATGGGCCAGAAGCTTAACTTCTTCCTCATTCAGATCCAGTTCACCCTGTTCCACCGTCCGTTTCAGGAGCTCCTCAAAAATGGCTGTCATCTCCAGCTCTTTTTTCAGCACATACGGCAAGGCTTCCCGTGACAGTGATTTGGCTTCCTGATACATGACGAGCACTTCATCCTGCATTTCATCGACTACATTAAAATAAACCGCAATCGCTTTTTTTACATGGTCAATGCTGCCCTCTGTCAGGGAGATCTGTTCATGGAGCTTTTCTTTTACCCCTTCATAAATACTGTCACAGACCAGGTATAAGATGTCTTCCTTTGAACGGATATACTCGTACAGCGTTCCGATGCTGAACCCGGAGGCCTTTGCGATTTCCCGGGTTGTTGTTCGGTGAAAGCCGTTTTCCTTAAACAGGTTAACCGCTGCCTTTACCATTTCTCCGCGCCTTTTCTGGATAAGCTTTTCATCTTTTACAAGCGAGGGTACTTCCTTTCTTCCCAAAGCAATCACTCTTTTCTGTCCTGGTTTTTCTCCCAACCCTCGAGGATTTTCTCTGCAGCCGAATACGGATCAAGCTGCCCTTTCTGCACATCGGGAAGCCATGAATACCCGTTGCTTTCCTCTCTCATAAGAAGGGTTCTCATCAGCTCGTAGTGCACGACTTCTATGACTTCCTGTTTCAGGCTGCGGACCCGCCGCTCTTCTCCCTCACCACTTTCATCAAGGTATTGGCGGTGGGCACTCAGCTGATCCCATACCTCCTGGAGCCCTTTGTTCTGAACAGAGATCGTCTGAACGATCGGCGGACGGTATGGTGCATCATGTTTCACAAGATCAAGCATTGCTTCAATTTCAGACAAAAGCTTTGGCACACCGGGAAGATCGGCTTTATTGACGATGAACAAGTCGGCAATCTCCATGATCCCTGCTTTGAAAACTTGAACCACATCACCGCTTCCCGGATTTAATACAACGGCAATGCTGTCGGCAATTTTCATAATATCAAGCTCCGACTGGCCAACCCCCACCGTTTCGATGAGGATCACGTCAAAACCATAAGCATCCATCAGCCGAACGGTTTCCTTTGTTGTCCTGGCAAGACCGCCAAGGCTTCCCCTTGTTCCCATGCTGCGGATGAAAACATCTGGATCTGTAAAGTGTTCACTCATTCTCACCCGGTCACCAAGAATAGCGCCGCCGCTAAACGGGCTGGTCGGATCAACCGCCACCACACCGATCGTCATGCCCTTGCTGCGCAAAAAGGTAATCAGCCGGTTGACGAGGGAGCTCTTGCCTGCACCAGGGGAACCGGTAAGGCCCACATAATGAGCCTTTTTCTGAAGAGTATGAATGTCCTTTAACAGTTCAAGCTTTTCGGGGTGATCGTTCTCAACATAGGAAATGGCTCTCGCAAGCGCTCGTTCATCTTTGTTTTTTATGCGTTCGGCCAAAGGGTGCATTTTTGTCCTCCTTAATCTTTCAGAAGCATTTTGGAAATAACCAGCCGCTGTATTTCCTGTGTTCCTTCATAGATTTGAGTGATTTTCGCATCGCGCATATACCGTTCAACAGGATACTCTTTTGTATACCCGTATCCGCCGAATACTTGCACGGCATCCGTCGTTACTTCCATGGCGATGTCACCGGCAAACAGTTTGGACATCGCGGATTCTTTTCCATATGGGAGGCCTTCGCTTTCACGCCACGCTGCTTGATAGGTTAGCAGTCTTGCAGCCTCTACTTTTGTGGCCATATCGGCTAATTTAAACCCGATTCCCTGATTTTGTCCGATGGATTTTCCGAACTGTTTTCTTTCTTTGGCATAGGTTACAGCAGCATCCAACGCACCTTGCGCGATTCCGACAGCCTGCGCCGCGATCCCGTTCCGTCCGCCGTCAAGTGTCATCATGGCGATCTTAAAGCCATCTCCCTCTTTGCCGAGCATGTTCTCTGCAGGAACCCTGCAGTCTTCCATAATGAGCTCCAATGTCGGTGATGAACGGATCCCGAGTTTTTTCTCTTTCTTACCGAAGGAAAAGCCCGGTGTTCCTTTTTCGATGATGAATGCGGAAATGCCGCGGTGTCCTGCAGATTGGTCTGTCATCGCAAACACCACATAAATTTCAGCTTCTCCAGCATTTGTGATAAAGATTTTAGAACCATTGATAATGTAATCATCGCCGTCTTTTCTGGCTGTTGTTTTCATATTGGAGGCGTCAGACCCTGAGCCTGGTTCTGTCAGGCCATAGGCTCCCATTTTTTGCCCTTCTGCCATCGGACGAAGGAACTTCTGTTTTTGCTCTTCTGAACCAAATTTAAAGATCGGCCAGCCAGCAAGTGAAGTATGCGCCGATAGTGTTACCCCAGTTGAAGCACAGACACGGGAAAGCTCTTCAACCGCAATGACATACCCAAGATAGTCCCCGCCGATTCCGCCGTATTCTTCCGGCCAAGGGATCCCTGCCAGGCCAAGCTCTGCCATCTTGTCGAAAAGGGCACGGTCAAACCGCTCTTCTTCATCCCTCTCTGCAGCTGTCGGCTCTACTTCCTTTTTTGCAAAATCACGCACCATTTTGCGGATCATTTCGTGTTCTTCAGATAGTTGAAATTGCATGTTCTTTTTGCCTCCCAGTTTAATCTTGTAATAAGTGCTTGCTCAGCACGATACGTTGAATTTCACTCGTTCCTTCATAGATCTCACAAACTTTGGCATCCCTGAACAGACGCTCTACCGGGTACTCTTTCGTATAGCCGTATCCCCCGTGTACCTGAATAGCGTCGATCGCCACCTTCATGGCCGTCTGTGAAGCGATCAGCTTTGCCATCGAAGCCTCTTTTTTGCACGGAATGCCCAGGGTACGAAGATTAGCAGCACGGTAGGTCAGAAGTTTGGCCGCCTCTACTTTTGTTGCCATGTCCGCAAGCATGAACCCAAGTCCCTGCTGGGCACCGATCGGCTTTCCGAATTGTTTGCGGCTTTTAGCGTATTCCAGGGAATGCTGAAGACCTGCTTCGGCAATCCCGAGTGATTGTGCTGCAATGCCAATTCTGCCGGCTTCAAGGTTGCTTAATGCGATTTTGAAGCCTTCTCCTTCAGTCCCGAGCAGGTTTTCTTCTGGAATTTCCGCCTGGTCGAAGATAATCTCGCACGTATTCGAACCGTTCAGCCCCATCTTCTTCTCTTTTTTTCCGATCGAAAAGCCTGGTGAGCCTTTCTCTACGATAAAAGCTGAAATTCCCTTTGGTCCCGCTTCAGGGTTTGTCGAAGCAAAAACGATATACGTATCTGCCGCACCCGCATTGGTGATAAAGATTTTAGATCCGTTCAGAATGTACTTATCGCCCTTTTTTACGGCTTTTGTTTTGAGGGCTGCTGCATCAGAACCCGCGCCCGGTTCCGTTAAAGCGAAAGCACCTAAATATTCACCGCTTGCGAGCTTTGGAATAAACCGCTGCTTTTGCTCTTCATTTCCAAAATGATAAATCGGATTGGTTCCAACGCTTGTATGAACAGAAAGAATGACACCAACCGTTGCACTCACCTTTGACAATTCATGAATGGCAATAATATACGAGGTGTAGTCCATGCCTGCACCGCCGTATTCCTCGGGTATGGGAATCCCCATAAGGCCCAATCCAGCCATCTTTTTTACAACTTCTGTTGGAAACTGATCATTTTCATCCATCATATCCACGATGGGTTCAATTTCTTTCTGTGCAAAATCGCGCACCATTTTTTGCATCATGAGCTGTTCTTCTGTAAACGTGAGATTCACGTTTTATTCCCCCTGTCCAAGCATTCCTGCATCAGCTGTAGGTGTAGAACCCTTTACCTGATTTCTTTCCGAGCCAGCCAGCTTTCACATATTTGCGAAGAAGCGGGCAAGGCCGGTATTTGTCATCTCCAAAGCCTTCCTGGAGTGTTTCCATAATGTATAGACATGTATCAAGACCGATAAAGTCTGCCAAGGTCAGCGGCCCCATCGGATGATTCATTCCAAGTTTCATAATTTCATCGATAGCTTCCGGTTCAGCCACTCCTTCATAAAGTGCAAAAATAGCCTCATTGATCATCGGCATCAGGATCCTGTTGGAAATAAAGCCAGGAAAATCATTAACCTCAACAGGCACCTTGCCTACCTGTTTCGTCACGGTCTCAATGACGTTATATACCTCGTCACTTGTTTGCAGTCCGCGGATAATTTCAACGAGTTTCATCACCGGGACCGGATTCATAAAATGCATGCCGATGACACGTTCCGGCCTTTTCGTTACAGCTGCAATCTCAGTAATAGGAAGGGAAGAGGTGTTACTCGCCAAAATGGCATGTTCCGGCGCCATCTCATCAAGCATCTTAAACATCTGGGTTTTGACATCCATATTTTCTACCACTGCTTCAATGACCAGGTCTGCATCTGCTGCGTTTTGAATGCTCGTTGAAGGGTGGAGGCGTTCTAAAACAGCCTCTCTTTCTTCGGCTGCCATTCTTCCCTTTTCCACCTGGCGAGAGAGTTGCCGTGAAATAGAATCCAGTCCTTTTTGTACAAATTCTTCTTTAAGATCGTGGAGAAAAACCTTGTAATTTGCCATTGCACATACTTGAGCGATTCCTGAGCCCATTTGTCCGGCTCCGATTACCATGATGGTCTTGACGTTCATTCTGATTCCCCCTTTGTTTATTTCACTTCAATAAGAACTGCATCACCCTGGCCGCCGCCTGAGCAGATGGATGCGATTCCCAGTCCTCCGCCGCGTCTTTTCAGTTCATGAATCAATGAAACAATGATTCTCGCTCCGCTTGCTCCGATCGGATGCCCTAAGGCTACCGCTCCGCCGTTTACGTTTACTTTTTCCAGATCAAGGTTCGCAAGCTCTGCACTTGCCAGCGCCACTGCTGCAAAAGCTTCGTTAATTTCAAAAAGGTCGATTTCTTCAAGCTTTTTTCCTGTTTTTTTCAACAGTTCGTTAATGACAAGGCCCGGTGTTTTTGGGAAATCCTTTGCGTCAAGAGCGATTGCCGCAGCCCCGAGAATGGCAGCCATCACTTCTTTTCCTTCTTTTTGCGCCCGTTCTTCTGACATAAGAACAAGAGCTGCTGCACCGTCGTTAACTCCAGGAGCGTTCCCGGCTGTAATGGTTCCTTCCTGAGAAAAGACCGGCCCAAGTTTAGCCAAACGCTCAGCAGTCGTATCTTTTCTTGGTGCTTCATCTGCTGTTACAGAAACAGGCTCTCCTTTTCGCTGTGGCACCTCTACAGAGACAATCTCTTCAGCAAATGTTCCATTCTCGGTTGCAGAAACGGCTCTTTGATGGCTCCTGAATGCCCACTCATCCTGTTTCTCACGCGAAATTTCAAGCTCTTGCGCCACTTGGTTTCCG
The DNA here is from genome assembly GCF_024494405.1 of Fictibacillus sp. WQ 8-8. NCBI lineage: Bacteria > Bacillati > Bacillota > Bacilli > Caryophanales > Fictibacillaceae > Fictibacillus > Fictibacillus sp. WQ 8-8. The sequence continues at coordinate 169,594 of NZ_JAMXKG010000002.1, forward strand.
TACGTCCCCATGTGAACGCCAGTAAAAGAACACGTAAGCCCGTCATGTGTCATCAAGTCCTTCACCTGGCCGTCTCCCATACGGTAGCCCCAGCGAGCTTTTGGAAGAATGTAAGGTGTATTGCTCATTGATTCCATACCGCCAGCTACAATGACCTCTTCATCACCAGCACGGATAATCTGATCCGCCAAGGTTACGCTCCTCATTCCGGAAGCACACACTTTATTGATGGTCTCGGTCTTAACTTCCCAAGGCAATCCCGCTTTCTTGGCAGCCTGGCGAGAAGGGATCTGTCCCTGTCCGCCCTGCAGCACACAGCCCATGATCAGTTCATCTACTTGGTCTGCTCTGACATCCGCTCTTTGCAGCGCTTCCTTAATCGCTGCTGCACCTAGATCAGATGCAGATAATGTGCTTAATGATCCGCCAAACTTACCGATCGGTGTACGTACACCGCTGACAATGACTGTTTTACCCATGAGAATCCTCTCCTTTTGTAAAATTAAAACGCTTTCAAGATGTACCGAGCGAACGCTCGGTCAACGAAGATCCATGGGTTAACCTGCTGCCAATGGACAGCAGGTTAACCTTGGCTGCTCTTAGGAGTAGTTGATTTCCGTTTCAGATGCTCGCTTTCCGCGGGGCGGGCGGTGAGTCTTACCGGCGCAAGCGCCTACCTCCTCGGCGCAGGCGCCTGTGGGTCTCACCTGTCCCGCATTTCCCGCAGGACAAGGAAGGCTTCGGCAGCGTTATATCGCACGAAGAAAATGTGAAATTCATTTTCGAGGAGTCTCGCACCTTGCACTCCAATCAACTTGTCAATGAAGTATCTTTACAAAAAGGTTCCTAAAGCAGCCATCTTTTAGGAAAGAGCCTTTTCTTTTGATGAACCAAACAACGATCTTTCAAGAATTTCGACTACATCCAATGTTTGGACTCGGTCTTCTACTTCCTTCGCTTTTGTTCCATCACTCAGCATCGTTAAGCAATATGGACACCCGCTTCCGATCATCGTTGGATTCACTTCAAGCGCCTGCTCCGTTCTTGCCACGTTGACACGCTGACCGGCTTTTTCTTCCATCCACATCATCCCGCCGCCGGCACCGCAGCACATGCCGTTTTGACGATTGCGGTTCATCTCAACAAGCTTCACCCCAGGGATCGCTTTTAAAATCTCACGAGGCGGTTCATAAACCTCGTTATAACGTCCAAGATAGCAGGAATCGTGGTAAGTGATGACTTCATCCACTTCAAATTTCGGTGTGATGCGTCCTTCCTTGATCCAATCTGCCAGCAGCTCTGTATGGTGATAAACCTCACCTTCATAGCCAAACTCCGGATACTCGTTTTTAAAGGAATTGTAGGCATGCGGGTCAATCGTAATAATCTTCTTCACATTATGTTTTTCAAATAACGCGATATTGCTGTTGCAAATTTCCTGGAACAAGAACTCGTTTCCGATTCGTCGAGGCGTATCTCCGGAGTTCTTTTCCTTGTTTCCAAGGATGGCAAACTTGACGCCAGCCTCATTCATGATTTTTGCAAAAGCAAGTGCAATTTTTTGGCTTCGGTTGTCGTAAGCGCCCATCGAGCTGACCCAGAACAAGTATTCAAATTCTTCTCCGGCTTTCTCCATTTCTTTTACTGTAGGAACCGAAACGTCTTCGCGAAGCTCTCGCCAGTTTTCTCTTTCTTTCTTGGAAATTCCCCAAGGGTTTCCTTGCTTCTCGATATTTTGGATGGCCCGTTTGGAATCTGCGTCCATCTTTCCTTCTGTAAGGACCAGATAGCGGCGCATGTCGATGATTTTATCCACGTGCTCATTCATAACCGGACATTGATCCTCACAGTTTCGGCAAGTGGTACATGCCCAGATCTCTTCTTCCGTCATGACTTCGCCGATCAGTTCAATATTATATTCAAACTTGAACGCGGAGCTTCCGTCTGTCGCAGCAGCCATTTCTTTGGCGCCCTGTCCTTTTCCTGCGGCTTCAAAAGCAATCTGGTTGCCTTTTGTATTCGCGAAAGCAAAGGAAGGCATCCAAGGCGTGCGTGAAGTAACCGCCGCTCCTTTTTCAGTGAGGTGATCCCTTATTTTAATTATCATATCCATCGGTGAAAGCATTTTGCCTGTACCTGTGGCCGGACAAACATTTGTACAGCGTCCGCATTCTACACAAGCATACAGATCGACAAGCTGCTTTTGGTTGAAGTCTTCCACTTTACCGACGCCGAAAACTTCTTGTGTCTCATCTTCAAAATTGATGGAAGAAAGTTTTCCTACTTTATCCTTCCTTCCCAGCCAAACATTCAGCGGGCCCGCGATCAAATGAGCATGCTTGGACTGCGGCACATAGACAAGGAACGTGAGAAGGAACAGCAGATGAAGCCACCATGAAATAAAGAATATGGTGACGACCGCAGCTTCCGGCAGCCCGCCAAGGATATAAGCGAGGCCTGAAGCAATCGGTGCCGTCCATTCAAGTTCCTGATTATGCCAAAGGATTTCCATGGCGTTGCCAAGAAGGACGGAAAGCATTAATCCACCAATGAACAGTAAGACAAGTCCTGCTTTAAAGCCCCGTTTAAGGCGTACCAACTTTTCGACATATCTGCGGTAAAACGCCCAAACGACAGCCACAAGTATGAGGAAAGTTACGATTTCCTGAAAAAATGTAAATCCGGGATAAAGCGGCCCGAGCGGGAGGTGAGACCCAGGGGCAAGCCCTTTCCATATAAAATCAATCGCACCAAATTGGACAAGAAGGAATCCATAGAAAAACAACACATGAATGATCCCGCTCTTTTTATCTTTTAAAAGCTTCTTCTGACCGAATACATTTACAAGCACAGCTTTAATCCGTTCCTGCACGGTATGGTCAAATTCGACTTTTTTACCCATTTTGATGAATTCATACCGCGTTTTCACCACATACGCAAACAAATAGACGGCGTAAGCGGTTACAAGAATAAAGGCAATCCAGTTCAAAATCTGTAAACCGTTCATCAATTATGCTCCCTTCATCTTTGTCTGTTGCTTTCCCTTTTCCTATATATGCCTTAAATAACTATTCAAAAAGGGGAGAATTTTCTGAAACCATTATAACATATAAAATATAACTGAATGAGCATTCAGTCAATATTATTCAAAATAATTTTTTCGGGTGGCTGACACCGATGATTCTCCTGATTCTTGGAGATACTAATCAGACCTATTTCCACAAGAAAGGAGTACCGCCATGGCCATCGTATACAGTATTTTAATCCTCCTGCTTGCAGCCGTTATAATAGCAGTGTTTGTTTGGCTCGATTTTCAATTAGGCAAGAAAAATGTTGCGAAAAAGGAGCTGGAAGATCCTGCTGTCTGTACGGGGGAAGCGGTTCTCATCACGACCGGTACGGATTTTTTCGATACGTTGTTTGAGGAAATAGAACAAGCCAAACATCATTTACATATTCAATTTTATATTTTCAATGAGGACTGCATCGGCAAAGAGATGACATCTCTTCTGAAAAGAAAGGCGAGAGAAGGAGTAGCTGTACGTTTGCTCGTTGATTATATGGGCAGTTTTTTCCTAAAAAAGAAAGCCATACATGAAATGAAGCTGGCAGGGGTTCAATTTGCCTATAGCTTTAAGCCCGAATTTCCTTACTTCTTTTATAAACTGAACCGTAGAAACCATCGGAAAATAACGATTATTGACGGAAAAAAAGGATTTACCGGGGGATTCAATGTAGGAGACGAATATTTAGGAAGGGATCCGAAGCTTGGGGATTGGCGCGATTATCATTTACAGCTGGATGGCCCTGTAATCCATTCCTTGCAGCACCAATTTCTTCTCGATTGGGAGGAGGCTTCGTGTGAAAAGTTAAGCGAGAAATCTTATTTTCCGGAACTTGAAGAGGGGCCTCAGACTTTTACGGCCCTTTTCTCATCCAAACAGATCTATTCGTTCTTCTTGCAGCGAATTGAACAGGCCCAAACCCGAATCTTTATCGGCTCACCCTATTTTATACCGGATGCCAGCCTGCAGAGAGCTCTCCTTCATGCACTGAAACGCGGTGTGGAGGTAATCTTGCTTGTCCCGATGAAATCCGATCATCCGCTCGTAAAAGAAGCTTCCTATCCGTACCTGAGGGAACTGTTAAAAGCCGGATGCCGTGTCGACCAGTATTATGAAGGTTTTTTCCATGCGAAAGTTTTTATGGTCGATGAAAAAATCTGCGATATTGGCACAACAAATTTCGATCTGCGAAGCATGTTTACCAATTCAGAAGTAAACTGCATTTTCCATGATCCGGAACTGATTAAAGTGACGCTGAAGGCCATTGAAGTAGACTTAGCCCGTTCCGAAACCCTGCAAGTCACGGCTTTGGACAGGCTCTCGCTCTGGACAAAAACAAAAATTCAGATCTCACGGGTTCTTTTACCTTTTTTATAAGTTTTGTTTAAGTTATGCTTAAACGGTGAATGAACGAGTATGACTTGACTTCAAAGGGGCTGCTGCAATGATTGTATCTTTTGGTTTTGTTTCCACCGCTCTTACCCTTTTCGATTCATCACCGTCAAAAACGATGACTTTTGCCACTTGGTCAAAGCTTGAAAAAGAGGAACGGGAACAGCGACTAATTTCCATTACAAAAACAAATTTAAAAAATGCACTGCGAATCATTCACTACAACATCGCTTCTCAATTTCCTTTATATCGGATGTCTTCCTCGATCGTTCCGCTGGCGACTCACCCTGACGTCGAATGGGAGTATTTAAAGCATACTGCTGAGGAGTTTCGTGCGGTTGGGGACCTTGTGAAAGCCCACGGCCTCCGTGTGAGTCTGCATCCAAACCAGTTTACCCTGTTTACAAGCGCCAAGGAGCATATTACGGATAATGCTGTGAAAGACATGGAATACCATTACGCCATGCTCCAGGCGATGGGTCTTGAAAAGGAAGCACGGATCAACATCCATGTTGGCGGTACTTATGGGGATAAAGAATCTTCCATAGCACGATTCCATGAAAATATTAAAAAATTGCCTGCTCCCGTTAAACAGACCATGACACTTGAAAATGACGATAAAACCTATACGACTGAAGAAACGCTGGACATATGTGAAGCTGAAGGGATACCCATGATGTTTGATTACCATCATCACCTGGCCAACCCCAGTTCCGTTCCGCTGGAAGTACTTCTTCCCCGTTTTATTGCGACATGGCAAGGCACCGGGCGGCCGCCTAAAGTCCATCTATCTTCACCAAAAACAGAAAAGGCCTACCGAAGCCATCATGACTTCGTAAGCCTCGACTATGTGATGCCTTTCTTTAAAATGATCCAGCCATTTACGGATGAGCTGGATGTGATGATCGAAGCAAAACAGAAGGATATCGCCCTCATTCGATTGATTGGTGAACTCGCCAAGGTAAGGGGAATCAAACGGATGAGCGGAGGCACCTTGATCATCTGACGGACTCGGCCCAATGGGTCAGTGCGTGGTTAAAGAATCTGTACTGTTTAACTGGGATCTGATGGAATGCTCCCGGAACGATGATGGTATCGGTATGCGGTACGAGTCTTTGATAAATCTCCTTATAGGGTAAAAAATAAAAGGACCGGGAACCGTAGAACAATAACAGTGGTACTTGGATCTCAGGCAAGGATTCCGTGCAGCTATACTTCATACTTTCCTCATAAAAACGCCGCCAGGTCATCTGGCTGCCTTTTTTGCATTCCTCTGCAATTTCTTGCCTGTCTTCTCCATCCACTTTATGGGACCAAGCCAAACCGTTTATTAAAAAGCGAGGATAATGTGAAGCAAGATGGATCCCGAGCCTGAATTCTTTTTCTAAAAACCAGGACGCCACTTGCGGAAAACCTCCGCTTAACACGAGAGCCCGTACCCTCTCAGGGTAGCGCAGAACAAAATCCTGAGCCACCGTACCTCCCGCAGAATAACCGCACAGGATAGCCTTCTCGATTTCCAGTTTATCCAGCAAAGCGAGCAGGTCATCACTCAGTGTTCCAATCGTGAACGAGTCCTCCCTGCACAGCGTGTTGCCATGTCCCCGCATATCGTATGTAATCACTTTGAAATTCTGGTTTAGCCCTTCATGCTGATACTTAAAAATACGGGAAGTCAGCGCTGGAGGGTGGATAAAAACAAGAGGAAGACCTGACCCCGATTCTCTGTAAGATGTATGCACATCTCTTGCTGCCATACAAACCACCCCTCTTTATTCATGGCTTCATAAAAAGCGAAAACGCCCAAAGATAGATCTTGTATCCCAGGTAAATCCCAACGATTCCGGCAATGCCCGATAAGGCTGGCGGAGCAGGAATCGGCAGCTTAAGCATGGCAAAAACGATGCCTACAGCTGCACCTGTAATCAGTGCTAAAATAACCAGCTTCATTCTGCATTCCTCCCTCCGTTTATGGTCTCCAGTGATACGCAGTTTATCCCCCAGAAAAGCGCAAGCTCCTGGCCGCTTGCGCTGGACATAAAAAAAGGGGGCTGTCCAGAAAGTCGAAAATTGACCTTCAGGCAGCCCCTTTTTGGCTTGAAAAATCTTCAATGAAAAGTTAATTGAAGTGGAAGATGCGAGACTCCTGCGGGACTAGCGTGACAGGTGAGACTCCCGCCGGTGCTTGCACCAAGAGGCTCACCGCACGCCCCGCGGAAAGCGAGCAGCCTGGAACGGAAATCAACAGCTTACAGACTTCTTTGACAGCCCCTTTTCCTCTATTTACATTCGGTCAGGTGCGGAAACACCCACAACCTTCAATGCGTTTTCAATCGTGATTTGAGTGGCCTTCATCAACGCGTAGCGAGCGGTTGATTTTTCTTTATTTTCAGCATCGAGCACTCGCTCAGCATTGTAGAAGCTGTGCAGTGCAGATGCCAGTTCAAATACATAGTTCGTGATGCGGTGGGTGAGCATCTTATCAGCCGCTTCATCAATCGCAGCCGGGAATTCGCCGAGCTTTTTCAGCAGCTCAACCTCTTTTTCAGAGGAGACGTGAGAAAGGTCAAGCTCTCCGTCGCAGGACAAGCCCATCTCCGCACCCTGGCGCAGCATGCTGCATACACGGGCATGTGCGTACTGCACATAGAATACCGGATTCTCGTTTGATTTTGAAACCGCTAAGTCCATATCAAAATCAAGATGAGTGTCAGAGCTTCTCATCGCGAAGAAGTAGCGAGTTGCATCTATGCCTACTTCTTCCATTAGATCTTTCAGGGTTACAGCTTTTCCCGTACGTTTGCTCATCTTTACTTTTTCCCCGTTTTGGAACAAGGAAACAAGCTGGATAATTAAAACATCGAGCTGTTCACGGTCATAGCCAAGCGCCTGGATGGCCGCCTTCATTCGAGGAATATAACCATGGTGATCTGCTCCCCAAATGTTAATCAGCTTCTCAAAACCTCGGTCAAGCTTATCCTGGTGATAAGAGATATCCGGTGTCAGATACGTATACGATCCGTCATTCTTAATCAGAACACGGTCTTTATCATCGCCAAAGTCCGTTGTCCGGAACCAAGTCGCGCCTTCTTCTTCATAGACAACCCCTGCATCTTTCAGTTTCGAGAGGGCCTTGTCGATCTTTCCGGATTCGTAAAGGGACGTTTCAGAATACCATACATCAAAATTAACCCGGAATTCAGCCAGATCGATTTTTATTTTCTCAAGTTCCTTATCAAGGCCGTATTGGCGGAAGAAGTTGAAACGCTCTTTTTCATCAGCTGCAGCCCATTTGTCTCCGTACTCTTCAGCGAGGTCTTTTCCGAATTCAATAATATCTTTACCGAAGTATCCGTCCTGCGGCATTTCCTTTTCTTGCCCAAGAGCCTGAAAGTATCGTGCTTCAATGGAATAAGCAAGGTTATTAATCTGGTTTCCCGCATCATTAATATAATATTCACGGGAGACTTCATATCCTGCACGATCAAGGATGTTGCAAAGAGAATCACCAACAGCTGCACCACGCGCATGTCCAAGGTGAAGATTTCCTGTCGGGTTCGCTGATACAAACTCAACCTGAACCTTCTTCCCACTGCCGAATTCTGTTCTTCCGTAATCTTTTCCTGCTTTAAGAATAGCTGGAATTAAGTCTGTTAAATACGCATTATCCATGTAAAAGTTTATGAATCCCGGACCTGCAATTTCAAGCTTGCTGATGGATGCCTTACTTTTATCAAAATGATTCAGAATTTCTTCTGCAATCATTTTTGGTGCTTTCTTGGCAATACGAGCGAGCTGCATCGCCATATTGGTCGCGTAGTCCCCGTGCGACTTATCCTTTGGAATTTCAAGAACCACTTCTGGAAGCTGTTCTCTTTCTGCCAATCCTGCCTTAATTACCGCTTCTTCAATCTCTTGTTTTAAATGTAGCTTTACCTGATCTACAACGTTCATGACTTTGCCTCCTGAAAATTGATCTTTATCGAATAATTGCCTGTGTCTTCTCCCTGCAGTACAAGTCCATACTTCAAGAGCAAATCGCCTTCTTTGCTCTGCTGGTTCCAGCGGAAATTCATCTGATGTGTGGTTGTTTCCATCCATAGCTGGCCATATGGGGTATCGTACATCCCCTGTGTTGTCTGCCCGATCAAAAACTTCTGGCGCATGGCCACACTGCCGCTCCTTAAGATGACTATGCCTTCATGGTTCATTTTAATTACATTGTTGACTGAACCCGCGCCCTCTATAACTTCCGTATATTTGAGAAACGTACTATCCCCTTTGCGGTAAAGCGTTCCTTCCGCTTCGCCTTTATGTACATCTTTCTCCTTTGCATGCTGAATGACGGTTTCCATTATTAAATTGACCGAAATTACAGCGTCTTGTCCATCCATGTCGGATCCGTCCTTTTTATCATTTCTATTAAAATACAGAAGCACTGATTTGTTCTGTATGCCAATCTCATATGATTATTGTTTATAACTCAACTATTATAAAGGATTCTTCCCTATTTCTTCAACCTTACCCTTAAACAAAGAAAAACGCACTTCTCCTTCTGGAAGTGCGTCATGCGATTGGAAGGATGATTTTAACAGCTGTACCTCTGCCGGAATCGCTTTCTATATTGATTTGACCGAAATGCTCCTGGATGATTTTATAGCTCGTCATTAATCCGAGCCCGGTTCCCTTCTCTTTTGTCGAATAGAACGGCTCACCCAGTTTCTTTAGGCTTTCAGGCGGGATTCCGCATCCCTGATCCTGAATAATAATTTCAATGTTTCTGCCTTTGCGCTCACTGTCGATGTGGATGATTCCTCCATCCGGCATCGCTTCAATCGCATTTTTCACTAAGTTAATAAACACCTGCTTCAGTTCATTTTCCACACAGTTAATAAGAGGAAGATTTTCCTCCAAATCACAAACGATATGGACATTGTGAACAAGAGCCTGGCGGTCAAGCAGGTCCACGACGTAATGAATGAGCTCTTTGATGCCCTTCTTTTCGACCGTCTTGGATTGAGGTTTGGCAAGGATCAGCAGTTCCGTGATGATTTGCTCAATCCGGTTCAGCTCATCCAGCATAATGCCATAATATTTCTCGCAGTCCACGATTCCTTTAGATTGAAAAAGCTGAATAAAACCCTTCAGTGCGGTAAGCGGATTCCGGATTTCGTGAGCTACCGAAGCCGCAAGCTGGCCTACAATCGAAAGTTTATCAGACTTGCGAAGCAGTTCTTCCGCTTCCTTTCGTTCGGATATATCCCGTGTAACAGCGATAATTTCAATGACTTCACCGGTTAATTCATCCTTAATTCCCCGGCAGGTCGCTTCAACACAGTGGTATTCGCCTTTTTTGCTCTTCAGCCTGAATTGGAAGTTGCTGATTTCGCTTCCCTTTAACAGTTGTTCATGTACCTTCAGCGATCGCCTAATATCACTTGGATGAAAGAGATCAAAGGCTTTTTTGGACAGCAATTCCTGAGGGGTATATCCGAGCAGCTGCTCGCATGCAGGTGAAACGTAGAGCATTTCTCCCTCCACATTATGAGTGGAGATTATATCGGTAGAGTTTTCGGCCAATAGCCTGTATCTCGATTCGCTTTCCTGCAGTTTTTCATGGGACAAAACCTGGTCTGTGATTTCCCGCCCGAAAACGAGCAAGTTTTTCCGAACGCCTTCCTCATCAAAGACTGGAATCTTGTATACATCAAAAATCCTGGCGCCTGAGGCCGTCGGAATCTTTTCTACACAACGCTGAAGTTTGCCTTCTTGCCAAACCCCTTCATCGGTTTCAATACAATAATCAAAAACCGGTTTGAAATAAGGAACTAACTGAGCAAGATCAGCATCGGTTTTTCCGATAAAATCTGTATGCGGGTAACCAAATATATCACCCGAAAATTTATTGGCGTAAACAAATTTCCCATATCCGTCCTTAATCCCGATAAAGTCAGGCACAATATTAGTTAAGGTAACCAATAGATCTTCCTGAAAATTTTCAATAGCTCCTGAGTTAACTTCTTCAACATCTGTGTTTACAGGCTTGAGAATACAGACTTGATATGCTTCATCTGTACCCAGATCATCTATACTCACATCCACAATCATCGAATCATGCATATCTCCAGACAATACAGCCTGCTGTTTGTTTCGTTTTATATTCAAGTCTGGAAGGAGGCTTGAGATGGGTAGGCCTTTCAGCTCCGCCTGTGCCCGGCCTGTCATTTTTTCTGCGGCTGAATTGATCTCCTGTATAGAAAAATCCTTGGTTAGAAGTATGATGGCATCCGACAGCTGATGCATAAAAGGCATCATAGACCTTGTAAGCTTATTTCCCATTCCCCTCGCTCCTTTCTGCTTTTGCATTCATTTACCTTAATAACTATATCAAAATAGACACAATTTTGTAACTTTTTTCGACACAAAAAGACTAAAACCAACAAACGGCTTTAGTCCTTTGTTTACTCTATTATTTTTTGTTGACCCAGCCGAGGAGAATTTCCCGAAGGAATTTACTCGCAGCGATCGGCGTCTGTTCAGAAGGGTCATAGATTGGAGCTACTTCAACCAGGTCAGCACCAATCACGTTGATGTCAGACTCGGAGATTAAGTGAATCGCTTCCAGCAATTCTTTGGATGTGATTCCACCTGCTTCCGCTGTTCCCGTACCCGGTGCATGAGCAGGATCAAGAACGTCAATGTCGATCGTCACGTAGACATTGCGGCCGGCAAGCGCAGGAAGTACCTTTTTCAAAGGCTCAGCCACATCGAACTTATGCATATGCATGCCGGATTCTTTGGCAAATTGGAATTCCTCTCTCATTCCGGAACGAATACCGAAAGAGTAGACGTTTTCCGCTCCGATCAAACCGCACGCCTTGCGAATAGGAGTGGAGTGGGAAAGCGGCTCTCCCTCATACTGCTCCCGAAGATCAGCATGGGCATCGATATGGATGATGGCAAAATCATCATACTTGTTCTTCAATGCCTTAAAAATCGGCCAAGATACGAGATGCTCTCCGCCCATGCCAAGTGGAAACTTGCCGGCGTCAAGCAATGTTGCAACATATTCTTCGATAAGATCAAGACTGCGCTGCGGATTTCCGAACGGAAGCGGAATGTCACCTGCGTCAAAATAATTTACTTCTTCAAGATGCTTGTCCGCGTATGGGCTGTATTCCTCAAGCCCCAAAGACACTTCACGGATTCTTGCAGGGCCGAATCGTGAACCCGGGCGGAACGATACCGTCCAGTCCATCGGCATTCCGTAGAGGACCGCATCTGCATTATCATAATCCTGTTTGCTTAAAATAAATACATTTCCAGAATAGGCTTCGTCAAATCGCATGACTTTTGTTGCCCCTTTCTCTTTCTGTGTGGCTTCAGCTCCGGCTTTCAGACCATTTTGGCAATTTACTTGCGAGAATGATGGGTTTACTTGCGAAACTGCCGGCTTTACTTGCAAAACTGGTAAGTTTACTTGCAGAAATCGGTCTTTTACTTGCGAAAAAGGAGACTTTACTTGCGAAACGCCTCATTTTTCATAATCGCTGAAGTTCGGCTTCAGCCTTACTTGATCAGATCTCCTACAAACTTCGGCAATGCGAAGGCTGCTTTTTGAAGATCTTTTGTCCAGTATTTCGTTTCGATGTCATGGAAACGCTCTTCGTTCACTTCCAATGGATCGTATTGTTTTGAACCGATCGTGAATGTCCAGAGCCCGCTTGGGTACGTCGGGATGTTCGCCGTATAAAGACGGGTGATCGGGAAGATTTCGCTCACGTCTTTAAATACTTTTGAGATCAATTCAGGTGTAAACCAAGGGTTGTCTGTTTGAGCAACGAAAATACCGTCCTCTTTCAGCGCTTTTGAGATACCTTCATAGAAACCTTTTTCAAATAATTTCGCAGCAGGCCCTACAGGCTCAGTAGAGTCAACCATGATCACATCATACTTGTTCTCGCTTGTTGCGATGTGCATGAAGCCGTCATCCACTTTTACTTCCACGCGCGGGTTATCAAGCTCACCTGCGATTTCAGGAAGGTATTGCTTTGAATACTCGATAACCTTGCCATCGATTTCAACCAATGTTGCTTTTTCTACTGAAGGGTGCTTCAGTACTTCACGGATGACACCGCCGTCTCCTCCGCCGACAACAAGAACTTGCGTTGGGTTCGGGTGAGTAAACAAAGGTACGTGTGCTACCATTTCATGATAAACAAACTCGTCCTTTTGCGTGGTCATGACCATACCGTCAAGCACAAGCATGTTTCCGAATTCTTCTGTTTCTACCATATCAAGCTTTTGGAATTCTGTTTGCTCCGTCACATATGTGCGTTTGATTTTCGCAGTAATCCCAAAGTTTTTCGTCTGTTTTTCCGTGAACCATAATTCCACGTTCATCACTCCTCTATTTGAAATGCCAGGCATCGTTGTTCTTTTAACAAACATAACGATTATAGCATTTACCCTTTTGTTATTCCACACGCAATTTCGGTTAAACCTTACACCAGAGAGCTGACGATCTACGGTTTTGCTGCAACTGAGACAACACCGCTTTCAAACGGCTTGATTAAAGCGTACAAAGCTGCGGTATACGGCAGCTCCAGCATGCTTTGTTCCGCCAGCCTTAGTGCGCCTCCCTGCAAATGATCGACCTCAAGAAACAGGCTCTTGCGTCTGTCCTGATGCATGGAAGAAGTAGCTTCGTAAGGAAGGCCTTCAATTCGTTCCATTGTCTCCTCAATGTCCTGTTCTTCCAGTCCGACTTGAAAAGTATTGGCAAGGTTCTTCATTTCCGTCAGCACGGAACGGAACAGCTGAAGTGTCTCCTCTTGTTCTCGTATTCTTCCGATTGGCAGGTTGGCTGCCGTTGTTACTCCTGAGAAAGCCGTAATGAACATATATTTTTGCCAGAGACTTTTAATAATGGCAGGACTCAGTGCAGCATTCATCCTGCTTTTTTCCATCATTTGATAAAGGGATTCACACATTTCCTGCTGTGAAGAAACTAGCGCACCAAAAACAATGTCATGCTGCCCGCTCGTATGTATCACATGCCCTTTCTCGTCCAGGGTGGCAATGATAAAAGCCAAGCCGCCGAGCACAGCATCCTCTCCAAGCTTGTCCTGAAGCTTATAAATATGTTCGATCCCATTCAGCAGAGGAAGGACTCGAGCTCCCTGTCCAACAAGAAGTTTCAGGAAAGGAAGCGCCTGTTCAAGATGATAGCCTTTTAAAGATAGCAAAACAAGATCACAGGAGCCCGCCTCATCCGGATGAAGAATCAGCTTTGGTTCATCCAGCTCGTAATCTCCTGCCACACTATGGATAAACAGGCCCTGCTCCTCGATCTCTCTCTTTCTTCTTTCCCGTACTAAAAAGGAGACCTCGTGGCCCGCCTCAAGCCACCTTCCCCCAAAATAGACTCCTAAGGCGCCTGCTCCAAACACAACAACCTTCATCTTCTCACCTTGCCTTCTATTATATTCGGAAATTTCTCTCTTTTTATAGTACCGCAAAGTAAATGGATACCCAAATGAAAAAACGGTTTCCATAGCCGCCTTTTTTCCTATCTTTTTTAACATTGAATGTTATCTCGCGGCAGATGGTATAATGAGAAGACAATAGTATAGGTTCCTTAGGGTGGTCGGCGCACTCCTATAAGCTAAAAGCTCAACCAATCGTGTAAAGGCTTTACGCGAAAGGGGGTGATGCCTCTGACGATATTTGAAGCGCTTATGTTCGCGGTCGCTTTTGCGTCCCTTATCGTTTCTGTTTTATCGCATAAAAAATAGACCGCCCTTCAGCCCCAACTCAAGGAAACGGTCTATTTTTCTGACTTTGCTTTGAATCATAGCCGATCCCCCTGGGGAGAGCCGACTATTGACAGCCGCTGGCCAGCATGCCAGCGGTCTTATTTTATTACGTTTCTGCCTTTATCATACCATCATTATGAAAATTTGTCAGTGAAAGCCTCATTAAAGCCGCTTCAAAAGATTTTCTGCACTTTGCTTCGCTTCAAACATCACTTTTTCTTCATCCATCGTCAGCAGTTCCCGATTTTTCATAACAATCTTCCCATCGATCATAACGGAATCTACATCCTGTCCGGCAGCGGCATACACAAGCAGAGAGGCATCATGATGTGCCGGCAGCAGATGCGGCTGGTTCATGTTAAGAAACAGCAGATCCGCTTTTTTGCCAGGTTCAATACTTCCTGTTTCCTGGCCGATCCCAAGAATTTCAGCACCGTTCTGCGTTGCCATGGTCAATACTTCATGAGCGGATAGGGAAGAAGCATCCTCATGAAGCAATTTTTGCATCCAGGCTGCTGCCTTCATTTCCATAAACATGTCCAGTGTGCTCGCACTTCCCGGACCGTCTGTTCCCAGCCCTACATTAAGCCCGCGTTTTTTCAGCTCGACCACATTGCTTGTTCCGCACCCGAGCTTGGCGTTGCTCACCGGATTGTGAATGATGCCGCCCTTAACCGATTCCAGAATGGAAAGGTCTTCTTCCGTAAAGTGAACGCCGTGCGCAAGAACAACCCTTGTATCTTCAAAAAATCCAGCCGCCTGAAAGTATTGCACCGGGCTCATGCCGTGCCGTTCTTGAATCATCACCCGCTCATCCGAGGTCTCTGCAAGGTGGGTGTGCAGCGGCACATCCAGTTCTTTTGCCAGCTTTACAGCGTCACTTAAGAAATCCGGCGGGCACATGTATGGTGAATGCGGGGCAACCATTGCCGTGATCCGACCTTCAGCGCTTCCGTGCCAGCGCTCCACAAGCTGGCGTGATTCCTCGATACGGTCACTGTAGTTGGAGTCCATCGCGATCATCCCTCTTGCCAACGAGGCACGTATTCCGGTCTCCTGCACCGCTTTTGCAATCGTGTCCATATCTATGTACATATCGGCATAAGCCGTCGTACCACTTTTGATCATTTCCGCCATGGAGAGCATGGCTCCCCAGTAGCGGTCTTCACTCGTCATCTTCATCTCTGCCGGCAGCATCTTTTTATTGAGCCAATCCATTAATGGCAGATCATCACTGTAGCAGCGCAGCAAGGACATCGGTGTATGCTGGTGCCCGTTGATGAGGCCTGGCATGATAAGAAAGTTCTTCACATCCCACACTTCATGATCGCTGTACAGGTGCTCCAGGCTCCCTATCTCTTTGATCGTATTTCCTTCTATTAATATATCATCCTGCTTCGCCGTCCAGGTTCCATTCATTTCATTAAGATATCGTGCATTTTTTAAAATCAACGCCATGCTCTTTTCATTCTCCTTCCGATTCATCGTATGTATGGGACAAGTATAACATTTCCCCGCTCCTCTACGTTTAGAAGACGCCTTATCCTCCCATACTAGTTAATGAAAAGCTTTTTTTAAAAATATTGAGCATGGTCACTATTGGCACAGAGCTTCCTTGACAAGTTGATTGGAGTGCAAGGTGCGAGACTCCTGCGGGATGAGCGTGACAGTTGAGATTCCCGCAGGCGCTTGCGCCAAGAGGCTCAACGCACGCCCCGCGGAAAGCGAGCAGCCTGAAACGGAAATCAACCGCTCCAAAGTGCATCAAAGGTTATGCAAACATTTAATGAAAAAATGAAGGAGGGTATAGGCATGTCCTGGATCAAGCGCTGGAAGGAGTACACTGCACTACAAAAAGCAAAAGCAATCGGCAAACTGGCCGCCTTTATGGGCGGAGGAATGGCTGTATGCCTTCTCGGCGTGCTGCTGCTGGCCAAACTGATGGGCCCTCCTCCTTTGCTCGTTCCGCAGACGACTGTCATCCATGCCCGGGATGGAGAAGAGATCGGCGAAATCAATAATTCCGGTGAGAAGCGTTTTTGGGTTCCATTGGACAAAATGAGCCCTGCCCTTATACAGGCGACTATCGCCATAGAAGATAAGAATTTCTATCATCATCACGGTTTCGATCTAAAACGAATCGCCGCCGCTCTGCTGGCAGACATCAGGGCCGGAGCAAAGGTTCAGGGAGCGAGCACCATCTCCCAGCAGTTTGCGAGGAATCTCTTTTTAACTCATGATAAAACGTGGTTTCGAAAAGCGATGGAAGCCTTTTACACGATAAGGCTGGAGATGAATTATTCAAAAAATGATATTCTCGAAGGTTATTTAAATACCATCTATTACGGTCACGGAACATATGGCATACAATCCGCTTCTGCTTATTACTTCGGCAAAGATTCAAGCCATCTCAACGTTTCCGAAGCCTCCATGCTGGCAGGCATACCAAAAGGGCCAGCCTATTATTCTCCTCTCTATCATGAAGAACGGGCAAAAGAGCGGCAGTCCATCATCTTAAGAGCAATGGAGAAAAACCAGTTCTTGTCTAAGAAGGAAGCAGCGGCTGCAGCTGCAGCTCCGCTTACGATCGTGAGCGAAAAAGAAGAACAAAAGCCAAAAATCGCGCCTTACTTTCAGGCTGAGGTTATGAAGACACTGAAGAACAAGCTAAAAATCGACCCGAAGCTGGTAGAGCTTGGCGGACTTCACATCTACACGACCCTGGATGTTTTCATGCAGAAAGCCGCCGAAAAGGAGATTGAGGAACGAATCGATCAAAATTCCTACATTCAGACCGCTCTTGTCTCCATGGATCCGAGGAACGGAGACGTTAAAGCACTCGTCGGCGGCCGGAGTTTTGCAGAAAGTCCATTTGACAGGGCCGTCCAGGCAAAACGTGCGCCAGGTTCAACCTTTAAGCCGTTCTTGTACTATACAGCGTTAAAAAACGGCTATACGCCATCCACTGCCATTAAGAGTGAACCGACCTCGTTTGCGATGGGGGACGGGCAAAAGGATTATGAGCCAAAGAACTACAACAACCTGTATGCCTATGATTTCATCACTCTCTCTGAAGCTCTGGCGCTATCCGATAATATTTATGCGGTCAAGACCAACCTTTATCTCGGGCCGAAAAAACTTGTCAAAGCAGCGCGCCAGTTCGGGATCAAGAGCCCTTTATCCAGTGTTCCTTCCTTAGCTCTCGGAACAAAAGGGGTAAGCGTCATGGAGATGACGAACGCCTATAACCTATTCGCGAACGGAGGCAAAAGGGTCGAACCGGTTTTCATTAAGAAAATCACCGACAGCAAAGGGAACGTTATTTATGAGCATCAATATAAGAAGAAACAGGTTCTCGACAAACGGGCCGCTTTCGTTATGACCGACTTGATGAAAGGGATGTTTGATGAAAAGCTGAACGACTACACGAAGGTCACCGGCTCAAGCATTGATCAGTACTTGACCCGTCCGGCTGCAGGAAAATCCGGCTCCACACCAACCGACAGCTGGATGGTCGGCTTTACACCGCAGCTCACAACAGGCGTCTGGATCGGCTATGACCAGGGAAAAGAGATCAACCGGATCAACGATGGGAGCTATTCCAAAAAAATCTGGGTCCATTACATGGAAGACGCCTTAAAAAATGAGCCAGCAACTGCCTTTAAGAAGCCAAAAGGCGTCGTCAGTGTGATGGTCAATCCAAAAAACGGAAAACTTGCTACGGAAAATTGCCCAGTGAAGCGGCGTACGTATTATATAGAAGGAACAGAGCCAACAGAATACTGCCACGAGCATGCGGGGGACCGCCCGTTGGATGACAGCGGACTCGATCAGAAGAGAAAAGGATGGTTTCAGAAGGTCTTTCCTTGGTGGCATTAATTTAATGGGGATAAAAGGATCCGCTCTCAGGTGTTTTGAGGCGGATCTTTTGGTTTACTTGCGGAATTGGTGCTATTACTTGCGGTTCGACAAAGATTACTTGCGACTTTCCGTGCGTTACTTGCGAAAATGCCCGAATTACTTGCGATTCGACACATTTTACTTGCAAAACGCATCATTTTCAAAGGCTCTTTTCTAATAGATTGTTGCTTTGGAACATTTTTGTAAAGAGTCTTCATTGACAAGTTGATTGGAGTGCAAGGTGCGAGACTCCTGCGGGACTAGCGGGAGCCTGAAACGGAAATCAACCACTCCCAAGAGCAACAAAGGTTACGAAAACAGCCTTTTCAAAAAAGCGCTCGAACAAAAACCTCGACAAAATAAACAGCCCGGGTGCTCGAAAGCTCCCGGGCTGTTTATTGTCCTAGCAACATTGTGTGTGCAATGCTAGTTTCAGTTTACTGTATTCCACGGAATTGTCACAAGTTTTTTAGAAAATGTTCAAAAAAGGTTCATAACTCTTCCAATTTTATGGCAATAATTTCCTTACTCCTTCTGGAGAACGGTTAAACGTGCCTTCATCATGGTTTTTTAAAAACTCTCCCAGCAGCACTTTTGATTTTTCATCCATGTCGTCGATGATAACATGGCCTTTTAATGATTTATCCATTCGGTTTACGTGCTCAGGCAGGCTTTTATAGCCTCGCCGTGCTTCTGCATCAATCTGCATTTCACATGCAGTCACACCGTAATAGAAAGGCCCTTCTTCATTTCTGTTAATCGTTACCCAGACGAGCCAGTACAACCTTGGATTTGGAGTATTGGCTCGGTCAGGCGTAAATTTAATACGCTTTTCTATATCACTGCGGGCATGCATCGCACCCATATCCACATAGGCATCACCATCAACAGGGTCTACGATGACAGGCGTCATATGGTCAAGGCTTAACGCTCCTACTCCGTAACCGCCATGGCCGTCTGTAGAGTCACCGCTTAAAATCGTGAATCCCATGCCTTTTTTGTTTTTATTCTGATCTGATCCGAAAATATCCTTCATGATAAACCTCCCGACATCACTTCAATTCTATCTCTATTTTACCACAACTCTCAGCGATTTAAGACTGCAATGCCTTTTACCCTCGTATCATATGAAGATAAAGAGGTAACAATACAAAGGGAAAACGTGTTTAAATAGATTGCATTACATCCTAAAAACGAATATTATAATTAAGCATTCAAAAAAACGTTCGTATTTATTGGAGGTACACCCATGTTTTCATCATTCTTTAGACTAAAAGAACGCGGAACTAACGTAAGAACCGAAGTCATTTCAGGGATTACAACCTTTTTAACGATGGTCTACATCGTTGTCGTCAACCCTATTGTTCTTCACTCTGCCGGGGTTCCTTTTAATACAGTTTTCATAGCAACCATTATCGCTACGGTTGTTGGAACGCTCTGGATGGCACTGTTCGCCAACTTGCCAATCGCCATCGCACCGGGAATGGGGCTCAATGCCTATTTCGCTTTTTCAGTCGTCGGCAACCATACCAATATCTCGTATCAAACCGCTTTTGGCGCTGTGTTCGTAGCCGGTATTATCTTTGTCATTCTATCTTTGACACCTTTTCGTGAAAAATTAATCGAGGCGATTCCCGCCAACTTAAAATACGGCATCACCGCTGGAATTGGTTTGTTTATCGCCTTTATCGGGATGCGCATGACGGGGATCATCACCGCTCATAAAGAAAACTTGGTCGCTTTGGGAAACCTTCATTCTCATTCCGTTATGCTTGCGCTCGCCGGATTGGCCATTACCCTCATCTTAATGGCTTTGAATGTGAATGGTGCGCTATTCTTTGGAATGATTATTACCGGGATTATTGCGTACTTTACCGGCCAATTAAAATTCAACGGCATCGTTTCCGTTCCGGAGATGCCAAAATCTTTATTCATTTTCGGAGATCCGATGACCGCTTTCGCTGACGTCTTTCATTACGGACTATTCGCCGTTGTCTTCTCCTTCCTGCTCGTAACCATTTTCGACACAACTGGAACAATGGTCGGTGTCGCCGAGCAAGCCGGTTTAATGAAAAATAATAAAATGCCAAAGGCCCGTGAAGCGCTGCTTTCAGATTCTGTAGCCACTACAGTAGGTGCAGCTCTTGGAACAAGCCCGACAAGCGCTTATATTGAATCTTCTTCTGGTGTAGCAGCAGGAGGACGTACTGGCCTTACATCTGTTACAGTTGCCGTTCTTTTTATCATATCTGCCTTTTTCTCGCCGCTGGTGGGGGCCATTTCCGGTCTTTCAGCGATAACAGCTCCGACGTTGATCATTGTCGGCAGCCTGATGCTTGGAGCTTTAGGAAAGATCAAATGGGATGAGCTGGACGAAGCGTTCCCTGCTTTTATTATCATTTTGACCATGCCGCTGACATCAAGCATCGCAACAGGGATTGCTTTCGGGTTCATCTCCTACCCCCTATTAAAAATTGCCCGCGGCAAATGGCGTGAAGTACCGTTTCTCGTGTATTTGTTTGCAGTATTGTTTTTCTATCAGCTCGCCTTCTTGCCTCATTAATAAAAAAGTTCTTTAAAGCATATTGCTGGTATGCATTCAGCTGAGCATTACTATGCGAGGCCCAATATGATAGAAAATCAAAAATATGCTATAACATCCCTTTTGAAAATAAAAAACCGAAACCAACATAAAAACCAATCTCAACATGGAGTTTTCTCCAAAATGTTATAAAAAAGGGGAAAGAAGCCAGCTGATCACCATTCAGCTGGCTTCTTTCAGTATATATAGATTTATTTAATTGATATTCAGTTTTCCTTGTGCGGTTTGACTTGCGCTATTGCCGTATTCATCTTTTACTTTGACTTCCACGGCTGCTCCTCTGACTTTTATGTTAGAGGTTGCCGTGTAGTATCCTTCATAATGTCCAGGCGTTGTCTCTTGCATAGGAAGCTCTGTTGCGTTGGTTACTGCTGCCATGGCATTCGTGAGCGGCATATGAATAACAAACGAGGCATCCAGATCCTCAGAGCTGTCGAATTCAATCTTGACCGTCTGGCCGGACTTCAGGTTTTTATCGCTGTCCGGCTTGAGGTTCTCGATGACAAGGTCCTCATACTGGGCATACACGGTTACTTTTTTAGATACGGCATTGCCAGCCTTATCGGTTGCCGCAACTTTAATCACGTTTTTCCCTAACTCGAGCATCATTCTGTAAGAGTAGCTGCCGTCCGCTTTGACGGTCACATCCTTTCCGTTTACCGTAACAGATTTAAGGTGGTCTTCTGTTACTTTTCCTTTAACGGTTACGGTCTCTTTGTTCGTTTTCAACCCGTCTGTCGGGCTGTCGATGACCAGCTTCGGCTGCTTCTGGTCCAGTGTCACTTTCACAGGAGCTGATGCATCTGTGCTTCCTCTGTCGGTAACCACCTTGGCGGTCAGGATGTTTTCGCCGTTGGAAAGTATGACATCTGCTGCAAACTTCCCATCTTTATCCGCTGTAGCTTCTGCCGCTTTTTCTCCATCTTTTAACACATGCACTTTAACGTTAGGAGCGGTTTGCCCTTCCACAGTCACCGTCTCTTTATTGGTAAAACTTCCGTCTGCAGGAGACGTAATAACAGGAGCCGTTACTTCATAATCCACAAGCGCGCGGATCATGTAGTTCCCTTCATCCGCTGGTGATGGTGACCAGGCACCCCCGACATACTGCCAGCTTCGGCCCGCATTCGTTCCGTCTTCATCTGTAGCAAGTCCTGGCGCATTCGGATTCGCCTTAACTTGGAAATACACCATGTAGAAATCACCTGATACTTGAATGCCATAGCTGGAGAGGTCGATTTTCGTCCATTCTCCGTTTCGAAGAGCCGTAGCATCAATAGGCCCGGCTATTTTCTTGCCAGGTGCTCCATCCGGTCCGCTTGCACCATAAACCGCAACTTTCATTTCCGCCGCCTGGAACTGGCCATTCCGTATCCCAGAAACGGAACATTCCGCCCGTTACCAATCCTTGCTCTTTTCCTGCTGGCAGGGACATTTTAACACCCCAGCCGTTGCCTGCATCGTAGAAGGCATGGGCATTTTCAGCTGTTCCGTCATCATAGCCGATCTCTCCGCCCGGTGCGGAAATAAATGGCTTAAGCGCTGCATCCTTGTCGGTTGTTTCATTTCCATTGACCACAGCCTGCATGTCTTTGCCATAGTACCCGGAAGCCATGACCTTGAGGGTATACGTGCCTTCATAGACATTAAGGCTGTAATTCCCGTTCTCATCTGTTTTTACTGGCTGAACCGCAGCATCCTCTGCCACATAAACGACAGCATCCTTGATCGGAGCTCCGGTTTGCTCATTGGATACCGTTCCTGAGATTGTTCCCTTTGGAATCTCTTCCAGCACAAAGTTCTTTTCCGTTTCACCGTCTGCTGAGATATGGACACTCTGCTGCTGTGAACGATAGCCATAAGATTCTGCAACGAGTGTGTAGTCTCCAGCTGCATGCGTCAGAGAGTAAGTTCCGTTTGCAGGGTTGGTTTTCGTGGAACGCCCTGTTTCCAGCACACTCACCTCGGCATTGATCGGAAGGCCGTTTGGAGCTGCCGCTTTTTTGCTTTCATCGGTACTCTTGAACTCAAGTTGGTTCACTGGCTGGATTTTTTCTGGATTCACTGCTTTTTTCGCATCATCCTTTACATCGCCTGCTGTTTTAGCTTGAAGCTTTTTGCCAGCTTTTGTTGTTCCAGCAGGAGCAGCGGATAATTTTACATCATCCAAATACCAGCCTGGCTTCACGACGCTTCCGTCCGTTTTTAAGTTAAACGCAATATAGATCCGCTGGTTGGCATAGGCAGAAAGATCAACCTGTGCATCCAGCCATCCATTGCTCTTGTTCGTAAATCTGGCTTTTTCTACCCAGTTCTGCTGATCGGCAGAAACAAAGATCTGCGCATAATCATAGTTGTTCTCGATTTCATACCAATGCTTCAGCTGCAGGTAGGCAGGGCCGTCACCCAGATCTACAGGCGGCATCATCAAGGCCATGTTTGCACTGTTGTCATAATTTCCTTCAAGATTGGTTGCATACACTTTTGTGCCTGATGCTGCGTTACCTGGCCCTGAAGTCGGGGTACCCCATTCCCACGTATTTTTATCTCCCCAAGAGGTCCAACCAGCAGGCTGAGTTTCAAAATCGGTGGAGTAGCCTGTACTGATGCCAGGATGAACGTCCACGCTGTACGTATCAGTGGTTACGTCGTTCTGTCCGTAATCTGCGATCTTCCAGCGGTAAGATACCGTTGGGACAGCAACCGCATTTCCCGGGAGAACCGCGGAATATGTTCCTTCACTGTAGTTTCCGCTCGTTCGTTCCGCATCAACAGACTGCCAGTTTCCTTCGCGGTCCTGATACTGAAGAGTCACTGAAGAAACACTGACGTTATCCTTGACTGTGATCGATAACGGAAGGCCCATGCCCGCATACGTATCAGCTGGTGCTTCATGCGTATAGGTTGGTGCTTCTGAATCTTCTCCTTCTTTCATGACAGCACCCTTCACTTTACCTAACCCGCTGATGATGGAGGATACGGCATCAAACGCATTTACCAGTCCATATCCATATCCATTGTTCGGGCTTTCGGAGTACTCACTGTCCGTTAGAGGAGTGGCTGTGGTTTTAAGAATTTCTTCAATATCGGCTACGGTTAGAGAAGAATTGACCTGTCGCAGAAGAGCCACAACAGCAGATACATGGGGACCTGCCATAGAGGTTCCGTTCCATCCTCCCTCATAGTTGTTGCCAGGAATGGAAGAACGGATGTTGACGCCTGGAGCTGAGATCTCGGGCTTCATAATGCCGCCATACGGAGAAGGTCCCCGCAAGGAGAAAGAAGCAAGTTTGTTGTTGATGTCTGTGGCCCCGGTTGCAAAAGACTCCGGGTAATTCGCCGGGTTGGCGACTGATCCAGGTCCGCCCGGATTCGTTAACGTAGTGTTACCTGCGGAAAATTCGGGGAAGATTTCGGCTGCACGCCAGTTTTGTACCATTTGACGGTACCAGTCATCGATGCCGGGTCCGCCCCCCCATGAGTTGTTCACCACATCGGGTGCTTTTTCGGGATGGGGGTTCCCGGAAGCATCTGTCGGAGCGATGATCCATTGTCCTGCCTCAAGCAGATCCGCATCACTTCCTCCAGAAGGAGTAAAAGCCTTAACAGCGATCCATTTTGCTCCAGGTGCTACACCGATCTGGTTGTTTCCGTTCGGTTCGCCTCCTACCATGGTGCCCATTGTATGCGTTCCATGGTTATTATCATCATACGGCGCTGCTCGTCCAGCAGTCGCGTCAAACCAGTTGAATTCATGGTTTACTGAACCGTTGGATGCATTATAGCCGCGGTATTTTTCTTTTAATGCCGGATGGTCCCACTGTACTCCGGTATCGATATTGGCTACGACTGTCCCTGAGCCATCGATTCCCATGTTCCAAGCTTGCGGCGCACCGACTCGGTCGATGTTCCACTCCACGGATGCTGTTTCTGCTTTCGTTTCTTTTCCAGCTTTAGCGGCCTTATCTGCCGCTTTAGCTGCTTTTTTCGTAGGAATAGCTTTTCCTTTTGCTTCCTGTACAGGCTGGATATGCCTGATTTCATTAGGAAGAACCTTATCGACTTCAGGAAAAGAAGCCACTTTTTCCATAACAATCTTTGTGGCTGTAACCGCCATCCCGTTCACGATAAAGTAGGAACGGATATCCTTTGCGTTCCCTTCCTTTTTTTGCTGACTTAAATATTGTTTTACACCAGTTTGTGTTTCCAGCGCGGTTGCGCGCAGTTCGGAAACGACGGCGGATCGTTTGTTCAATTCTGTTTTATAGGCGCTGAGCTTCTGTTTCTTAGCCATTTGGGCAGCTTCTTTTGCCGCCTTTGCTGAATTGGCCTGTTCCTTGAACTTAATGAGGAAGGTGACCAGATCCTTATCGTCAAATTGCTTTTGAAGCTTGCTGCTGATTTTGGCGCTGCCTGTCGCGTTGGCTTTTTTCATGGATACGAAGGCTTGAGTTTTTGCAGTTTTTGCAGATACCGCTGCACCTTTCGGGAGCAGTAAAGGAAGCAGTAAACACAAGCACATCACTAGACTGAATAAGCGAAGATGTTTTGCTCTCATTCGTTCATCGTCCTCCCTTCATTTTTCACCGCTGAACCGACAGAAATAACTAAACAACCCTCCTTCTGTTGAATTTGGTGTAAAAACTATGTAAGATCCCTGGAAGATAGTTTAATCATAAGGGATGAAAAATGAGGAAGTAACCAGAAAATTCAGAATTTTGTAAAAATGAATCGATGGTATTTGTAAAAGAATGGGTATTACTGCGTGGTATTCCTAATGTAAAAAGGGTGAATTGCCTTTAATAGTTTACAAAATACTAAATCATTTAAAGGATTTATTTGTTTTATTTGGAAAAAATTTAATTATAGTCGAAAAGACTCAGCCCCTCAATCTTTTAGATGCAGCTAAACTATTTTACCGGCTATTTAGTCATTCACACACGTACCAAACAATAACAGCGACAATTATCACAGTTCCATTCTCCTGTTTTATCCCACATAAAAAAGCTGATCTGCCGCCGTTCATATTTCAGGCATAATCAGCTTTTGGGGCTTAAAATATAGAGTTTCCTGAGGAAGCAGGCTTTTCATTTTTTCGTTCAAATCCAACCATTGTGATGGCTTGCTGCAGGCTTCCGCATACAGAAACTCCCTCAAAACTAACACCTAAAGAGACAACAGTCTGAGCAATTTCAGGGCGAATCCCTGTTAACACTACTTTAATCCCAAGCAGTTTCAATGAGTTGATGACTTGAAACAAATTATGAGCAACCATGGTATCGATGATCGCTACTCCTGAGAGATCAATCATCAATTGTTCCACTTGAAGTTCTGTGCAGCGGGTCAGCGTTTGCTCCATGATCATCTGGGACCGGTGTGTGTCAATCTCCCCAATAATCGGAAGCACGGCAATTCCCTTCGCCAGAGGTACGACCGGAACCGAAAGTTCAAGGATCGCAAGCTGGGCGACCTCCATCTTTTTACGGTTATGCCGGACGAAGGCGATGCTATAGCTATAGATGCACCGGTCTAGCAACGTGTCAATAATGGATGTAATTTGTATGAACTCTTTCCTCGAAAGATCAACTTTCTCGGCTTCCTCATCAATGATATGCAGCATAGCCTGGCGAAAAAAACGAAGGCCATCCAGCGATTCATCCAACGGAATATCCTCCAGAACAGCAATTTCTCCTGCTTTTTCTCCCCATTTCGTAATTTTTTGAAAGGAAGTATCATAGTCTGATACCAGCGCTTCTCCCAAATAGAAAAGAAACTGTTCATATAATTGCTTACTTTCTTCTTCTGTAATCGTCCTCAGCTTCCGATCCATCATTTTCTTGATGGATTCGGGGTTCTCCTTCATCTGAAGATAGGCTGATCTCTCGGTTATCTTTTGGATCTGCTCTACAATTCTCTCACTGATGAGCTGAATCTTCTTTTTGTTCATATGTTCTCCCAGTAACCATTAGAATACTTTTATTTTACAAGAATCTATTATATTTACAACCAGTATTTTACATAGAGAATAAACATTAATCAGAGCGCCCGAAGAGGTATACTTACTGAACAATACAGTTTTCAAGCTGGCTGATAAACGTATAACCCTCCTGAATTTCTGCATCGCTGTATTTTTGTTTTGCCTTTAATGTCTGAATCTTGACTTTAACTTCGTCTGCCGGCAAATGCGAAAAAAATAAAATGGTAGAAACAAGTTCGAGAAATCGTGAGGACTGTTCGTTCATGGACCTTACGCATTCCCCAAGTTTCGGTATCTTCTTTCCATAGCTAGTCAAAAAGTCTTCTCCCTCATTATTTAGAGAATAGCGGTATTGGGAATAGCCGCTGACTTTTTCTTTGATTTCATGCACATAGCCCAGGTTGCACAGTTCTTCGACGCGCAGCGTTAATTCTTCTGAATAAGGGCCGTAAAAGTGAAACTCATATTTTTCCTGAAAAGGGAAGTTCAGCTTTTTAGCGATATAAATCATCTTCTGCAGCTTTTTTCGACCGATGACTTCCCCGGCCTCCTTAATGACCGTTATGACCTTTAAATGATCATCAAACACAGTATTTCCCCCTTAGCATAAAACCTGTTAATCCTTTTTCAGTATGTGTTTTATCTTTTGTTTCAGCTTATTGTCATCTATCTTTTCAATCAGATCAGCTGGATAGTAGAGCTTATGGTCTGTTCTTCTTTTCCCTGAAATCGCTTCTACTACATCTGATTCTCTTGAAAGTTCACGGATTTCGCCATTCGCTTTTAAAAGGTTGATAGGCAGCCTTTCCTCTTTTTCCCCTGGTCTGTAAAAGTCGTACGGTAAATCAGAGGAGGAGTCAATAACAAGATAGTATTTCGGGTCGATGCCCGCTTCCTCAAAATAACCTGACAGGCGCAGAACTTCTGAAACAGAAACCATCTCCGTGTATTTAAAAAGCTTCCGGTCCAAAAAGCGGCGGCAGAGGTCACGCAAGATTCGGTCTTCCTCGTCCATCCAAACTTGGAAATAATACTGCATGACTCCCTCATCCAGCTTTATGTAGTCCTCTAATGTAATTTCCCCTTCGAACAGTGAGCAGAAATGCGTTAAATCCTGCTTAAATTGATAGCCCCCCTGATAGAGGTCCTTTGCCCGGTGAAGGATTTTGCTCAAAATCACTTCGGCGCTTCTCGTTACCGGGTGAAAATACACCTGCCAATACATCTGGTATCGGCTCATAATATAATCTTCAACAGCATGCATGCCGCTTGCTTTAATAACGGCTCCATCTTCCATCGGGCGCATGACCCGGAGGATTCGCTCGAGATCGAAGTTTCCGTAGCTTACGCCTGTGAAATAGGCATCGCGCAGGAGATAATCCATCCGATCAGCATCTATCTGGCTGGAGATCAAACTGACGATCAGCTTGTCATGATAGGTCTTTTCGATGACTTCTGCTACTTTTCTGGGGAATTCTTCTCCTTGCAAGCGGAGAACCTCATTCACTTCCGTATCGCCTAAAAGAATATCCCTTGTATAATCTTCATGATCCACACCGAACACTTTCTCGAATGAGTGGGAAAAAGGTCCATGTCCAATGTCATGCAGCAGTGCAGCACAAAGAACCAGCATCCGTTCGTCTTCGTTCCAGTGCGGCCTGTTTTGAAAAATTTCAACGAT
The DNA here is from genome assembly GCF_024494405.1 of Fictibacillus sp. WQ 8-8. NCBI lineage: Bacteria > Bacillati > Bacillota > Bacilli > Caryophanales > Fictibacillaceae > Fictibacillus > Fictibacillus sp. WQ 8-8. Next base: position 198,029 of record NZ_JAMXKG010000002.1, read on the forward strand.
CCGTCTTGTAATCTCGTATACGCCGAGAGAGTGGCTGAAACGGCTGTGTTCAGCTCCATGAAACGTCAAATAGGTAGTACCCAGCTGGCGAATCCGTCGAAGGCGCTGAAATTCACGCGTGCCTATCAGCCGCCAGATCAGCTCGTCCCTTACATGGATGTAACGGTGAACCGGATCTTTAAACACCTTTTCTTCATTCAACTGACCCATTTCTTTCGCCATATCGTAATAAATGCTCCTTCAGCCGCAATTAGTTTATGTTTATAGTTCTGCTAAAAAAAGAAAATCCCTTCTCATGCTTGTGTTCGCCAGAAGGATTGTCCTATTTGCTGTATGATTATTTTCATTGTGAAGTATACCCTATTTTACGCGGTTTTGAATCATGAAACAACAAACAAAAAAAGCGGTTTTCGACAGCTGTATATCTTCTTTCGCAGCCATGCTTTCTTTTTCTTGTGCTATCAAAAAAAGAAAGGAGACCCATGGGGCGCTCCTCTCTTTTTATTGCGTATCAACGACCTGGCTGTCTTTGTCCTCCTGCCGGTAGGCGTCGACCAATAATAAAATGGCTGAAATAATATGCATGATCATGCCGACAAACGGGATCCATGCGATGCAGGAAGTCACGATGCCGAGAATGCTTCCGTGCCTTGCTCTCCCTTCTTTCGCTGAAAAGACGAGAGTAGCAATATGGAGGGCAAGCGCAATAGCAAGCGGCGTCCATAGAAAGGAAACCACGATGGTTCCTCCTACAAACGGAATGCCCAGGAGCGCTTCAAATCCTCCTGAAACCCACTTTAACGTCCTGGATAGGTTCTTATTCAACAGATCTCCTCCTTTTGTCCTTTTCTCTTCCATTCACTATACCTATGCTTACGTAAATACATTCCAAAAAGTTGCAATTATTTTTCCGGCATGGAAGCTCTGCGGCCTGTTGCGTTATACTAGTAAAGAATGATAGAAGCAGGAGGTTGACTCGTGGATCACACACAACAAAACCAGAACAGTCAGGCTTGGAATGAAAAGTCTTACGAAGCCTGGACCCATCGATTTGGCGAGCCGGCGAAAGCCGCTGCTAAAATAAAAAAAGACCCGGTAAAGCGGCTGAGTCCGCTTGAAACCTATATAGGTGATGTGAAAGGAAAAAAAGTCTGCAATCTTCTTGGATCCCATGGCAGCAAAGCGGTTGCTTTGGCACTGCTTGGTGCAGAAGCAACCGTCATCGACCTTTCAGAACCGAATGAACGCTACGCTAAAGAGCTTGCCCGTGCGGCCGGCGTCCCGCTTCGCTATATCAAGAGCGATGTTCTTGAGCTGCCGGAGGAAGAACTTTCAGGAGAATATGATCTTGTTTTTACAGAGAACGGAATTCTTCATTATTTTACAGATCTGGTGCCTTTCTTTACGTCGGTATACCGCTTGCTTAAACATGGTGGAAGGTTCGTCCTGCAAGATTTCCATCCGATCTCAACCAAGCTGATTACCTCACAGGGAAAAAGCCAGTCTGCCAGAAAACACAAGGTGAGCGGAGACTATTTCAGTACGGCTCTGGAAACGGTGGATGTATCGTATTCCAAGTTTCTTCCTGAGCTCCAATATGCGACAGAAGAGGAAAGAAAGCCATTTCAAGTATCCATCCGCAAGTGGACACTTGGTGAAATCATTACTGCGATCGGAGCGTCCGGCCTGTTTATTACAGGGCTGAAAGAAGAGCCGCATCCTGGTGATTTTGACCAGGGTATTCCTAAATCCTTCATCATTGAAGCAGAGAAGCGTGATTAGTATGAACGCTTCATTGTTATTTCAGCCAAAATGGCGCATTATCGACCAGTCCAGCCTCGGGCCGTCTTTTGATGCCCTGCAGTCTTTTGCAATGGATGATACGCTCTGCACATCGATTGGAGCTGGAGAGTCTTCTCCAACCGTCCGTACTTGGGTGCATCATGACACCATTGTCCTCGGCATCCAGGATACACGTCTTCCGCATCTGAACGAAGGCATACAGTATTTAAAATCAAGGGGATACCGGGTGATCGTCCGCAATTCGGGCGGTCTTGCTGTGGTGCTTGATGAAGGCGTTTTGAATATTTCCATCATCCTTCCCGAAAAGGACAGCAGTATCGAGATCAACAAGGGATATGACACGATGGTCGAGCTCATCCAAAAAATGCTGAGCCCGTATGGTATTGCTTTCGAAGCAAGAGAGATCATCGGCTCGTATTGTCCGGGAAGCTATGATTTAAGCGTGGATGGAAAGAAGTTTGCAGGCATCTCACAGCGGCGGATCCGCAATGGGGCGGCCGTGCAGATCTACTTATGTGTCAACGGGAGCGGTTCCGGGAGAGCAGAAGCAATCCGGGAGTTTTACCGTCATGGTCTTCAGGGAGAACCCACGAAATTCAGCTATCCCGAAATAAGGCCAGAAGTGATGGCCTCACTGTCCGAGTTGACCGGAACAGAGCTGTCTGTCAGCGACTTGATGACTAGACTCCTCTTTGTATTAAAAGAAGAAAGCAGCCACCTCGTTTCATCCCCTCTGTCCGTAAGTGAGATTCAATTACATGATTACAACTATCAGCGGGTATGGGAACGAAATGAAAAAGCACTGGAGATTTAATCTCTCAGTGCTTTTTTCCATACAGCAGGGCGCTTACGCTTTTCTTTTATAGCGCCTGCATGGCCGTAATGAGGGCAAGCTTGTAAACATCTTCCTCGTTGCATCCGCGGGAAAGATCGTTCACCGGCATGTTAAGACCTTGCAGGATCGGTCCGATCGCTTCATAGCCGCCGAGGCGCTGAACCATCTTGTATCCGATATTTCCTGTTTCAAGGCCTGGGAAGATAAAGACGTTCGCTTCACCTTTCAAAGGAGAATTTGGTGCTTTTTTCTGTGCAACCGATGAAACAAACGCTGCATCGAACTGAAGTTCACCGTCAAAAGGGAAATCAGGGTTCATTCCGCTCAAAAGCTCAGTCGCCTCTACTACTTTTTCAGTTTCAGCTGATTTAGCTGATCCTTTTGTTGAAAAGCTTAAAAGCGCCACTTTTGGGTCAATGCCGAAGACTCTTGCTGTATGTGCGCTCACTAATGCAGACTCAGCAAGGTCAGCGCTAGATGGTGCGATATTGATGGCACAATCAGCAAAAACATATTTTTCTTCGTCTTTTACCATGATAAAAGCGCCGGATGTCTTTTTAATACCTTCTTTTGTTTTGATGATCTGCAGGGCAGGGCGAACAGTATCAGCTGTGGAATGAGCAGCTCCGCTCACAAGTCCATGGGCTTTTCCTGTATAGACCAGCATGGTGCCGAAGTAGTTTTCATCCAAAAGAATTTGGCGTGCCTGTTCTTCTGTAGCTTTGCCTTTGCGGCGTTCTACGAAAGAAGCAACAAGGCTGTCGAATTCAGGATAATGCTTAGGATCGATTAACTCGATGTCGCCAAGGCTGACTCCAATTTCCTTTGCTCTTGAAGTGATCTCTTCTTTATTTCCAACCAAAATCGGTTTAAGGACGTTTTCTTCAGCCAATCTGGCTGCTGCAGTAAGAATGCGTTCGTCGGTGCCTTCGGGGAACACAATCTTGGGATTCTGCTGTTGCACTTTTTCTTTTAAATCTTTAAATAAATCGCTCATGCGAGGTCCTCCTCTTCGGGTTCATTCCATACTAGGGTACTCTTTTTTGCGCCTGTTTTAAACCTATTCCCTGAATTGAAAGCGCCTGTGCCAAGAAGTTGTTATTTTTAGAAAAATGGAAAATATAAAAAGGATAATTATGTAATCTGTTTGAATCTTTTTAAAAGACAATACGTATATCTTATTATCAATTTCAAGGAGGATGTCCAATATGTCTTTTATGAACAAAATGCTGGCCAGTGTTGGAATAGGAGCAGCGACCATTGATACGATTTTAACCAAAAACAGGTTCATTCCCGGAGAGGAAGTAAGCGGCACCGTGCAGATTACTGGCGGAAAAGCAGCACAGCCGATCGACTCGATTTCGATTTTCCTGATGACCGAATACATAAGAGAATCCGATGATAAGAAATACAGGGAACAATCAGCTGTAGCCCGCCACCGTGTATCTGATTCCTTAATCATACAGCCCGGGGAAATGAAAAAGATTCCTTTCTCGTTTCGTATTCCCTTTGATGTTCCGCTGAGCATCGGACATACACCGGTGTGGCTGAAGACCGGGGCTGATATTAAAAATGCAGTTGACCCGTCAGACAAAGATTACATTACCGTAAATCCAGGGCCTCTTGTCAGAAGAGCGATGGAAGCAATTGAAGGACTGGACTTTGTGCTGCGTCAAACGACTTGTGAAGCTGCTTCACGCTATATAAGCGGCCGCCTGCCGTTTATTCAGGAATTTGAATATGTGCCAACCGGCATGTTCAGGGGTAAACTGGATGAACTTGAAGCGGTATTCCTGAGTGACGGCAGTTCCTTGGAGATCATTTTGGAAATTGATAAAAAAGCAAGAGGGCTGTTCGGCATGCTTGAGGAAGCGATGGATATGGATGAAAAGCATGTCCGGCTGGCCTTTACAGAAAGAGAGCTTCAGGACACTTCTATTCTTAGCAGTAAAATCACCGCTGCCATTCAGCGTTTTGCGTGATCTCTACTTAAAGCTCTCCCTTTCTGTCCCGAACTGTCGGGGATTTTTTTTTATTCAAGCGGATGTGGTATATTGGATAGGAGTGAAATTATCATTATGTCCAAGGAGTGACAATACATGAGTGAAGCTGCACAAACCCTTGAAGGCTGGTACTGTCTCCATGATTTCCGTAAGATGGACTGGGTATCCTGGAAAGCGATTTCAAGTGATGAACGCGAAGCTGCCATCAAAGAATTTATGACGTTTTTGGAAAAGTGGGAAGGGGTCGAGGCCCGCAAGGAAGGCAGCCATGCCCTTTATTCGATCGTCGGCCAAAAAGCAGATTTCATGCTGATGCTGCTGCGTCCAACGATGGAAGATCTTAATGAAATCGAGAACGCATTCAACAAAACAGCATTTGCTCAATACACGATTCCTGCCTATTCCTATGTATCTGTCGTTGAATTAAGCAACTATAATCCATCCAATGATGTAGATCCCGAAACAGATCCCATGATTCAGGGCCGCCTAAAGCCGGAACTTCCGAAATGGAAATATGTTTGTTTCTATCCGATGGACAAGCGCCGTGAAGGAAACGATAACTGGTACATGGTGCCGATGGAAGAACGCAAGAAAATGATGTACAGCCACGGCATGATCGGCCGCAGCTATGCAGGCAAGGTCAAACAAATCATTACCGGTTCTGTCGGATTCGATGACTGGGAGTGGGGAGTTACACTCTTTGCCAATGACGTTCTTCAATTCAAAAAACTCGTCTATGAAATGAGATTCGATGAAGTAAGTGCACGCTATGGTGAATTCGGTTCTTTCTATGTCGGTAACCAACTGATAAAAGAAGCCGTACCTGGATTTCTGCACGTATAAAGAAAAGCTTCAGCGCCCTGCTAAGGTCCTCGAGGTCGCTGAAGCTGGACATCCCATCCCAGAAAGCTGGTTCTCATGCCGCGCACACGCGTGACATGAGAACCAGTTTTTTTTGGTCTAACAGGCGGCATGTTTACATATGATGAAATGTAGTTTTCCGGGCTTCTTCAGCATTCTATTAAACGTTATAGAACTTATACCGGTCCGCGTGTTTAAAAACCTTTTTACAAGGGGGATGCAAGTATGACAAATTACAGGCAAACACAAGGCCAGCAAACAGGGGGAGGCATGCCGCCCTACTATGGCAGTATGCCTCAATCAGGGCAGATGGGAATGGGACAAATGGGCCAGATGCCGCAGGGACAGCAAGGACAGGGAGGTTATACAGGACCTGGGATGATGCCAGAGATGGGGATGCCGCCTCAAGGGCTCGGTGCAGCCTACGGACAGCACCCTACTGATATTGCCGCACCCGGACAGCTGCCGCTTGAGCAATCTTATATTGAAAATATCCTGCGGTTAAACAAAGGAAAAGTAGCGACAGTTTATCAAACATTTGAAGGCAGTGATAAGTGGAATTCAAAAGTATTCAGGGGAGTTATCGAAGCTGCAGGTCGTGACCATATTATCCTGAGTGACCCCCAAACTGGAAAACGCTTTCTCCTTCTAATGGTCTTCGTCAATTACATTACCTTTGATGAAGAAATCGAATACACCTATCCTTTTGGCGGCTCCCAGGGAAGCCAGCAGCAACAGCAGGGCCAGGGCCAGGCCCAGGCCCAGGGACAGACCCAAGGGCAGCCGATGTCAACCTACAGCCCGAGGTAAACCAATACAAAAAGAGCTTTGTCTAAGCAAAGCTCTTTTTTCCTTTTTACAGCCCTTTTACAGCTGCGATAATGAATAGCACCCAGCCTGCAATAAATGCCACTCCGCCAAACGGGGTGATGATGCCGAGCTTAGAAATACCAGTTGTGCTTAATGCGTACAAGCTGCCGGAGAACAGGATAATTCCAATGAACATAAGCCAGCCTGACCAATGCAGCGCTCCTGAGTTTGTCAGTTTTCCCGCGAGAAGCCCGACGATCAAGAGTCCGATGGCGTGATACATATGATACTGTACACCCGTTTTATAGACTTCAATCATACGCTCTGATAGTTTTCCTTCCAGACCATGGGCACCGAAAGCTCCCAGAATAACCGCCAGTGCAGCATTCACGGCACCCAAGATTAAAAACAGCTTCATTTCCAATCCACTCCTCTAGTTTTCTTTTATCATACCAGAAAGTAAATGAGGTTATGAAACATCCGATTTTTTCAGTTCCTCTTTTTCTTTTAGCCTTTGACCGTATTGCTCCATCTTTTTTTCAAGCTCCTCTTTATCAACCAGCTCATCCCGCAGATCTTTTATTACAGCTTCCAAGCTTTGAATCCTTTTTTCAAACTGCAACATCAAATAGCCAGCCAGTAAAACCGGAAAGCCCACATTCCCAAGGAGATTTACTAGCCCTAGCCAATCATTAGCTGTATTCATTCAAGATCTCCCTCACTTTTACTGTATATTTTTACGAACATTTGTTCGTAAAAATAGTATAAACCCGAACAGTAAAATTTACCATCATACATTCTACCGTTTTTAAAAACATGCCATAAGACCTAGTAAACAAAAAAAGGCTTCTGGGAAGTTTCTGCTTCCCAAAAGCCTTAAGCTTGTTTATTATGCATTCGTTGTCTTTGCCTGATCGTCCGACACGTCTTTTACAAAGGCTGTTTTCGTAAGCCTTGTTGCTTTTGGGAGTGGTTGATTTCCGTTTCAGGATGCTCGCTTTCCGCGGGGCGTGCGGTGAGCCTCCTCGGCGCATGCGCCTGTGGGTCTCACCTGTCCCGCTGCTCCCGCAGGAGTCTTGCACCTTACACTCCAATCAACTTATCAATGAAGCTTCTTTACAGGAAGGTTTCCAAAGCAACAATCTTTTAGAAAACAGCTTTTACAAAAAAGGAGAAGACGAGGAGAATGCTTAAGAATAGTATGGGAAGATTGAACCCTGCTGCAGAACCAAACTTCTCGGATACTGCCCCGACCAGCCAACCTGCAAATGCCCCGCCTATTCCCGAAGAGACATAGACCAGTCCCAGCGCCGAGCCTCCGGTTTCTGAAAGTTTCGTGCCGATGGCTGTCGCTGTCGGAAACAGCACTGAGAAGAAGAGCCCTGCCGCCGCAAACAGATATACCCACTGATCAGCGTAAAACTTACTGATCAGTACGGTGATGACCGCAAGAAACGCGAAGATCAGGATGGTCTTTTTCTCACCCATTTTCTCTGCGATCCAGCCGCCTCCCAGCCGTCCCACGGTAAAGAGAAGAGAAAATACGGAAAGTATAGTGGTTACTAGTTTTCCTTTCTCCGCATTGGTTGCTCCGTTAAGATCTAATGATTTTAGATAGCTCGGAAAGAAGTTCAAGAAAGAAACCTCAGCTGAAACATAAAAGATCAGGATAAACATAATAAAGACGAACTGTGCGTTCTTAAGCATTTCCTTGAAAGCAGAAAGACTCGCACGGTCTGCCTTTCCATCTGGCAGTTTTACCGCAAGAACAAATACAATGAATGCCACTAATAAGACAGCGATGCCAATATAAAATACCCGCCACGATATATCCGAAGAAAACATCCAACGAAGAATCAAAGGAGTGGCGAACATCCCAAGCCCATAAACCCCCATCGTTATATTGAACATCAAACCTTGTTTATCGGGGTAAACCGCCGGAACAATCGCATTCGATGCCACTGTCATGGCACCCAGGCCAAAGCCGACAATCATATAAAATCCGAGGAAAAACATGATGGTCTGGGCTGAACCTGTTCCAAACAGCCCCGCTCCCATTATGACTGCTCCTTGATGGTCATCAGCTTGAGGCCTTTCTTGTCCACGAGGTAGCCGATGATGGGACTGGCGATCGTAAAGCCCCATTGATTAAATAAAAACGACAAGGCCGAACTGATTCAGGTCGAGCCCTATGTCTTTTTTTACTTCATCCAAAACGATGCCCTTCGTACTTGAAAGCCCTCCCAATAAAAACATCGTAAAACCCATAATGATCAGTGCCGTCATATTTCTGCTTCTTTTCAACTTTTTCACTTCCCCTGTTCCGGATAAGAATCATGTCTTAAGCACCACTTTTCCCGAAAATGGAGAAATTAAATCCAGAAGACATCCGCCGTTCACCAAATGGCTTTCCAGGCGGCGAGACTTCCTTCATAATGAAGAAAAAGGAGAGGAAAGGGTGAGCGTTTTGAAAAGAACATGGTGGAAAGAAGCTGTCGTCTATCAGGTCTACTGGCGCAGTTTTTTCGATACAGACGGAGATGGCTACGGCGATCTGGAAGGCGTCATTCAAAAAATGGACTATATTAAAAAACTTGGAGCAGATGTAATCTGGCTTAATCCAATCTATGAATCTCCTGATTTGGACAACGGCTATGACATCTCAGACTACCGATCAGTCATGAAGAAAGCAGGAACGATGGAGACGTGGGAGAGATTGCTTAACGAAGCTCACAGCAGAGGACTGAAACTCATCATGGACCTTGTTGTGAACCATACCTCCGATCAGCATCCATGGTTCATCGAGTCGCGTTCATCAAAGGATAACCCGAAGAGAGACTGGTACATCTGGAAGGATGCGGTAAACGGCCGGGAACCGAACAATTGGCGCTCTTATTTTTCTCCTTCTGTATGGGAACTTGATGAAAAAACAGATCAATATTATATGCACTCTTTTGCCGTTCAGCAGCCGGATTTGAATTGGGAAAACCCTGAAGTAAGAGAAGAGATCTACAGCATGATGAAATTTTGGCTTGATAAAGGAATAGATGGATTCCGTATGGACGTAATCAACCTTCTGGCAAAGCAAAAAGGTTTTCCGGATTCTGACCATCCTGAGAACATTGATTACCTAGGAAATAACCCTGGTATTCATGACTATCTGCAAGAAATGAATGAAAAAGTACTGCGCCACTATGATGCAATGACGGTCGGAGAGATTCCGTTCGTTACACCTGAAGATGGCTTAAAGTATGTCGGTGAAGACCGGCATGAGCTGAACACATTGTTTCACTTTCAAGTAGCTGACGACATGCCCTCCTGGGACATGCTCCGCTACAAGGAAATTCAGCAAACATGGTACGATGGCCTGCATGAGAAAGGGTGGAACTCTCAATTCCTGAACAATCATGATCATACCCGGCAAGTGACACGCTACGGAAACGACAAAGAATACCGAATCGAATCAGCTAAATTACTTGCCGCCATGGTTCATACACTGCCGGGAATGCCTTATATATTTCAAGGTGAAGAAATCGGTATGACCGGTGTAAGGTTTGATACGATCGGTGAATATCATGATATCGCGATGAAAAATAAATATGAGGAAGAAACGAGCAAAGGCAGGGATCCTCAGGAAGTGCTGCATGAGCTTCAGCCGTTAAGCCGCGATAATTCCAGGACTCCTATGCAATGGAACTCATCAGAGAATGCCGGCTTTAGTGAAGGAAAACCCTGGCTTAACATGAACCCTAATTATAAAGAGATCAATGTTGAAAACGCTCTGAATGATCCCAATTCCGTTTTTTATTTCTATCAGAAGCTGATTTCTTTGCGAAAAGAACACGATGTGATGGTTTATGGCAACTATAAGGATTTGTCAGAGGGTGATGCAAACCTGTACATCTACAGCAGAAGCCTTAACGGTGTGACATGGCTGATCATGCTGAATCACAGCGATGAGCCCAGCTCATTCTCTCTTCCAGCATCCCTAACTGTGAACGAAGATAATCTGATTCTCGGAAACTATACGGCGATCAGCGGCCAAAACGTTCTGCAGCCTCATGAAGCAAGAATATATCAACTATAAAAAAAAACAGGCTTCATCCGTTAAGGATAAGCCTGTTTTTCTGTTGTCTAGAAATCAAAAATGGAATCGCCGTTGCCCTCTTCTTCATCGTCCATCTTCTTATTCTGTTTAGGCAGTGTGCCTGTAAATCCAGGTGGAGCAGAAATAGGGGAGGGCGGCACCCACTGGTTGTCTTCTCTGGTGCTGTCAGAATCCAGCATGAGATCGCAGAGTGTCTTAATGGCGGCCGCGTTCTCCTTTATTTTTGGCGAACTCTCCGGGAGCTGCTTTAGTTCTGTCACATGCTTTTCCATCAACGTAATGATATGGCGAACGGAAATACTCATGATTTGCTCTCCTTCCGATAAACCTTCTTTGCTGTACTTATAGTAACACATTTTTTCTCCACGAAAAAAAGACAGTCTTAAAGAGACTGCCCGACATACTCCGCACATTTATTATTGAAATTCACAATGATTCACGGTGATCCAGGCCGAGAAACCCTATGAATTATCCGTTTTAATAGACTTTTGGATCTGCCAGCAGAATACCTTTCCCGTTCATCGATCTCTTTAAGTATTACTAAGTAGTATTTTGCCATCCTTAATAATATCATTTACCCTCTCCCCTCGATTTAAATTTTCCAATACCGAATTGGTTAAGAAGTATCTATCCACTTCACTTTACGGCGTTCTTGTTTATAGTTGTTGATTGGTTTGAAGAGCGGACGTTCTTTCTTTTTCACCGCTTTAGCCAGCAGGTTCGCAACCCGGTATTTCTGCTCTTTCACAAGAACGGCTTGCTCCACCCTGGTGATCATCAAGGAAACCGCCTTCTGAAACATCACATTCACCGTAAATAGAATAATGGCTATTAAATACACAGATTGTTCCATATCCGTACATCCCCCTTTTTAATAGTAAATCTATTTTAATGGATTGCCAGCCTTGCTTTGGGCCTGTCCCCCTTTCTTCCTGACATGATGCTTTAACAACTTACTATCATATGTTCTTGATAGCTTGATTATACGGAGTGGAAAAGGAAATGTTTGTCACAATGTGCTTCGTTTGCTTGTTTTTTTCCTACATATCTTTGCGTTGTCCAACAAAAAACGAACCATTCCTGAAAGAGTTATCCCTTCTGACAATATTTCAGCCTGTTTTTTTATCGATAACACGCTTGTTTCGTCTAATAAAAACTTTTTAATTTGGATTTATGAGGATGTTTCGATAAAATAGTAAAAAAAGAGTTCTATAGAAGGGAAGATCAACATGGCAATTTTGAATGAAATTTTAGCGTACAATGAAAAGTTCGTGGAAAATAAAGAATATAAAAAATATCAGACAGGGAAGTTTCCAGAAAAAAAGCTTGTTATTATTTCCTGTATGGATACGAGGCTGACGGAGCTGCTTCCACAGGCCATGAATATAAAAAATGGAGACGTTAAGATCATCAAAACCGCTGGTGCTATTATTGCGCATCCTTTTGGCAGTGTCATGCGAAGCATCCTTGTCGCCATCTATGCCCTGAAGGCATCAGAAGTCTGTGTCATCGGCCATCACGATTGCGGAATGAGTGCTCTTGATCCCGATGATTTTTTGGGAAAAATGAAAGATCAGGGAATAAAAGAGGAAACGCTCAACACTTTAAAATATTCCGGTATGGATTTCAATCAATGGCTGAGAGGGTTTGATAAAGTAGAGGATGCCGTAAAAAGCAGTGTAAGCATGGTAAAGAATCACCCGCTTCTCCCTGAGACTGTCAGCGTCCACGGCCTTGTCATCGATCCCGAAACCGGAAAGCTCGATGTCGTTGTTGACGGGTATACGAACGTACCCAAAGAGCAAAGTTAATATAGCGTATTAGAGGAACGGAAAAATAAAGAACGCACCATTCATCATTTGAACGGTGCGAAATTTAAGGTCAGGAGCTTATTTTCGTAGAAGATAAGCTTCTCTTTTTTTAATCCAAGGCTCTGCCTGGGCTTATGCTAATTGTTTCACGACTTCTTTCGCAACGCTGATTGTGGATTGCGGGTTTTGGCCAGTGATTAACTTTCCTGCAATTTCAAAGTGATCTGACCAGTTAGGGCCCGCAACAAAGCTTGATCCAAGTTCACGTAATCGGGTTTCCAAAAGAAATGGCATAAATCGATCAAGTGTCGTTTCTCTTTCTTCTTCATCTGTAAATGCTGTAACAGTTTTGCCTGCGTATTAATAAAAAAATTTATGGATTAAAAGTTTCCTGAACGATAAAAAGCTCCTAAACGCTGCAGTTAATACAGGTTTAGGAGCTTTATTTTGATATTTCCGGAAGTTTAACCGAAAAGACCGTTCCTTTATTCGGTTCGCTTGTTACAGTTACTTCCCCATTATGCTGCTCAATGATTTTAAAACTCACCATGAGGCCAAGCCCGGTTCCCGTATCCTTTGTCGTAAAGAACGGTTCTCCCAATTTCTTCAGCTGGTCCTCCTCCAGGCCATGTCCTTCATCTTTAACTTCAATGAGCGCATAGCCGCCGCTTGTCCGTTTGACCGATACCTCAACCTTGCTTCCTTGTACGGATGCTTCCACAGCGTTTTTGATCAGATTGATAAACACCTGTTTCAAGGAATTGGAGTCTCCCCTGATTAGGCAGTCTTTATCTTGAATGCCGTATTGGATTGAAATATTGGAAAGGCTTGCGTACGCTTCCATCAGCAGCAATGTTTCTTTTACGAGCCCTGACAGATCTACTTCATCATAAGTAAACTGCTTCACCTTTGCCAGCTGCATGTACTCTTCTAAAATCTGGTTCATTCTGTTAATCTCAGCCAGCATGATATTCGTGTATTCATCCGATATGTGTTCCTCCCGCATGAACTGCACAAATCCCGACAAAATGGCCAGCGGATTCCGTATCTCGTGAGCTACACCTGCAGCCAGCTGACCAATGACCGAGAGCTTTTCAGATTGGACGATCAGTTCTTCTGTACGCTTCGTTTCTGTTATGTCCCTGTAAATCCCAGCTATTGCTTTAATCGTGCCGTCAGGTTTGCGTATCGGGGAAAAGGTGACGGAGACCGGAAACAGCTCTTCTGTTTTCTTTTGGTTGACCATTTCATACCCTGCAACTGCTTCTCCTTTTATAATCCTTTGAAACACTTCCCGAATCAGCTGTTTTTGTGTGAATGGAATATGCTGAAACGGCTTTTTCAAGATCTCTTCTTCCTTCCATCCATAAAGCTCAATGAAAGCCCGGTTCACCGCGAGAACATCACCTTTCAGATTCTGAACGAGGATAGCGTCTGCTGTCTGCGAGAAGATGGAATGGAAATATTCTTTCGATTCCAGAAGCTGGCTTGCTGTATGCCTTTCCCTGTTCTCAGACCTCATCCGGAGACTTTCCGTAAACTGAGTAGATAGAACGAAAAAGAGGGTTGAAAAAACAAGAAGCAGAAGGATAAAGACAAGATCAAAATCTTCAACCGAGGAAAACAGCTCCCGTTCCGCAAAAAAGAAATATGATGACATGGCCACCGCCAGGACACCCGCATAAATTATAACTTTATATTGGCTGTAGATCATACTAAGCAGCAGACAGAACCATATGTACAAATAGTTGACCAACACGGGCTGGAACGTTATCAAACAGAACAGAAACCCGAAAACACCCGTGACGGTGAGATACATCGAAAAAATAGGAGTGCGGTTTCGGACAGCAAAGAAGGTAATAAACCCTCCGATGCCTAAGCCTAACGGCAGCATGAACGAAACGATATCACGGTCGAATATAAAATCAAAGAGAATATCAACGGCAAAGAAACCCCATAGCATTTTATAAAGGAGCGTATTTCTTTTTTTAATTACATTCAATTGATCTGTATGAAAACCGTTCACCATTCCGGCTCCTTTGTTCTAGAAATTACTCCATCAACTGGATTATATCACAAATAAAGGAACTGCCCCCGAAACAAAAGACCAGCTTAAGTCCCGCAATATGTACGGAAGCCTTAAGCTGGTCTGAATTCAACTTTTTACTTGTTCAGTTTCGTAATTCTGCCTTCTGTTTTAGGATCAACTGTACCTTTTGCTTTGATGTATTTTACAAGTGCTTCAAGGTCCACTATGTCGATAGAAGGGTTCTTGCCGTCCTTTAAGGTCGTATATCCGTCTCCGCCGCCTGCCATAAAGTTATTAACGGTTACAGAATAGGTTTTTGCAGGGTCAACAGCGGTTCCATCAGGAAGCGTAATGCTCACGATGCGGTCACCAGCAGGCTGTGAATCATCATAGGTGAACTTAAGCCCTGCAATCTGCAGTATCTTCGCACGTGTTGGATCTGCCCATTGCTCGTTCAAAAGGCTTTTTACTTGGGCACCTGTAAGATCCATTTTCACAAGATCATTACCGAAAGGCTGTACTGTAAAAGCTTCCTTCCACGTAATTTCTCCTGCATCAATATCTGCACGCACGCCGCCCGGATTCATGAAGGCAAAATCTGTGCCGGTCTGCGCTTTCATGGAATCAGCGATCAGGTTCCCCATTGGGGATTCTCCGTCTGCATTGATGTCCTTAGTAATATAGTTAGGTGTTGTACCGATCTTTTCATTTAAAATGGGAGCAACGTCCGCTACATATTTGTCAACAAATGCTTTGATTTCAGGATCCGGAGCAATTTTGCCGCGGTCAACAGTTACGACTTCAGCGCTCTTTTTCACGATATCCTGTGTTTTAGGATCGATGACAAGATCTACATCAGAGAACGCGGTTCCAGAAGAATAGGATTGTACGAGAAGCTTGTTGTCGACTACTGCATTCGTAAGCGCATGGTTGTGCCCGCCGAACATAACATCAACTTCATCGTCAACTTTGTTCGCCATATCCACGAGTTCGCCTGTTGCATTCTGTCCGTCAGCTGTAGAGTTCGCCGGATTGTGGGCAAGCACGACGATGGACTTAATTCCTTTTGCTTCGAGTTCTTTTGCATATTTGTTGATGGCTTCTGTCTCATCGGTAAATTCAACACCTTCTACGCCGCTCGGGATAACGATGCTAGGCGTGTCAGAGAGAACAACACCGATGATGCCAATTTTTGCTCCGCCCACTTCTTTGATCACATAAGGATCAAGAAGCGGTTTGTTTGTGCTCTTGTCAATCACATTGGCTGCCACATAAGGGAAGCTCGCCCCTTCAAACTTGCCGTACTTTGCTTCTGTTTTCGGATGGCTTCCACCGTGGATCAAACGCAGCATTTCTTTTACGCCCTCATCAAACTCATGATTTCCAATCGTTGCAGCATCAAAGCCCAGTTTGTTCAAAAAGCGGATCGTCGGCTCGTCCTGAAGCAAAGCTGATACCGGAGAACTTGCTCCAACTGCATCACCCGCATGAAGCAAAAGCGTATTCGGGTTCGTTGTTTCACGCTGTTTTAAGTAGGCTGCAAGATATTCAGCACCGCCTGCGTTGATCTTCGAGTTGTACGTATCAAGCTGGCCGTGGAAATCATTGATGCCTAAAAGCTGCACATTAATGTTCTCAAGCTTTTTAAGTTTATACGAATATTTCGCAAAGCCTTCTGCTGCAGAGCCGACATATTTAATGGCTCCATCTGCCGGTATTGCCTTTTGAGCGTCAGGTGTAGATTCAAAGGTTACATTCGGTTCACCTGCTACAGAAGCAAACTTCCAGTTTTGATCTGCAGAAGGATCAATCGTGCCGCGTTCACGAATATAGTCGATGATGACTTGACGGTTTTCATCCGGATACAGGTTGACTGCCGTTTTATTTTTTACACCCGGGAACAGTCCGTTTGCACGGTAATTATTCGTCGCAACGATAAATTCCTGGTTATTGTCGATTGGCTTGCCGTTGTATTGAAGGTTTTTAATACGGCTGGAATCAGCATTGATCACATTTCCGTCTTTATCATATTTCGCCGGCTGTGTCACATCGACGTCATAGGTAACGCCATCGATCACATCAAAGTTATACGTCGGGAAATCATTGTTCACAAGCGCCTGCTCTTCTTTTTTGGACGGATCAATCTTGTTGAACTGCCCAGCTGACATCTCGAGCCATTCTTTTACATCAGAGCCTTTCACTTTAACAGTCGCTACAGTGTTCGGATACAGATAAAGGTCAGAGACGTTCTTAATCGCGATGGTGCCTTTCGGAATATTGGTGTAGTAGTTCGCACCGTTTCTTCCCCCTGCTTTAAATGGAGCCCCTGCAGATAATACTGGCAGACCTTCATCCTTTGTGCCTTTTAATTGCTTTTCAACGTACCATTTTTGTGCGTTCGTAACGATTTGAATGGATGGGTCATCTTGGACAGTTGCGAAGTAGCTGTTGATATCAGCACTTGTTTGTCCTACCGGCTGGCGGACATAGGCAATGGTGCCTTGATGGTCTTTTTTGATCGCTTTAATGATGCTTTCGTCAGTTTTGGCGAGACTTTTCTTGTTTACTTTGTCATAAACCGCTCTTAATTGAGTCTTTGCCTTGTCGATAGACCATTTTCCTTTGACTTTCACAAGGCCAAGGTCCATTACGCCAAGCTGGTTGCCCCAGTTTCCTGGCATGATGACCGGCTTCCCGTTAATCGTTCCGTTCTTTTCATCAACACCCGGAAGGTTTGCGAAATCGCCAGGGAATGTTTTGTGATTGTGTCCGGAAATAATCGCATCGATGCCTTTGACTTTTGTCAGGTCGTAGGCGGCATCCTCCTCCATCTGTTTGCGGTCTGCATCACCGATTCCGGAGTGCGCCAGAGCAACAATGATGTCAGCCCCATCTTTTTTCATTCTAGGAATATAGGATTTTACCGTATCGACGATATCCTTTGTGATGACTTTTCCATCAAGGTTGGATTTATCCCACATTGTAATTTGAGGAGTAACGGCGCCGATTACACCGACTTTAATGACTTGTTTATGTCCTTTTGCATCAATGACTTTCTTTTTAATAATTTTATAAGGCTTGAAATAGTTCTTGTCGTTGTAAGGGTTTCTATCATGATCATCTTTAAAGACATTGGAATTCACGTACGGGAAAGGAGCATCATCCAATACCTCCTGAAGGTAATCCAGGCCATAGTTGAATTCATGGTTTCCTACAGTTGCGGCATCGTATTTTAATAGTTTCATCGCTTTGAAGACCGGATGCATTTCTCCGTTTTCAAGCTTGTCCACTTTCGCTTTGTAATCACCGAGCGGGTTACCTTGAATCAAGTCCCCGTTATCAAAAAGAAGGGTGTTCTTAGATTCGCTTCTCGCCTTTTTAATGAGGGTTGCCGTTTTTGCCAAACCGAACTCATCTGTTTCCGCGTCTTTATAATAATCATAATTTGCGATATGAGTGTGGATATCGGTAGTGCCCAGAATCCTAAGCTGAACGGATTCCGTTTTGCTCTGCTTCTGCGGTTTAGCTGCTGCTTTTACTGAATCCATAGTGATTGGTGAAGCAAGTACGGTTAATGCCATTGTTGATGCCAGTAAAGAACGTCCCATTGAAGTAAAGGACTTTTTCCCCATACGTATCCCCCTAAAATCATTCAGTTATTTTATTGCCAATCTAATTATATATTTTGAAAATAAAAATTAAAGACTTTATTCGTAAAATAAACTGTAAATATTTTAAAATTATGTAAAAATAGTTATAAAGACCCATTTAAATACAAAAAAAGCTGCCGGAACAGTTTCCGGCAGCTTTTTGTTTAATGAATTTATTGAAAATTGACTGGTTCTTGTTTTTCACTTATAGGCGAAAACTCATACCCTTGTTTCTTTAGGACACCAAGCAATTCTGGCAGTTCTTTGGCTGTCAGCTCTTTATCATGCATCAGGATAACAGGATCATGATGGTTCTTTTCCACTTGTTCCACTTGCTGCAACGTTTTATTGACCCAGCTGTCATCCTTGCTTCCCCAGTCAACACTGTCTACGTTCCAATCCCACATGATAAACCCGTCACGTTTAAGCGCCTCAACATACTCAGGTTTCATATACGGCACACTTCCATAAGGAACACGAACGAGGTTCGAATGGATCCCAGTCAGGTTTTCCAGCGTCTGGCGGCACGTTTTCATTTCACCCGTAACCGTTGATTCACTATGATAAAACGCATCTTTATCATGTGTCACCCCGTGGCAGCCAACTGAGTTTTGGCTGTACGCCAGGCGCATCGTTTCGATTGGATATTGCTCCATATGCGGCGCGAGCATAAAAAAAGTCGCCGAAGCGCCATAGTCATTTAAATCCTTCATAAGCTGTCCCGTCGTTTCTGACGGACCGTCATCAAAGGTTAAATACACTTTTTTGTGTTCGGTTTGCTGTTCTGCGTGAGCTCTGTTTTCATCCATGGGCATCGCCATAATGGCCAAATACAACAATACAAGCGAGCCTATCGTTTTCATTGCCATTTTCAAACCTATCCCTCCAAACGATTTTACATCCTTACAAGCTATTCGGTGGATAGGATTCCTTTGCCGGGATATCAATGGCTTTCAAGCAAAATTGATTCTTTTGAAGGGTGTCAAATGGAACCGGTTTTTGAATAGATCCGGAATTTCTTCATAAAAAAGGATGCTTCAGCGTGGAAGCATCCCTTCTGTCAGGCTGATCGCCTTCCCTTTATTAATTTAAAGACAATAATCACGATGGCCGCAATCAGAAGAATATGAATGATACCACCAGCAATCTTAAAAATAAGTCCCAATAGCCATAGTACGATTAATATACCGATAATTGTCCAGATCATTTGGGTATCTTCCTTTCTTTTTTCATTACGTTTTATTTTCCCCAAAAGTAATAGGTATAAAACGCTCAGGTTCATTTTTCCATGTTTACAAAATACAAAAAGCGTGTACATAACAAGTGTATTCAATTCGAGAGGGAGGAATTTGATCATGGCTGTTAAACCATTAGTACGAGAATTTTCTACGGAACAAGAAGTAATTTCTGCGGTCAACGAGCTTGAAACACGGGGAATTGACCACGATGACATCTACGTCCTCGCACACGAAAGAGACGACACGCGTTACATCGCAGATGCAGCAGATGCCAACACCATTGGGACGGCAGAAGAAGGACTAGGAACTGCCATTAAAAATCTCTTCCAAAAACGCGGTGATGAACTCCGCAATAAACTTGAAGAAGTCGGGTTAAGTCCAATTGAAGCGGAGCAGTACGAAAGAAAACTCGATGAAGGTAAAGTCCTTGTACTTGTTAAAGGCGATAACAACCTAGACACTTGGTTGTAAAGTTAAAATATAGGAAAGGGGACAGGGCTCACTCGTCGTGAAGCCTGTCCCTTTTTTGCATTCCTTGCGGCGGAGATTGGAAACGAATGCGTCGAATCGTGTCATTTAATGTCGAGTATAAACCGATTGAACATAAAAATTTTCGAACCTGATTTTTCAGTACTTCCATATGAGTGGCTCATTATTTGCAAAAAGGAGCCCTGTGTAAAGGCTCCTTTTCTTATGACACTGAAGAACTGATGGTCAGATGCTTTTTTATAAACGTTATTGCTGTTTGATTAAAAATATCAGGCTGATCGACGTTGCAAACGTGGCCGCAATCCTTTATGGCCACAAGGCTTGAGTACTTTTTCTGTCCGATGAATGCCCGAATGGCTGGCAGAAACATATAGTCTTCCTCCCCCATGATATAAAGGGTAGGAATGGGCAGCTCCCTTTCCCTCATCGTCCGCAGGAAGGGGTTCACCCTCTGTGTCAGCTGAAACCACCGTTTGAATTCCTTTTGGCACAATTTTTTCGCTTCCCGGATGAATAGCGACCTTGACGTTTCATGCCGCTTGTTCGGCATGATCACCCATGCAAAGAGCCGATACAGCCACATGAAGGGGATAAAGGCTTTGACAGCATTCCCCAATGTGATCAGAAGGCGGGAGCGGAAATTAAGTCTCATCACTGCCCCGCCGAGCGTCATCGAACGGACACGGCAAGGCGCCATCTCGGCGATCGTCTGGATCAGGATCGTTCCGAGAGATATTCCCACAAAATGAGCGCACGGAATGTCCAGATGATCCATCACTTCAAGTACATCCTTACTGATATCCTCAAACGAATAGTTGCGAAGAAGAAAGCGGTCGGACTTGGAGCGTCCGTGCCCTCTTAAGTCGACTAGAAGAACGTTGAATTCCTGCTTGAATTCCCGGATTTGTTTATACCAGATAGAAGAGCTTCCGCCGGCACCATGAACGAAGATTACCCATTCATAGCCGCTGCCCTTTTCATACGTTTTATAATGAAGCAAGCGATATTCCTCCATAGGTTGTGGCTGCTGTTTTAAGTTAAGCTCATTGTAGCACAGGCATTGCCGCATTTGGCCCGTTATAATTTTACAAAGTTTTGTCAAAACTGAAAACAGCGATATAATGTTAGTATAATAGAGTGATAGATACATAAAGGAGGCTGAAAAAATGAGTAAAGAAAGCTCATTTGACATCGTTTCTAAGGTAGATTTGTCAGAAGTGGATAACGCGATCAATATCGCCATGAAGGAAATTAAAAACCGCTATGACTTTAAAGGCAGCAAAAGTGACATTTCATTGAATAAAGGCAATGAGGAGCTTACGCTGATCTCTGATGATGAATACAAAATGGAGCAGCTGAAGGACGTCTTGATCAGCAAATTGATTAAACGGGATGTCCCGATTAAAAACCTGGATTATTCTAAAATTGAGCAGGCTTCAGGCGGTACAGTTCGCCAGCGTGCCAAGCTCGTCCAGGGCATCGACAAAGAAAACGCAAAAAAAATCAACACCATCATTAAAAATTCAGGCGTGAAAGTGAAAAGCCAGGTGCAGGATGATCAAGTTCGCGTGTCCGGCAAAAACCGTGATGATCTTCAGCAGATTATCGCTGCCATCCGCCAGGCCGACTTGCCGATTGAAGTACAATTTATCAATTACCGATAAAAGCTGAGAGATAAAAGCATGCGCCTGTCCCGATGATCCGGGGCAGGCGTTTTTGTTTGGGGTTGGGGTGGTTTCGTGGATAATCCCTGAAATGAATGCGTCGAATCCGGTCGATTGGTGTCGAGTATAAACCGTTCGATAAAAAAAGACTGCTTTTCAATAATAAATTGGTATTTTCAATAATAAAAAAAGATTTTCGATAATATATCGGCGTTTTCGATAATAAAATCCCTCTGAGTACATCTACAGAGAAAATAAGCTCCATCCGGCGGCCAAAAAGGGCTGATGAAACGGCAGAAAGCTGGAAAACTCACTGCTTGACACCCTATTAAAGCCTTTTTACTCAAAAACTTTCTCAATTCAACCTGAAATCTTCTTTTTTAGCGAAATGTTTTATTTATCGTGGAACACACGCATTCCCGGGTTTTTCTATGCTTGTTTTAAGCATCAGTATGCGAGGCCCCTTATGATAGAAAACCAACATTATGCTTTAAAAAAGCCTAGATTAAAAAAACAGCTGGCCGCCAGCCAGAACCGGTTCGTTTTTTATGCTTTCCACCGGAAAAATGAAGGTCCAGGGCATGCTGGTTTCAGCTTCCAGCACGATTTGCGGGATGGTAAAGACCGATTCTGCAATGGTCCTTCCCTCCTCTTTATAGGTAAGTTGTTTTTTTTCAACAGTAAATCTATCTTGTTTAAAATTATGAAGAACACCGGTAACGAGCAGCTCTCCTTTATAATTCAAAGCCGTTCGGATCATGGAAAAAGAAATCTCCTGTCCTGCAGGGATGGATGTTTCTCTAAAAACTTTTTCTATCGTTTCCCGATCCTGATCGGCGACCGCTTTATCCCATGAGTTTTCGTACACTAAACGCTGCATGATAACACATCCTTTTTGATGTTGCTTTCCGTATCATATCATATTTTTTTCCTGTAAACCGCCAACCCCAGCTTAAAAAAACGCCCGGGGCAGCCCCCAGGCGTCTAAGCTTTCACGTTTCTCCAGATGTTTAACGCAAACAGCACGATACCCAATGCAGTGATGGTCGCGCCGATCGCGATAAACGTCTCTGCCTGTTCATGGCCGTACACATAAAAGGACAGCGACAGCAGCATGACCGGCAAGCCGATGTTATGCAGCCAAAAATGAATCTTCCCAAGCCTGCTTGCAGCGGCTTCAGGAAACAAATGATAGATGATGCCGGCGAGTGTGAGCGCAGTCCAGCCAAGCAGGTTAACGTGAGCATGCACACTCTTCAGTTGAAAACCGTGGGAGATCGACATAAACATCCCCAGTCCGACTCCCAGTACAAAATACAGTGCAGAAATCTTAATTAATCGTATTCCCATTGGCACACCTCCCTTACTAAAAGAGTATGTACCTAGGAAAATAGTCATGACATTCTTCCTTGAAAATTATTGCTTCAATCGTTTGTAAAGCGCGTGAGTGCCGCTGTTTTCCTCGCCTATCTCAGCAAGTTCCTCGTATAAATCTTTAGCCAGCTTCAACCCTGGAGTCAAAAGGCCCATTTCCTCCGCTGATTCGAGGGCAATCTTCATATCTTTTATAAAATGCTTCACGTAGAAGCCTGGTTCAAAGTTTCCTTTGATGATGCGCGGCGCCAAATTTGAAAGCGACCAGCTGCCCGCTGCACCTGATTCAATGCTTTTCAATACAGTAGACGGATCCAGTCCGGCTTTTTCAGCGTAAATAATCGCTTCGCACACACCGATCATACCTGAAGCGATCGCGATCTGATTGCACATTTTAGTATGCTGTCCGGCCCCGGCTTTTCCTTGATAGACAATGTTTTGGCCCATCAGCTGCAGAATGGGAAGAACAGCTTCGAAGTCTTCCTTCTCTCCACCGGCCATAATGGACAGCCTTGCTTCACGCGCTCCCACGTCTCCGCCAGATACTGGTGCATCAAGTGCATGAAGTCCAAGCTCTTTTGCTGTACTGGAGATTTTTTCAGCCAGCCGCGGGCTCGAGGTCGTCATATCCATCACATACGAACCTTTTGCTGCATTTTCCAGGATACCGTTTTCTCCAAAATAGACCTCTTCCACATCCGACGGATAGCCGACCATCGTGACCACCACTTGTGAAGCCTGTGCCACTTCAGCAACCGTGCTCTTCCATTCAGCCCCTTGGCTCAGCAGCTCTTCTGCCTTCTCTCGTGTTCTCGTATAAATATGTACGGAATGCCCTGCTTTTAATAGATGAGCAGCCATGCTTTTTCCCATTACGCCGGTTCCAATAAATCCAATTGACTTCTTTTCACTCATGATTGTGTCCTCCTTCTTTATCTTTGTTTCTCATTATAGAGAAATCAAAAGTAACATACTAATGATTTTATTTTTGCTGTGGAGGTCCTCTATCAGGTAAGGTAGATTTAGATATGAAAGCGAAGGCGGGATGAACCATGAAACTATTGTTGTTAGGATCTACCGGAAGGGTGGGCAGCGGTGTCTTGGAAAAGGCGTTAAACGATGGCCATAAAGTGCACGTACTCGCAAGACATCCAGAAAAACTCGCGGTGTACCATGAGAACCTAACGATTCATACGGGAGATACCACCGTAAACGCGGACCTTGAAAAAGCGATGGAAGGCTGCGAGTCTGTCATCAGTGCGTTAGGATCGGATGGAGGTACCGTGCTGACGGATTCCATTCCAATTGTTATACAGGCGATGATGGACCGGGGAATCAAGCGGCTGATCACGGTCGGAACGGCTGGTATTCTTGAAAGCCGTACAGAGCCTGGATTACTTCGCTATCAATCAAGCGAATCGAGACGGAGGCTGACAAGGGCAGCTGAAGAACATCACCGCGCTTACCTTGCCATGAAGCAATCACCTCTTCAGTGGACGGTCGTTTGTCCGACCTATTTGCCTGACGGGCCAGAGACAGGAAACTACCGGGTGGAAAAGGATTACCTCCCTATGGACGGAACACAAATCAGCACAGGAGACACTGCTGACTTTGTATACAAGCAGCTTTCCTCCAACGACTTTTCCCAAAGCCGTGTGGGGATTGCTTATTAGAAAGAATGCGGAAGCGCCCTGCCAAGGTCCGATAAAGAAGACACGCTTCATGTTCTTTATGAAGCAATGTCGTACTTATGCCCTGTGGGTACAAGCGCTGGAGCTAGACATTACATCAAAAAAGCAGCCCGTCAGATAAACTGAACGGGCTCTGTAATTTATGCTTATTCTTCTGTTTCCTCATAATACTGAAGTTCCTTTTCCAGTATGGTATCGACCTCGAGCTCTGTCAGGTTTGTTTTTCTTGCGAGATGGTCAATGAGCTCGTCCATATCCACATCTGCATTCTGCATTTCAAAGTAACGCCCTTCCTCTTTTAAAACGAGACGTATCTTTTCTTCCTCGTAGGATGTCTTTTCTTTGATATACTGCACAGCATTCTCAATTTTTTGTTCAATGTTCAAGCTGTTTTCCTCCTTTTATGGTCATTTCTTATTACTACCCGTTTGCGGAAAAGCTATTCGGTTCTTTTTATGTATAGAAAAAAGCAGGAGAGTTCCTGCTTTTTAATAATACGGTGAAATCATTAAGTAAACAATAACACCCGTCAAACTGACATACAGCCATATAGGCATTGTCCAGCGGGCAATCTTTTTATGCTTTTCCACCTGCATGTTCAATCCGCGGGCAAGTGTGAACAGCGCGAGAGGAACAATAAGCGCGGCCAAAATAATATGTGTGATCAAAATAAAGAAATAGATGTACTTTAACGGGCCGTCTCCGCCATATTTAGTAGATTCGGCAAGATAGTGATACGTAACATAAGAAAGCAAGAACAGAGCAGTCGTCGTAAATGCTGCAAAGATAAAACGCTTGTGCAGCTTGATGTTTTTTCTAAGGATAAAAAATAGCGCCGCCAAAAGGAACACAAAGGTAAAGCTGTTAAAAATCGCGTTCAGACGGGGGAGAAGATGAACATCAAACGACACCTTGCCATTGTAAGCCGGTAAGAAAAACAAAATGACAACAAGAACATTGATCGCTATCGAAAGCCCAATGACAACAGGCGTATAATTTCTCTGCTTGACGGTAGAGTTTGATTGATCGCTCATGGATTGGTCTCCTTCATAATCTTCTTTTTTCGTTTCCTATTCTACCATTGTAGACAACAAACCTGAAGCTAACTCCCCCTGGAAATCACCAATTACAGCCATCTGTCAAAAAAACTACAAATTTAAGCGCAGTTAAAAACCCCCTGAAATCATCAGGGGGCTGGAAGTCTTATGATCTATGCTTTTTGCAAAAACTTTGTGTCATCGATCTGCGCTTCCCATTTTCTCACTTCATCCATCACGGATTTTACGCAGCCCTCTTCAAACGGCGAAACAAGACCGGCGATGTTCACCAGCTCAGTAAATGGAAGACTTCCTCCACGGCCGCACAGTTCAAGGTAATCCTGCCATGCTGCCTTATGATTCTCCCGTGAACGTTTCCAGAACTGAAGCGCGCAAACTTGAGCGAGTGTGTAGTCAATGTAATAGAACGGCGTGCGGTAGATGTGGGTCTGCATCTGCCAGAAGCCGCCTTCTTCTAAGAACTCAATGCCGTCAAAATCACGGTGCGGCAAATATTTCTCCTCCAGTCGGCGCCACTCTTGTTTTCTCTCATTCGGTGACGCATCAGGATTCTCGTACACAAAATGCTGAAACTCATCGACAGCCACACCGTAAGGGATAAATTTAACTGCTGCGGCCAAATGGTCATAAAGATAGCGCTCTGTATCTTCCCCGAAGAACTGCTCCATCCAAGGATACGTAATCAGCTCCATGCTCATGGAGTGAATCTCGCAAGCTTCCAAGGTTGGAAATTGGTATTCAGGCACTTCATAGCCTCTGCTCGTATACACCTGGAAGGCATGTCCCGCTTCATGAAGCAGTACCCGGATATCGCCCTGTGAGCCGTTAAAGTTTGTGAAAATGAATGGTGACTGGTACTCACTGATATACGTACAGTAGCCCCCAGGCGCCTTGCCTTCCTTCGCGATCAGGTCAAGCAGCTCATTTTCAACCATAAAGGTGTAAAACTCATCCGTTTCCGGTGACAGCTCTTTGAAAATTTTGGCTCCCTGCTCAACAATCCAATCCGCATCACCTTTTGGTTTTGGATTTCCCTGCGGAAAACTGAAGGATTCATCATAGAATTTAAGGCTGTCCACCCCAATGCGCGCCTTTTGTTTCTCCCTTAGAGACGTGCAGAACGGAACGATATGCTCTTTGACTTGATCACGGAATTTTTTTACCATGTTCTTGTCATAATCCGTTCGGTTCAGACGGTTGTAAGCGAGCTCTACAAAGCTTGGGAAGCCGAGTTTTTTAGCGATCGAAGTACGGAGCTTCACCAGCTCATCGTATTGTCTGTCCAGTTCTTCCTTATGGTCATTAAAGAAGCCGAACTGCGCTTCCACGGCTTGTTTTCGGATGGCGCGATCCGGTGATTGGGTAAACGGAATGAGCTGTGCCAGTGTTCTTTTTTCACCTTGGAAATCAATTTTTGCGGAAGACAGCAGCTTTACATACTGGCTTTTCAGTTTGTTTTCCAGTTTAAGGTCTTCAACGACTTCCGGTGAATACGTTTTTAGCTCTGCATCCGCAAGGTTAAACAGATGCTTGCCCCACTTGCTTTCCAGTTCTTTTCTATACTTGGAATGGACGATTGCTCGGAAGAACTCGCTTATCATCCCTTGATAGACTGGAGTGTTTTCATCCATAAAATCGTGCTCTTCTTTATAAAAAGGGTCTTCTGTATTTGATGTATACCTGATATGTACAATATTTTGCATCGTTTCGAAATGGTTTCGGATGAATACAAGCTCTGCCATTACCTCGTCTTGCTCATTGAAAGAAGCTGCGTGCTCAAAGCTTTCCAATTTTTGTTTAAACTCTTCTTGAAGCTGTTCCATATTGGGACGTTTATACGTAAACTCACTGAATTTCATGTGATCTTCTCCTCTCTTTCACCTGCTGTATTCAACACAGCCGCTTCTTTTCCTTTTTTGAATGAAAAGACTAGGGTTTAGGCCAAAATGTGTTTTATTATAGAGATAACAGTCAACTAACAGGAGCGTATCGTATGAATTCTAATCCTTATTCAAATAATCCGTTTAAAGGCACGTTCGGCAGCCTTGAAAACCTTGCAGATACGATCAGCGAAGTCCTTCATTGCCCTGTAACGATCGAAGACGCCAATCATCGGCTTCTGGCCTACAGCACCCATGAAAACAGCACGGATCCTGCACGCATTGCAACCATTATCGGCCGCCGTGTGCCTGAGAAAGTCATTAACAGCCTTTGGAGAGATGGGGTTATCCCAGGACTTCAGGCCAGTGATGAACCTCTTCGTGTATCCTCCATCTCCAAAGTCGGCCTGGGTGACCGTGTCGCCGTTTCCATTCGAAAAAATGAAGAGATCCTCGGCTACATCTGGGTTCTTGAAGTGGACCGACATCTATCTGATGAGGATTTGGAGCTTTTGAAGAAGGCCGCACAGGCGGCCAAGAACCAGCTGCTTCAGCTCTATACCGGTTCGAGAAGAAAGCAGGAAAGCCTTCAGGAATTTTTCTGGAAGCTGCTGACCGGCCACAGCAGTAATGAGGAAGCCATTCAGGATAGCCTGCGGGACCTTGGAATCTTGCCCAGTTCTTCTGTCTCCGTACTGATCTTTCAGTTCCCTGAGGAGATTGATGCGGGGTTCGAGAAAAATGTAAGCTACATCACTTCTGTCAATCAGAGCGTTAAAGCCCAACTGACAGCAGTAGATGAAAATCAAATGATCATGCTCGTCACCTCTGCACTTAAAGAACCGCTTAGTGAAATCCTACAAGAGTTTATTCTTTCTTTTACTCAGCAAATGAAGGAGCGTTTTGGAGTAGATGGCATTACAGCGGGTTTTGGCGGGGTCTACAGCTCGTACCATCTTACAGAAAAAAGCTACATGGAAGCACTGCAGGTCCTTAAAATAAAAAACCGCTTTAAAGAAGGGGCATCCGATCTTTTTGGCTATGAAAATTTAGGTGTTTATCAGTTCCTTGATGTCATTCACCAGAAGCAGTCCGCGAGCCGCTACAGAAATCCAGCGCTTGATAAATTGCTGGAGTACGACCGGCTCCATAAGACCGATCTGTACAACACGTTGGATACGTACCTGTCTGCCGGTTCCAATACACATCTTACAGCCAGTCTGCTCCATATTCATCTCAACACACTGACCTATCGGCTGAAACGAATTGCCGAAATCGGGCAGATCGACTTTAGGAATACGAACCAGAAAACGATGCTTTATCTGGATTTGAAGATTCAGCAGCTTTTTTATTGAAGAGCATTTGTGAAATTTCACAAATGGTCTTCTTTTTTTTCTCTTTTCCTCACAAAGAAATTTAAAGAGGAAAGGATTATACTGTAGGCACAGTAATAATGAAAACGCCATCATTTATGGCGCCAGGAGGTTTTTACAATGATTATTGGTGTACCTACAGAGATTAAAAACAACGAGAACCGTGTAGCTTTAACGCCGGCGGGTGTAGTTACTTTAATAAAAGCTGGACATGAAGTATTAGTAGAAACAAACGCGGGAGAAGGAAGCGGATTCCCTAATGAAGAATACGCTGCAGCCGGCGCAAACATGTTTGACAGCGCTGCGGACGTTTGGGCTAAAGCAGACATGATCATGAAGGTTAAAGAACCTCTTGCTTCTGAATATAATTACTTCCGTCCTGGATTGATTCTTTTCACATACCTTCACCTTGCAGCTGAGCCAGAGTTGGCGGCAGTTCTTACAGAGAAAGGTGTAACAGCGATCGCTTATGAAACTGTTGAGCAAAACCGTACGCTTCCATTGTTGACTCCAATGAGTGAAGTAGCAGGACGCATGTCTGCACAAATCGGTGCTCAATTCCTTGAAAAACCAAAAGGCGGAAAAGGTATCCTTCTAGGTGGTGTACCAGGAGTTAAGCGCGGAAAAGTAACCGTAATCGGCGGCGGTGTTGTTGGAACAAACGCTGCAAAAGTAGCAGCAGGACTTGGTGCTGACGTGACCATCATCGACTTAAGCCCAGACCGTCTTCGCCAATTGGAAGACATCTTCGGAAAAAGCGTACAAACGCTGATGTCCAGCCCAATGAACATCGCGGACGCAGTAGCAGAATCTGACCTTGTAATCGGTGCTGTTCTTATTCCTGGTGCTAAAGCACCAAAGCTAGTTACAGAAGAAATGGTTAAATCCATGACTCCTGGATCTGTTATCGTAGACGTAGCGATCGACCAAGGCGGTATTTTCGAAACGGTTGACCACATTACAACACATGACAACCCAACTTACGAAAAACACGGCGTTGTTCACTATGCAGTAGCTAACATGCCTGGTGCGGTTCCTCGTACATCTACTATCGCATTGACGAACGCAACCGTTCCTTTCGCTCTTCAAATTGCAAACAAAGGTGTAACAGAAGCCGTATTGTCCAACCCTGCATTGAAATTGGGCCTTAACGCAGCCGGCGGACATATCACTTACGAAGCAGTTGCTAAAGATCTCGGGCTTGAGTATGTTCCTGCAGAATCTGCACTTGAAAAAGCTTTTCAAGCCATCTAATTTATAAAAGCTATTAGCACTTTCCTCTCTTCTTTAAGAGGGGAGGGTGCTTTTTTTATGTCTACTCAATGGAGAGATACTTCCGCTTTTCTTTATTTCCCGGTAAATAATTTGTCGAACGAGCACCAATGTACATTGCTTTCTTTTCCACTTTCTCCTATAATTTTACTTTATGAAAAACTAAATACACCGCGGTTCGAGAACTCCCGCTGTAACAAAACTAGGAGGTTATTGGCGTGTTTAACGTTTATTACGGTATTTTATTTGCTGCCGTGAACTTTATATTATTCTTAATCAGTTACCGTCTGTTTGGCCGTAATGGTTTATATGTATGGGTTGGAGCAGCTACCATCCTGGCGAACATCCAAGTGGTAAAAACGATTGAGATGTTCGGTCTAGTGATGACACTTGGTAATACTTTGTATTCCGCAATATACCTTTCTACCGACTTATTAAATGAAAAGTACGGTCACCAAAGAAGCGAAGAAAGCCGTTTGGTTTGGCTTTTTCACGCTAATCATGACAACTGTAATCATGCAGATGGTCTTGTTGTTTGAACCCGCTCAAAGCGATATTGCCCAAAAGCCGATGGAAGCACTGTTCGGGCATGGGTCTATGAACGGAACGTATGGTTTGAGATTTTCATTACGACCTACCTGCTAAAATTTATCGTTTCTGCTGCATCCACACCTGTTTATCTTGCAAGAAGCTTTAAATTCAAGGAAGAAACAAAGGGGCTGTCCTGAAAGTCGAATATTGACCTTCAGGCAGCTCCTTTGACGTAAAAAATCTTCAATGAAAAGTTGATTGGAGTGCAAGGTGCGAGACTCCAGCGGGACTAGCGTGACAGGTGAGACTCCCGCAGGCGCTTGCGCCAAGAGGCTCACCGCACGCCCCGCGGAAAGCGAGCAGCCTGGAGCGGAGATCAACAGCTACCAGACTTCTTGGACAGCCCCTTTTTTAGTGGCTGCTGCTTATTTTTTCATTTCTTTAATCATGGAATCCAACACTGCATTTCTTTCGGCAAGCTTTTGATTGACCTGCTTCTGAATGAGCAGCATTTGATCAAAATGGGTTTCAATTTTTGCTTTGTCTTTCGCTTTGATTGCTGCCTTAAGATTTTTCTTTTCCGTCTTGGCCTTATCGCGGAGAGCCTTCATCTCGTGACAGATCTTTTTCATTGCCTGATGGTTCTGATTTTGGTGCCAGGCACCGGGCTTTTCATTCCCCGTATGCAGTCTGAGGATCGTATCCTTTTTTAACAGCGCTTCCTGCTTAAGTTCGTAATACTGGATTTTCAATCGGTTTTTCTCGTGAAGCTTGTCTTTGTAAGGGGCAAGCTCTTTCCACATATGGTCTCTATGCATGTGGTGTTTTGGCTGTTTTCCACTGTTTCCTTCTGCGTTTGCATGTACCAGTCCTGTGAAAAGCCCGATGCTTAAACAGAGTACTGTGGCTAAAATCATCACACGTTTCATGATGTTCATTCCTCCTTTGATTGGTGATACATCATTAGTGTGAGCAGCTTACAAGAAAATATAGGAAAAACATTATGTAATTTTTTTCATAAGTGATAGTCCTATAGATGCCGCAGCACACGATTGACCGTTTCACGGCGCAGGCCGACAAACTGGCCGATCTCCTCCTGTGTCAGCACATCTTTTACCGACATATCCGGAAAATATTGCTGAAACCAGTTTTGCAGCAAATCCACCCGTTCTTTTGTGGCGACAGCGGTCAGCTGGTCGATGCGCTGCTGCATCATTCGAAGCTTTGTTTGCAGCAGCAATGCCACTTCCCGGTACTTTTCCGGGTTCTCCGAGAGCTCCCTGTACCACTCTTTTTCAGGAATCACTTCCACTTCGGCCGGAAGAAGAGCCATAGCCGTCCCATGATAATCTTTTTCGCTGATTAGCGAGTGGTGCGGGATTACTTCTCCAGGCACGATCAAATTCAGCAGTGAAGCGGTTCCATCTTCATGTACACGGACCACTTTAAGGAGCCCGCTTTTCAGTTCAAAGAGCGGACCGCTTTCTCCCTGACGAAACAATATTTCCCCTTTATGTAAAAACACGACGTGTTCCACCTCTTTGCATAAGTCTCATTCAACTATAACATGCAGACAAAGGCGGAAAAAGGAGATTCTATAAGTTTAATAATCTCTTCCTTTTCCGGAATCGGATATTTCAAGCAGGTCACCGGGATAGGGCTCAAACCAGCTTTGGCGGAGTATTTCTTCGTCTTCAAAACGGTATGCCCATGATTTGAGCAGTGCCATCACGCTCGAAAACGGCTCTTTTTTCTCCGCTACTTTATCTGTAAGCTCCAGAAAGTATGATTTTTCTTTGTCGTTTAAGAAACGGTCAAATGCTTTTGCCATTTCCTTTGCAGCATTTATGCTGGAATCATAGCGTGCCGTCCTCAAAAAAAGGCGGCGCAGCCCCTTTTCATACAATGAAAACAATTCCTCTGGCTGTTCTTTATTTTTCAAGATGCGCGTCAGAACCTTTTGTGTCGGGCGGCTGTAGGCAAGAAACAAATACTTGTTTACTTCATGAAAGTCCGTCAGCCTTTGTAGAGACTCTTCTTTTTTCAGTTCCCTGTAGGCAGCCAGCAAGAATATTTTTGTGAAAAAACGTTCCCTGATCAGGAAGTTATTGAGGCGCCCCTCGTCTTCTACGGCTAAATGGGGATACAGCTCAAGCACTTTGCCGCCAAAAAGGCCGCTGCTTGAGCCGATGGCCGGACCTTTCTCTGTTGAGGTATACAGCTTTACTTCTTTCAATCCACAGGAAGGCGAACGGCTTTTTAAAATAAAACCATCAATATGCTGAAGAGACTGGAGGTAAGCATCTGAAAACTTTTCCATATCGGCAGTAACGTCTTTGTCCGTTTTAGGCTGCATGAGGCGCTGTTCCCCATTTTGAAGAACGATTCTGATCGTCTCTCTCGGTGTTCCGAGTCCGATTTCAACTTCGGGACATACCGGCAGAAAGTCAACATGCCTCATTAGTTTGCGGATGGTTGGATGATGGATTACGTCACCGTTATAACGGCAATGATCAAATTCTAAACACTGGCTGACAACAAGCTTTGGCTTTGCGAACACTCCCATTGCAATTCTCCTTTTTACAAATCTCATAAGAGCATTGTTTCCCAATCAAAAAAACCTCATTCTAAAAGTAGAATGAGGTTCCTTCAGCACCATTAGATCGAATAGGTTAGGAAGTTTCCTTGTTTCCCGCCCATTTTTTCATAAAAACGCTGTGCTCTTTTGTTGTCATCTGCCGTTTCCCACAGCATGGACGCATAGCCGTTCTTTACTGAATACTCTTTGCAGGCATTGAACAATCCTTCAGCTACAGCTGTTCCCCTGCTGTCCTCGGCCACATACAGATCGTTCATAACCGTGATTTCTGCCGCCCGGGTCGTGCTGTATGTAAAATAAAGCGTCGCAAAGCCTTTAAGCTCTCCGCCATGTTCTGCGACAAACTGAATGCCTCTCGCTTTTTTTAAAAGCACACTGATCAGCGCATTCAGCTTTTCATCTTCCGGATGAGGGCAATTGTAGAAATCTACAATATATTCAAGCATGAGCGACCGCAGCTGTGCAGTATCTTCTTGCTGTGCGGTTCGAATACGTACTGACATTTTCATTCCCCTTTTCATTTCTGATTAAAAGCGAGCTCCGTATACCTGCCGATCTCTTCATAGCCGATATCACTGTAAATTTTGTTGGAAGAAGGGTTGGTCTCATCGGTATAAATCGTACAGAACTTCCTGCCGGATTGAAGGAGTTCCCTGCTAAGACCTGCAACGCATGATTTGGCAAAGCCTTTTCTCCGATGCTCTGGAGGGGTGTACACCATATTGACCGTCATCCCGTTCTTTGTAGGCCTCGTAATTGCCGCCATACTGACAGGCTGATCAGAGTCCCAAATATAGACTCTCTTTTCCTGAATCTTTTGGCGGGCTGTTTGCATCGCCTCCTGCTCTGTCAACAGCGATCGGGTCTCACTTCCCATTTCATACAGCCATTTTCCTGCGAGCTCGCTGTCTTTCAGGCTGGCCTGCCGCATTCTTCCCAGAGTAGGTGTGAAGGCTGTTAACCGCTCAAGCCGGTACAGCATCATTCTCATGGAAATTCGGTGGCTGTTCCCCGTTTCTCTCAGCCACATTTCTGCAAAAGCACGCGCAAGTTTTGCAGGTGCCGTAAGCTTCGATATTCCCCAGTCTTGCATGGCTAGCTTCTTGATCAAGAGGGGAAGTGCTTCTTCTTTGCCGAAAATAAGCAAAGGACGAGGAGGGTTCATAAAGGCAGTAAGCAGGATATCACCGCCTTCTCTTATACAGCATAAAAAAGGGGGATTGCTGCTTGATGCCTTAACCTCCATATGAGCAAGACAGCTGGACGTTATCAATTCCGCTGCTGCTTCATGCTTCATCAAAAATGATTCAGCGCTTTTATAAAAGTCTTTGATCTCACTGAATTGCTCCAGCTCCATATTCTCACCGCCATACATTCATTTTGCCAATCTCCTTTATTAAGTTTCTATGAACACGAGGGGTAAACCTGCTTTTGTACAACGATCACCCGTTTCTGATTTATTAAAGAAAACCTAAAATGCATATTCATTGGCATCCTATGAAAATCCCTTTATCATGACTAACAGGCATGACAATTAATATGAGAGGTTTGGTGAAAAAATGGCAGCAGAAAAAAATCAGCACATCTTATTAACGAGCCGTCCGAAAGGGATGCCGACGATGGACAACTTCAAATTTGAAGACATTGCGATCCCTGAACCGAAGAATGGACAAGTATTGCTTAAAACGCTCTATCTTTCCGTGGATCCTTACATGCGAGGCAGAATGAATGATACAAAATCCTATGTTCCTCCTTTTGAATTGAACAAGGCGATCAGCGGAGGAGTTGTGGCGGAGGTTGTTCAATCCCGTTCCAGCGAATTGGAAGAAGGAGACCTTGTTATCGGAAATCTTGACTGGGCACTCTATTCAGTCGCGGAGGATGCACAAGTCAGAAAGATTGATCCTGATCTAGCTCCAATCACTACTAACCTTGGTATTCTTGGAATGCCTGGCCTCACTGCCTACTTCGGATTACTGGATATCGGCAATCCTCAGCAAGGGGAAACTGTTGTCGTATCAGGTGCAGCCGGTGCAGTAGGAAGTGCCGTCGGCCAAATCGCTAAAATTAAAGGTGCTCGTGTAGTAGGAATTGCAGGTTCTGAAGAAAAGATCAGCTATCTCAAAAATGAACTTGGTTTTGATGCCGTGGTAAACTACCGTGAAGCAGGCAATATCCGAAAAGCTCTTAAAGAAGCTTGCCCGGACGGTGTCGATGTATATTTTGATAATGTGGGAGGAGAAATTTCGGACGCGGCATTGAGCCTGCTCAACCAGAATGCCCGCATTCCGCTTTGCGGCCAAATTTCCCTGTATAATCTTGAAAAAGCCGATCATGGCCCCCGTATTCAAGGACAGCTGCTCATCAACAGCGCCTTGATGAAAGGATTCATCGTCAGCAACTATGCTTCTCACTTTGAAGAAGGAGCGAAACAGCTTGGACAATGGCTCCAAGAAGGAAAACTGAAATACGAAGAGAATATCGTAGAAGGTTTTGACAACACGATAGATGCGTTCTTAGGATTGTTTAAAGGAGAAAACCTCGGCAAGCAGCTCGTTAAAGTATCCGAGCTAAGCCGTTAATTGCTATAAAATAACCCCAGACCTGACAAAGGTCCGGGGTTTTTATTATGCCGGGCTAAACAGCCGCTTCAGCTTTTCTATTCACCTTTAGCCCTGAGATTGTATACATTGAACAAAAAGGAATTGAGGAACTTTCATGAAGATGCTTGATCCCAAGAAGCTGTATGTCCAGTATCGTCCCAATGCAAATCCTGCGGATCCAAAATATCCAAGGCGGTATACACTTACTCACTCTGATACTACGGCACAGCTGTTCCTCGTGGCAGGGCCTGAATTTGCCTATGATACGACCAACGAGATGAGAGATGAAGTTTTTGCCGAATGGAAAACATTTAACCGTGAAAAAATTCTGTACGGCTATGTATTGATTGCGGACGAAAACACAAGTAAAAGCCAGGCCAAAACAAGAAATGAGATTTTCATGAGCGAATTGCCGCGGGTACTGGAAGCTTTTTTCTATGGAGACCGCTTCTTTTTCCAGGCACACCCGGAATATAAGGATGCTTCTGTCTATATTCAATTTGAATCAGTCTATCCTGAGTATCGCCAGGTAAAGTCTTATGGGCCGATCTCTAAATACCAATAAGTAAGAGGTGAGTTCCTTTTGTATGAAGCCCGCTCCTATACCAATCTGCTGATCCAGCAATATCAAAATAACAAAGCGACGGTTCAATATCCCCAAATCATTGGGCTGCCCAGTACCGAGACGCAGATTAAGCTGAACAAGGCGATAAAGGATAAGGTATTCAGCCTGATGGATGAAAACGGAATCAAGCGCAAGGATTTAGAAGAAATGACAGGCTTATTTGAAGTAAAACTCAATCAGGGAGACTGGCTGAGCATCGTGTTCACAAATTACGCCTATTGGAAAAATGCTGCCCACGGCCTTACACTCCAGGGATCGATTACGATGAATGTAAAAACCGGCACCATTTATGAGCTGCGTGATCTTTTAAAGGAAGGAAGCTATTATAAAACAAGGCTCACCGCCCTCATCAAAAAGCAGTTCAAAAAATTTCAATTCCCGCTCATTCAGCCCTATCAGAGCGTAAAAGACACGGATGACTTTTATTTAACAAAATCAGGTCTCGTCATCTATTACCAAAGCTATGAATACACGCCTTACTATGTCGGAATTCCTGAATTTACGATTCCTTATAATAAAATTGCTTCTATACTCAAACCAGAAGTGAAAATCAGCTCTTAAGCTTTTTCAGCCGTTTTGTTGATTTTAGTTCGGCAACAGAAACAGCCCCAATCCCAAACATGGCCGTCCGCAGTTCAAATTCAATTTGATCAAGCTTTGAAATGATGGCATGTTCATTTTCAATAGCAGCCGGCAAAAGGGTACGGCCATAGCCGGCAAGGTTTGCACCAAGTGCCAGTGCCTTTGCAGCGTCCACACCGTTATTCAGCCCGCCGCTTGCAATGACAGGAACCTCTGCCGAGCATCCTTTCACTTCATTAAGAACCTCCGCAGTCGAATTTCCCCACTCCAAGAAAGCTTCTGCCGCTTGTTCTCGCATTTTGTCTTTAGATCGGTATTTTTCTACTTGAATCCAAGAGGTTCCGCCCGCTCCTGCTACATCAATAAACTGCACTCCTGCGTCGATCAATTTTTGGGCAGTCTCCCTATCGATACCCATTCCCACTTCTTTTACACCGACCGGAACAGGCAGGTTTTTCGCCGCCTCTTCAATTTTTTTCAGTAGATTAGAGAAGTTGACGTCTCCTTCCGGCTGGAAAATTTCCTGCATGCCGTTAAGATGCAGGACAAGCCCATCTGCTTCGGCAACCTCAACAGCTTTCATGCACTCACGCAGCCCATACCCATAATTCAACTGCACCGCCCCCAGGTTAGCGATGACTGGTACAGAAGGAGCATAATTCCTGATTTGAAACGTGTAGGCTGTCTGCCCGTTCTCGATGGCAGCCCGCATGGATCCTAATCCAACCGCCCATCCTTG
Source organism: Fictibacillus sp. WQ 8-8 (assembly GCF_024494405.1). Lineage (NCBI taxonomy): Bacteria > Bacillati > Bacillota > Bacilli > Caryophanales > Fictibacillaceae > Fictibacillus > Fictibacillus sp. WQ 8-8. The sequence continues at coordinate 235,657 of NZ_JAMXKG010000002.1, forward strand.
TTTTTCCGCAGCCAAAGCGAGAGCCTTATTAATCTGATACGCTTTTTCTGTGCCGCCTGTCATTGAACTGATCAAGAAAGGGGTTCTCATCGTTTTTCCGAGAAAAGAAGAAGACAAATCGATTTCGCTGAAGTTGATTTCAGGGAGCGCGTTGTGCTTGAACCTGTAGTTTTCAAATCCTGTTGTCATCTTTTTCCCAGTCACATCTTGGTTTAGTGCTATTTCGATATGCTCGTTTTTTCGTTTTTCTGTATAGGAATTTTGCTCATCCACATCGATCTTCTCCTTTCCGGAACTTCTGTATCTTTCTAGACTTCCCCAAATCACATCCTGTTTAACGGCGTAAACGAATAAAAGCAGACAGTTGCACACTGCCTGCTTTTAAAAAATATGGATTTTATTCGAAAATCGAGCGGTACTCGCCATAGCCTTCTTTTTCAAGGTCCTCTCTCGGGATAAACCTCAATGCCGCAGAATTGATGCAGTAGCGCAGTCCCCCTGCTTCCCTCGGACCATCGTTAAACACATGGCCAAGATGAGAATTTGCTTCTTTGCTCCTTACTTCAGTACGAATCATGAAGTGGCTGAAATCCTTCTTCTCCTTTACATCCGTTTGGCGCATAGGCTTCGTAAAGCTTGGCCAGCCGCAGCTGGAGTCAAATTTATCAAGAGAACTGAACAGCGGTTCTCCAGAAACAATATCAACATAGATGCCTTCTTCTTTATGATCCCAATACGGATTTTGGAAAGGAGGCTCTGTTGCGTCATTTTGAGTGACTTCGTACTGAATCGGTGTTAATTTTTTCTTCAGTTCATTTTTGTCCGGCTTGGACTGCCAATGGCTTTTAATAAAGTCTTCACGCCCAGAACCCGTACGATAGCGTTTATAATGAGCCGGATTTTTCTTATGATAACCCTGATGGTACTCTTCGGCTGGGTAAAAAACAGAGGCTGGCAAAATTTCAGTCACGATCGGCTTCTGGAAGCGGCCGCTTTTAGCAAGTTCTTGCTTAGAGGCCTCTGCCAATTCCTTTTGCTCTTCATTATGATAGAAAATCGCTGTGCGGTACGAATCGCCCCGGTCATAAAATTGTCCGCCAGGATCGGTCGGATCGATCTGCTGCCAGAAGAGCTGCAGCAGCTTTTTATACGGAAACAATTCGGGATCAAACGTAATTTGTACCGCTTCATAGTGGCCCGTTGTATCGGAACAGACTTCCTGGTATGTCGGATTTTCCGTGTGCCCGCCTGTATAGCCTGACACGATACTGATGATGCCCGGCATTTCCTCAAACGGAGAAACCATGCACCAGAAACATCCACCCGCAAAAGTCGCAAGCTGCTGATTGTTATGCTGAGTATTCAAAGACCTCACTCCCATTCTTTTGAAAGTCTTATTGTTCTATTGTTCCTATCATAAAACAAGTATGGCACTTAATAAAAAAATAATGCCTAGTTGGAAGTGCTGAAGTGTTCGGTTAGGCCCGAAAAGCGCTGGACTTTGGCATTAAACGTTATTATGAAAATGACGTGCTATGCAAGTAAATGGAGCAAAATCGCAAGTAAAGTCTATATTCTCGCAAGTAAAGATTGGAAAGTCGCAAGTAATCCTTGTCGAACCGCAAGTAACGAGCCATTTTTCGCAAGTAAGCCACCCCGATCAGTCGTCCGCAATCCCTTCCAGCGGTTTATCTTCCTATAAACGGGCAAACTAACCGTAAGTACGACGAAACTGGAGGGAAAATCATGGCTAGAAGAAGTCGAAGGCCGCTTGTTCCTGAAGCAAGAGAAGCATTGGATCAATTAAAAGCCCAGGTGATGAGGGATGTTGGCTATCAAGTCGATCCGTCACAGCCTGACAGCGTTAAGTTTGAAGTGGCTAAAGATGTTAATGTTCCTCTTCAAAAGGATTATAACGGCCAGCTTACCGCGAAACAGGCGGGAACTGTTGGCGGACAGATTGGCGGCCGTATGGTCAGCGAGCTGATCCGGCAGGCGAAACAGCATCTCAACAAACAGCACTAAAAAGGCTGGCGCACGGCATTCAAACAAACTGCCACGCGTCCAGCCTTTTTTATATTAAGGAATAAGCAAAATTCCATCCCCAATCGGGCGTTCACCCGCTGCATCGGATGGATCGGTAACGAGCTGGCTGTTCTTGACCATACCCGTCGATCCGCCGCCATCCAAGTTTAGCGCATCAACAGCTCCCAGAGATTTCATCAGCTGGGCTTCTTCGTCAAAATTCATGCCGATGCTGTATCCAGGACTCCGCCCATCAACCGTGACGAGCAGGATATTACCGTTTGGCTTAATGCCCGCAATGGTTCTTGGATTTCGCCGCTCACCGAAACGATAATAGAATTCAGGATCATCGGGCTGATGAAACCCTTCTTTTGTAGCATCTATAATTACCTTTCCGTTTTTCAGCAATCGTGGGCCACCATTGATGATGCCCATTTTTTCAGACGCGGGAACAGATTTGTTATCTGCAAAGACCCTTTTTTCCACGTAAAGTTTTTTACCGATGACGGCATGTTTCTGAAGCCAAGCCGCAGATTGGCCCGTTCCTGCAACAACAGAGCCTCCAAGCGGAATATCATCTCCCCGTGACTTATTTACAGTTACCACTCTTCCCGTACTGTCCATAACTGCTTCAGCTCCCGGACCTTCTGGAGCTCTTTTTCCGAAAACAGAATTGTATTGAATCAGTTCGTCCTCATCTGTACACGTAAAATCGTGTTTAGGAAGTGTAGTTTCAAGATCACCCACGCCGCCGCATCCACGGATACGTCCGGGATCCCTGTTTAAACCATCCAGTTCAGCCGGCATGCCTTTTGTACCTTTAACCGTTAACTTAGTACGGACCGAGGAAATTTTAGACGTATTGTCTTTGCCGATAAGCAGGCTCGTTCTTCCCTTAACCGCCTCACTGATCAGCTCGCCGTTAATGACGGAAACTCCAGCTAAATCGCCTTCAGTTCCATCCTGCGATCCCATCACAAAGTATCCTCCATTAATGCCGGCAATAGCCTTCTTTTTGGCAGCCATATCCGTCAGCTTTTCCCTGTCAGGTACAATGCCGCTCGCCAGGGATGGCTGCAGCTTCCCTTTCCACTTTTCAGGAGATACCTCAAGGACACTGACTGTCCATGGCCCGGAAGCCTCTTCGCCATCTTCGGGTATGTAGACGACCTTTGATTGGTTATAGCCTGCAGAAACCAGCTTCTTTTGTTCAGATTTTGCGTCCGTTTCCTTTTGAAAAGGCCCGGTCCGTACAAGATAACCGAGCGGTGTCCCGCGCAAAGGATCATCCTGTGCCCGTTCAGCGACTGTTTTTACCGATGCAGCATATCCTTTGCCTTCAAGTTCTTTCATAAGTTCATCTGCTTCTTTTTTTGTTTCGGTAAAGGCTGCATCCACCATATATTCAGCATTGGGGTTATTTTCCCCATAAACAGCATGGGTGTAAGCCAGACCCTTCTGAAGCTGTTCGGTATGCTTGGTTTTTGGCTGGGAAAAATGTTCTTCTGCATGAACCGTGTGTCCAGGGATCATCATCGTGCTCAACATCGACACAGCCACGAATGCCTGGAAACAGGAAGATAAAACTGTTTTGTGTTTCAAAAGCCATACCTCCAATTTTTATTGATTCAACGCAACAATAACTCAACTATATGTTGAAGGAGTTACAGCCATTTATAGAAGTTGTAAATGATTAGGTAAATGAAGGCAGAAGAGTATTAAGTCTAATCGAATGGCAAAATAAATTTTGAAATGGCAGTTTTATATTGACAAAATTATTCTTGTGCATTTATTATAATCTTTGTGCATAAATAGTTTGTATGCGAACTATTTACAATGCGAACTGTTAACATTATTAGAAAGAGGAGACGATAGTGGAATGAATCTGCTCAATAATGAGCTGCTGGATTCCTTTATACAAATACAAAAAGCACTCTATTCGTTAATGAAGGAAGATGCCGACCGGGCTGGCTTGACCGTTGTACAGCTCAAAGCGTTGTACAAGATCCGTCTTACACCTGAATTAGGTTTGAGAGAGCTTGCAGGCAGCTTAAAGCTGACCAACAGCACGATGAGCGGAGTGGTAGACCGCCTTGTCGCTCATGAACTATTAGAAAGACATACTTCTTCTGCCGATCGAAGGGCCATCACCCTTAAGCTCACGAAAAAAGGGGAAGAAAAGCTTCAGGAAGCAACTGGAAATAATTCTTTTTTTACCAAAAAAATTATAGAATTGACGGATATGCCGCAAGAAGATAAGGACCATTTACTCAGGATTCATCATCAAGTACTGGACGTATTGACAACCAAGGAGGAAAATCAGGAATGAACATGAAACGTTTAGCTGTACTAAACGTAATAATTTTATTGATTTTAGTTGGGGGCGGAATTGCAGCTTATTATTACTACAATCAATCCGTTTCTTATATCAAAACAGATAATGCCCAAATCGCAGGAGAACAGGTCACGATTGCAGCACCAGCTAGTGGAAAACTAACCGATTGGAAAGGCTCCCTCGGAAAAGAATTTAATAAAGGCGAAGAAATCGGTACAATCTCTGCTGCACCTTCAGCCGGAGCTGGAGCAACCCCTGCAGCTGCAGGAATGTCAAAGGTCAAAATCACTCTTCCAAAGGATGGAACAGTCGTACAGCAATCCGCAGTTGAAGATTCTTTTGTTGCAGCCGGAACACCGCTGGCGCATGTTTATGATTTAAGCAGCCTTTGGGTAACAGCAAATGTGAAAGAAACGGACATTAATGATGTTAAGGTTGGCCAGGAGGTAGATGTGTACGTGGATTCTTATCCGGACAATACACTTTCTGGAGAAGTGAAAAAAATCGGCCTGGCTACTGCCAATACATTTTCTTTATTGCCAAACTCAAACAACACAGCGAACTATACAAAAGTAACTCAAGTTATCCCAGTTAAAATCTCATTAGACAGCTACCAAGGACTGGATATTGTACCTGGAATGAATGTAACCGTACGGATTCACAAGTAGGTGATATGATGTCAATCTATTTAACAGGCTACGCCATCCTATGCGTTATACTTTTGCTGACCGTTAACTATATGGCCATCCGCTCAAAACGCAAAAAACTGGGCGAAGAGACCGAACTGATCTCGGAAAGGGCTACGGGCCATCCGGATGAGTCCAACGTCCTCATTGATGAAACACTTGAGGATACAGCCGTTTCCGAGCCTGCACTTGAGTATGTAACATCTGCTGCAGAAAAGCATACAGAAGAGCGCTCGATTCAGCGGACGGAAAGCGGTAAAAAAGATGAGCCGATTCACGTTGGCAAGATACTTACGGTTCTTATGCTCGGTGCCTTCATCGCCATCTTGAACCAAACCTTGCTGAATGTAGCCATTCCCCACATCATGAACGACTTGAACGTCTCTGCCAACACGGTGCAGTGGATTACAACAGGCTATATGCTCGTTAACGGTGTATGTATACCGATTACCGCTTATCTTATTGAAAAGTTTGGGACACGGACGCTATTTATTACCGCTATGTTCCTTTTTACAGCCGGAGCGGTCATCTGCTCGCTTTCCGCCACCTTTGGCATGCTGATGGCGGGAAGGGTTGTTCAGGCTGCAGGAGCTGGAATCATCATGCCGTTGATGATGACCGTATTCCTTACTGTTTTCCCGATTGAAAAACGCGGCCAGGCGATGGGAACCATGGGGATTGCCATGCTGTTTGCACCAGCCATCGGCCCTACGCTCTCCGGGTATATCGTTGAAAATTATTCTTGGAGACTTTTATTTTATATCATTATTCCTTTTGGTGTGATCGACCTTATTATTGCTTTTGCATGGATGAAGGACTTTATCAAGAAATCAAGCCCTAAGTTCGATTTCCCGGGGTTCCTTTTCTCCACGCTCGGTTTCGGATTCTTGCTCTACGGATTCAGTGAAGCAGGAAACAAAGGCTGGACCAGCACCATCGTCCTTTCGAGCATTATCATCGGTATCGTTTCACTTGTCGCTTTCACGTATAGAGAGCTGACGACTGACAAACCGATGCTCGACCTGAGAGTTTTTAAATATGATGTATTTGCCTTAACGACCGTCATCAGCATGATCATCAACATGGCCATGTTCGCCGCCATGATCCTGCTTCCCATTTACCTGCAGAACATCAGAGGATTCACGCCTTTTGAATCCGGGCTCTTACTTCTTCCTGGAGCGATCATCATGGGCATCATGTCTCCAATTTCCGGCGCGATCTTTGACCGTATTGGAGCAAGGCCGCTGGCGATTGTCGGATTAACCATTACCGTTATCACCACTTGGGGTTTCAGCCATCTATCGACCGATACCACGTATGGACATATTCTGTTCCTTTATGTATCCCGTATGTTCGGTATGTCCTTCTTGATGATGACCGTCATGACAGCAGGAATGAACCAGCTGCCGCGGTACTTAAACAGCCACGGAACAGCCACTTCCAATACGATGCGCCAGGTTGCGGGGTCACTCGGTACAGCTTTTCTCGTTACCGTGTTCTCCAACCGCCAGGAGTATCACATGGCGGACTATTCCAATGTAGTGACGAGCGCAAATCCATACATCGCTGATAAGCTTTCAGCGCTCGGGCAAGGACTTGCTCAGATGGCAGGATTACCCGGGGGAGCAGGAAGTTCACTTGGGGTTCAAGTGATCTATGGAACAGCAGCAAAACAAGCAGCCATAGACGGAATCAATGATTCGTTTATGGTCGCAACCGGAATCGCTGTTATCGCCCTCATCCTTTCCTTCTTCATCAAACGGGTCATCCCGCCAACAAAATAAATGACTGAAGGCAAGCTCACCCATTGAGCTTGTTTTTTTTATGAAAACGAATGAAAACCCTTACATGTCAAGGGTTTCGCTTGCCTGCTTCTTTTAAAAATCACCCAGATTCTTGCATTTTCCGCAAGATTTATTCTTCCATAATTCTCCCTCTGCCATTCCCTCATACCCTGTCACATCCTTTGGTCCGATTAAAGCATGCATCCTCCGTTTTTCTCTCTTTCTGGGCCGTATCCGCACTATCTCGGCATGAGCGGTTGTATCGATTTTGAAGCTTCGTTATACTCGTAACCGTTGCTTATTGAACGGGAAAAAACGAGGAAATGAGGAGTGAAAGAGTTGAATTTATCTACTACTAAAAATAAACGAATTGTGGTAAAAATCGGTTCAAGTTCACTGACAAGCAGGCATGGAGAAATCAGCCGCAGAAAATTGGAACGGCTGGTCGACGAGATTGTCATGCTTAAAGATGAAGGACATGAAGTACTGCTTGTTTCTTCTGGCGCTGTGGCAGCCGGCTACAGAAAGCTCGGCTGCCTTGCGAGACCAACTTCTCTTCCAGAAAAACAAGCTGCAGCATCGATCGGCCAAGGGCTGTTAATGGAAGCTTATTCTGAACGATTCCTATCCCATGGCTATACAGCTTCACAAATCTTGATTACAAGAAGTGATTTTTCTGACCGAAAACGATACAACAACGCGCGCAATACGATAAACGTATTATTGGATCGCGGTATCGTTCCTATAATTAATGAAAATGACACGATTACCGTTGAACGTCTGAAGTTCGGTGATAACGACACCCTTTCAGCAAAAGTATCAGGGCTTGTAAATGCCGATCAGCTGCTGATCTTATCAGACATCGACGGGTTATATACAGATGATCCAAGAAGTAATCCAGACGCAAAACTTTTAGAAGAAGTATATGAGATCACACCAGAAATTGAAGCTTCAGCCGGTGAGTCCGGAAGTGAGGTCGGAACCGGCGGCATGCGTTCTAAGATAGATGCTGTCAAGATTGCGATGGCATCGGGCATTCCTTCATTTTTAGGGGATGCAGCAGTACCCCACATTATCTATAATGCGGTTCAGAAAACAGCCAAAGGAACGTACTTTACACCAAAAGACGACTCAGAAAACCTGGATGTCAGAAGACAGTGGATTGCTTTTCATTCCGGTCCTGAAGGAGAAATTATTGTATCGAATGAAGCAAAAGACGAGATTGCAGAACACAAAAGCCTGTATCCTGACGGCATTGAATATGTAGAAGGCTATTTTAAAAAAGGTGCCGTTGTGCGAATTAAAGATTTGGACGGCTTACAGATCGGCCTAGGTGTGAGCAATTATTCTTCAAGACAGCTGATCAAGATTAAAGGGCATTCCAATGACGAGATTGCGGACATTATCGATGTTGATCCGCAAGAAGCCATTCATAATGCTGATCTTGTGTGCCACACCCAGTTAGCTGTACCACTATTATCTTAAGGAGGCGTTGGATGAGTATTTTAGAATCTGAAGTGAAAAATAAAACCAATGTAAAAGAACAGGCGAAGGCAGCGCAAAAGGCCGCAAAAGAACTTGCCATACTGAGTGAAAAGGATAAGAACGAGGCGCTCTTCATATTAGCTGATGAGCTTGAAGAGCAGGCTTCCTTTATATTAAATGAAAATGAAAAAGACTTGCAGAACGGCAGGGAGAAGGACTTCAGCCAAGCCTTTATGGACAGACTCTCTCTTACAAAGGAAAGAATTGCAGATTTTGCCGAAGGACTCAGACAAGTAGCTGGCCAGGATGACCCTGTCGGTGAGACTGTCAGTGAATGGACCCTCGACAACGGAATGAGGGTTGAACAAAGACGTGTACCGCTCGGAGTGATTGGCATGATTTATGAAGCGCGGCCAAACGTCACTGTGGATGCTACCGGCTTAGCTTTAAAGTCAGGTAATGCAATCGTCTTAAAAGGCGGTTCAAGCGCCATTCATTCCAATAAGGCCATTATCCAGGTCATTCAGCAGGGGCTGGCAAAAACCAGTATTCCTGCTGATGCCGCTCAATTGATTGCAACAACAGATAGAAAAGCCTCAAGTGAGCTGTTTACGATGAAAGAACATATTGACGTACTGATTCCACGCGGAGGCGGTTCTTTAATCAGTACGGTTGTGAACGAAGCGACGGTTCCTGTTCTTGAAACAGGCGTTGGAAACTGCCATATTTACGTTGATAAAGAGGCTGATTTGGAGAAAGCCCTCAATATACTCATTAATGCGAAAACCGACCGTCCTGCGGTGTGCAACGCAGCAGAGACCTTGATCGTTCATAAAGACTGGCTCAATGAGTATCAATCTGTGCTGGAGAACGTGCTGAAGGAACATGGAATTTCCGTTCATGGCGACGAGTTTGTTGTTTCTGCCTTCGCCGATGCTGTTCCAGCTTCCGAAAAGGATTGGGCAGAAGAATTCCTTGGCCTTTCTATCGCGATCAAAACTGTAGAGAGCACGGAAGAAGCGATTGAACACATCGACCGCTACGGTACAAAGCATTCAGAAGCCATCGTCACAGAAGATGCTGACACAGCTGAAGTCTTTATGAGCCGCATCGATGCAGCTGCCGTGTACCATAACGCGTCTACACGCTTCACTGACGGGTCTGCGCTAGGCTTTGGGGCTGAAATCGGCATCTCTACCCAAAAGCTTCATGCACGCGGCCCTATGGGCTTACCAGCGCTCACGACGACAAAGTACTGCATGACCGGTGACGGACAGATCAGATAATCGGTAGTTCTAAAAAAGCATGGCGCGTTTGCGCGATGCTTTTTTATAAGGAAAAGCGTCTCTTTTGTCGTTTTTGAACCAAATGAGAGAATAATTGAACGAAGGATGGAGATAATTGAACCAAAAGGACCAGTAATTGATTCTAACTCAAAATAATTGATTCTAACTAAGTATTCAGACTTCTTCTCAACCATAAAAACCCGAAACATTTATGCCACACGTCATCAAAGCTTACAAACTAACTGTATATCTGGAATTTTTTATAGAAAATAGTCCTATTTTCTAAATTTTCTGTAGTATATTTTTGAAAACGTGGTATACTAAATGTAACAAAATGTTCACAAAACAGACCTAACTTCGTCACAATTGCAAACGCTGTCATCTACTTAAGGAGTTGATTGTAATGGATGTGTATGTTGTATATCTATTCGTGGCCACGGCTACTCCGCTATTCCTATGGCACGATCATAGAAAGCTTGCTTTATGGCAGATTCCGTTTATCGCGATCATGTGGCTCTATGTCGCGCTTTTCTTGGCAGGAGATTTGAATCCGCTGGCTCATCTGCTGTTCAATATCGTGTTTGTAGCCAACGTGGTATTTGCTCATGTTGCAGCTTTCAAAATCTATGCGATTCCGTTTATCCGTCGTGAAAGAGAACGACGTAAAATTTACCGTGAATCTAAATAAGTAACCATAAAAAAGCTCCTTGCAGGAATTCTGCAAGGAGCTTTCTTTGTGCTTCTATAGGAAGATTTAGTGATCCATACCTTCCATGTCTTTATCCATCTTATGGCCATCCATCTCCGTCTTGCCATGATCCATTTCCATTTTATGATGGTCATGCTTAGCATGGCCCGCCCACATAACCCATACAGTACCTGCAACGATAACGATCGCGATGAATGCAGCAAACAAGATGTTTCCTGTCTGGGTTTTGCCGGTAAGCGAGTTGCTCTTTTCGGAGCTCTCTGTCATATGCATGAACATGAGAAGCTGAAGAGCCGCTTGCAAGAACGCAAAGATAAAGATGATAATAAGAATGGTTTGTTTAGAAAAGCCTGTTTTAAATGTTACCCATAGAGCTAATGCAGTAAGAACGATGGACAGGATATAACCAACCACGTGTTTCCAAGGTATGCCGCCATGTTCGTTTGATACAGCTTGATTTTGTGGATTAGCCATTGTGCAACACCATCCCTGTCAAATACACGGCAGTGAAGATAAAGATCCACACAACATCAAGAAAGTGCCAATATAAACTTGAGATAAAGACTTTCGCTGACGTCTGAGGCGTTAATCCTCGTCTTGCCACCTGTATCAAGATTAAGGTAATCCATGCAATACCCATTGTTACGTGAAGTCCGTGTGTTCCTACGATAACGAAGAACGCAGACCAGAACGCGCTTGTTCCTAATGCAGCACCTTCATGTACGTAAGTGACGAACTCGTAGATTTCATAGCCCAGGAATCCAGCCCCAAGTGCGAGCGTGATGATCATCCAGACAAATAGTCCTTTTCTGTTGCGTTTACGCATTTCATGAATCGCAATACCGCATGTAAAACTACTGGTCAACAGCAGGAATGTTTCAATCAATACACCTTTGAGTTCAAAGAGCTCATGTGGTGTAGGTCCATCTCCAGTTCTGTACATCAGAGTGAGATAGGTTGCAAACAACGTAGAGAACAACGCAATTTCCGCCCCAAGGAATATCCAGAAACCGAGAATATTCAAGCGCCCGGTTTCTGATTGATATTCTAAAGGCGTGTTATGATCGTGTACTTCTGCATGTGCCATTGTTCACGCCTCCTTTAAACGGTAATCCGTTCAGTTTCTTTTATTTCTTCAACACTTACATAGTAACCTTCATTTTTATCAAATGAGCGGATGATTAGGGTAATGAATACGCCGATCAATCCGACAATCCCCATCCAGTACCATTCGAACACTAATCCGAAACCTGCAACGAAGAAGCAGGACGCCATAGCAAATGGTACTCCTGAGTTATCAGGCATATGAATCGGTTTAATATCAGCGAGTTTTGGTGTTACATCATGGTTTTCATGTCGCATAGTCTCAACCGGATCCAAACCTTTTACAGTTGGAGTAACCGCAAAGTTATAGTGCGGCGGTACAGCTGACGTTGTTGCCCACTCAAGTGTACGTCCAAGACCCCAAGAGTCACCAGTGTTTTCACGCTCTGAGTAACGGAAGCTGTAGTAGATGTTATAAACAAGGGCCAGGAATCCGATACCCATCACGAACGCTCCTACAGTAGAGACCATATTAAGATCTCCCCAGCCTGATGCTGCGCTGTACGTGTAAACACGGCGAGGCATTCCATCAAGGCCCAGGAAATACTGCGGGAAGAAACATACGTTAAATCCGATCATGAACAACCAGAATACCCATTTACCAATACGTTCATTCAGCTTGTAGCCGAACATTTTCGGATACCAGAATACAAGTCCTGCGAAACACCCAAAGACTGTTCCGGCGATCAATACATAGTGGAAGTGAGATACAAGGAAGTACGTGTTATGGTACTGGTAGTCAGCTGCAGCCATCGCAAGCATGACACCCGTTACTCCACCGACAACAAAGTTTACGATAAATCCTAGTGCCCAAAGCATTGGTGTCGTAAATGAGATCCTACCTTTGTACATCGTAAACAACCAGTTAAAGATCTTAATACCGGTCGGAATACCAATCAGCATGGTACTGATCGAGAATGCAGTGTTAACTGCTGCTCCTGAGCCCATTGTGAAGAAGTGATGGACCCAAACCAGGAAGCTGTATGCTGCGATAAGGACCATCGCCCATACCATCGCTTTGTAACCGAAAAGCACCTTGCGGGCAAATGTACTGATAATCTCTGAGAACAAACCGAATGCAGGAAGGATAACGATGTATACTTCCGGGTGGCCCCAAAGCCAGAACAAGTTCGCCCATAGCATATCCATCCCCGCTCCTTGAAGCGTGAAGAAATGAGCTCCGAATAAACGGTCAAATGTCATAAGTGCAAGCGCTACTGTAAGAATAGGGAACGCGAACACGATGATGACCATAGTAATGAGTGCAGACCAAGTGAACATTGGCATTCTGAACAATGTCATGCCTGGCGCTCGCATTTTTAAAATCGTTACCAGGAAGTTAATACCCGTTAACAGGGTACCAATCCCGGAGATCTGAAGACCGAGCAAGTAGTAGTTCTGTCCTGGTCCAGGACTTAACTCATTACCGGCAAGCGGCATGTAGGCTGTCCAACCAGCAGATGGTGATCCACCGATAACGAACGAGATGTTAAAGAGCATTGCTCCGATAAAGAACGTCCAGAAACTTACGGCATTCAAATAAGGGAATGCAACGTCACGTGCTCCAATTTGAAGCGGGATAACTACGTTGATCAAACCAATCAAGAACGGCATCGCCATGAAGATGATCATGATCGTACCGTGTGTTGTAAAGATTTCGTTATAGTGCTGGGCATCAAGGAATTTCGCATCCGGTACAGCAAGCTGTGTACGCATTAGCAATGCATCGACACCACCGCGGAATAGCATAAGAACCGCAGAAGCGATGTACATGATTCCTAACTTTTTATGGTCAACGGTAGTGAGCCATTCTTTCCAAAGCCACTGCCATTTTTTAAAATATGTCAGATAAAATAGAAGTCCGATTACTGTTAAACCGATGGAAACGTCCGCACCGTAAATCAGCGGGTCACCGGTAACAAAAAATTCATCCCATTTCATAATTTAGTGCCTCCTCTATTAATGAGAATGAGATTCCCCATGAGAGTCTTGTTCCGGCTTGTTCGCATCTTTCGCTTTTGAACCGTGCGGGTTTTGCGGAACTACTCCTAAGCGTTCACGGGTCTTCACTGCATAGTCTCTATCTTTAGCGTGATCTACCCATTTTAAATGTGTGGATGAGAATGTCATCTTCTTGGCTTCGCCTTGAAGCATTAACTGATCATACTGCTTTTTAGACAACTCAGGCGCCTTGCTCTTCGTATCTTTTGCCCATTTGTCAAAATCAGTCTGTGAAACAGAATTCACATCAAAAATCTGGTGGGTGAATCCTTCACCATTATAGTTTGCATTTCGACCTGCAAATTTGCCTTTATGATCCGCCTGCAGATAAAGCGTTGTTTCCATACCTGGCATCGCGTACTTTTGACCCCCAAGTGCAGGAACCCAGAATGACGACATGGAATCTGCTGAAGTCAGCTTGAATTCCACCGTCCGGTCTTCCGGGATATTAATGTAGTTGACGGTTTCAATGCCTTGCTCCGGATAAGAGAAAATCCATTTCCAGTCAACTGCCGTCGCCGTAATGACGATCGGTTCTTGGTGTGCAGAAGCCTGTGGCGGTTTCTCAAGATCATAAATGGTCTTAATCGTCGGAATAGACAAAGCGATTGTAATAAGAATCGGGATAACCGTCCAGAGTATTTCTAATTTCTTGCTTCCCTCTTGTTCAGGTTCCCAGTTGGACATATCTTTTCTGTTTTCACGGTATTTAACAACAATCACCGTGAGCAGGATATACACTACAAGTAGAATAAGTGCCATGAATCCTATAGAATAAAGAATAAGATCCTTCTGCTGAGCCGCAACAGGTCCTTTCGGATCTAGAACTATATAATTGCTGCAACCGCCTAAGAAAAATACGGACAGCATAAGTCCTAACGCAAAAAACGGTCTTAACCGCTTAAACACTAGGCCCACCTTCCTTCCTGTAAACATATATGTGAGATTTCTCACTGTAAACTTACTAAGTTTGTGCTTTCGTTCACATAATAACAAATTTCCCCCAAAAATAGACCATCTTTTATGAACTGTCATAAGTTCTTCATGTAAATTTCACTAGTTTATCACATATTCATCAAAGAATGTTCATATTTTTGGAATTTACTTCTTGCTCTTCCATTTCACGATTTATCCCTGTACGAAATGAAAAAGCCGCCTGTTCGGCGACTTTTTTACCGTTCTAAATTCTTTATTTCCTTTAAAAGGATAGATTAAACCAAGTATACAATTTAAATTCATGACAATGTTCCACATGGAACGTTTTTTCTTCATGATTCGACGTGTTTTTTTATGGATTCCGGATGATAGACCATCTTTCCCATCTTCGCATAAAACCAACCTGTACCCTTCGTTTTCCAGCATCCTCATGATTAACCGTGCGAGACGGCGATCGTCTTCAGCCAGTAAAATTTTCATGCGATCCTTCTCCTGTACGGTTGTCAGCGCCTCCGTGGCTTTCTGCTGCTTTTCTGATACTGCGGTCTTGCTCCCGCACGGCGGCTCTGCATCTTGTCATTCGTTTCAGAGCGGCTTCCCTCCTTCTTTTTTTCCGGTTTTTCCAGCCGCTGTTTTTGTATCTTCTGCTTAATTCCTTTTTCAATCAACTCTAAAAAATTGCGGTCTTTTGCCGCAACCATCGTCACGGCAAGCCCCTTGCTGCCGGCTCGTCCCGTTCGTCCGATACGGTGGATATAACTTTCTGTATCTTGAGGAATATCGTAATTGATGACATGGGTCACACCTTCAACATCCAGGCCCCTTGCCGCAACATCTGTAGCGATCAGGTAGCGGATTTCTCCCTGCCGGAAGGCATGCATTACCGCTTCCCGTTTAGCCTGGGTGAGATCGCCATGCAGTTCGTCTGCCTGATATCCCGCTTCCTTCAAAGCTTCATTCAGTTTGCTTACCCGCCGCTTCGTCCGGCAAAAAATAATAGCAAGATACGGACGGTGCAGCTCCAGAAGCAGCTTCAAGTCATCCTGCTTTGAGCGGTCTGTCGTCTCAATAACCCGTTGTCTGATTTCTTTTAAGGTGATTTGTGTCTTCTTCACCGTAATCTTTGCTGGATCTTTCATATACGTTCCTGCAAGCTTTACAATTTCAGAAGGCATCGTTGCGGAAAAAAGCATCATCTGCCGGTTCTCTTCTGGTGTCTGATCAATAATTTCTTCAACATCCTGCAAAAATCCGATATGAAGCATCTGATCCGCCTCATCTAAAACCAGCATGGAGACGTGTGACAGATCAATGGTTCCTCGTCTTACATGGTCCAGCAAACGTCCTGGTGTGGCGATGACAACCTGCACCTTACCGCCGAGTTTATGCATTTGCTGAATAACATCTTGTCCCCCATAAACGGGCAGGACATCAATTCCCATTGAACTGCTCAGCTTTTTTACTTCTTCCGCCACCTGGATAGCAAGTTCTCTTGTCGGCGTCACGATCAGTGCTTGGATAGCTTCATTCTCCTGGTCAATCCGCTGCAGCATCGGTACGGCAAAAGCCATCGTTTTCCCGGTTCCTGTCTGGGATTTTGCAATCACATCTTTTCCTTCTAACAGCAGCGGGATCGCCTGCTCCTGAATCATTGTCGGCTGGGCAATCCCATAGTCAGCTAACGTTTTCCGGAGCAGAGGATTCACCTGTAAAGCTTCAAAACCACCCATAAGCAAGTCTCCTTCCTTTTCTTAAATTACTTGGTTAGAGCAATATTATTAATGCTCTTTCTTGTTGAACTTCGCATACTGATGCTGAAAGAGGACTCAAGTCTATTACCCCTATAGTAAGCATGTACCTTTTAAAAAAGAGAGCCATATTAAGGCTCCCTTTTTCTTCGTATTAATTTGCTACTTTGTTATTCAGCTTGTCGTTCAGCTTCAACAGCATATCTGCTGTCATTTTATCCAAGTCATAGTCCGCTTTAAAGCCCCATTCCGCTATAGCTGCTGAAGAATCGATGATATTCGGCCAGCTATCGGCAATCGCCTGTCGAACAGGGTCTACATCATAATCCATCGTAAAGGATGGCATCTGCTTTTTGATGGCAGCAGCGATTTGTTCCGGCTCAAAGCTCATCGCAGAAACGTTAAATGAGTTTCGGTGAACCAGTTTCGCCGGATCAGCTTCCATCAAGTTAATAATTGCATTTAACGCATCAGGCATATACATCATATCCATGTATGTGCCCGCATCAATAAATGAAGTATATCTTCCTTTTCGGACCGCTTCGTAATAAATTTCAACCGCATAGTCCGTTGTGCCGCCTCCAGGAGGTGCCACATAGGAGATCAATCCAGGGAAACGCAGTCCGCGGGTATCTACGCCAAATTTGTGATAGTAATAATCACAAAGAAGCTCGCCGGACACTTTGTTTACTCCATACATCGTTGTCGGACGCTGGATCGTGTCCTGCGGAGTCTGGTCTTTCGGTGTAGAAGGACCGAATGCTCCGATTGAACTTGGTGTGAAGAATTGGCAGTTCAATTCTCTCGCGACCTCAAGTGCGTTCACCAGGCCTCCCATGTTCAAGTTCCAAGCAAGCAGCGGCTTCGCTTCTGCAGTAGCAGAAAGAAGAGCAGCAAGGTGGACCACCGTATCCGCATTGTATTTTTTAGCGATGCCGGCCATCGCCTGTGCATCGGTTACATCAAGAATCTCGAACGGTCCGGATTGAACGACAGGGCTGTCTGTCTTACGGATATCTGTCGCAATAACATTATCCGCGCCATATATATCACGGGCTTTCATGACCAGCTCTGAACCGATCTGCCCGAGTGCTCCAGTAATCAATATCTTCTTCATGTTACATCCTCCAAATCTATTACCGGTTCCTGTATTAAGAGATGATTCCCATTTCCTTGCCGACTTTTTCGTAGATGGCAAGTGCCTGATCAAGCATTTCCTTCGTATGGGCAGCCGTTGGCATGTTTCTTACACGGCCAGTGCCTCTTGGTACGGTTGGGAAGACGATGGATTTTGCATAAACGCCTTCTTCATTCAGCTTTTTGCTGAACTCCTGAGTTTTTACTTCATCACCTACAATAACTGGTGTGATTGGTGTTTCACTGTTTCCGATATCATAGCCCAGCTTCTCAAGGCCTTGTTTCAAATACTTGCTGTTGTCCCACAGTTTTTCTTGCAGCTCTGTGCTTGATGTTAAAATTTCAATGGCTTTTGTACAAGCTGCTACATCTCCTGGAGTCAGTGAAGTAGAGAACAAGAATGGACGGCTTCTTACTTTCAGCCAGTCGATCAAGTCTTTTTTACCGGCTACATAACCGCCGACAACACCGATTGCTTTAGAGAGCGTACCGATTTGGAGATCCACTTTATCGGATAATCCGAAATGCTTCACGGTTCCTGCGCCGTTGCCGAGTACGCCAGATCCATGTGCATCGTCTACATAAGTGATAAGATCAAACTCTTCCGCAATTTCAACGATCTCTGGAAGCTTGGCAACGTCTCCGTCCATGGAGAACACACCGTCCGTGATGACCATGATCTTGTTGTAAAGTCCAGATTCCTTTGCTTCCTTCGCTTTTGTACGAAGGTCTTCCATGTCAGAGTGGTTGACACGGATAATTTTTGCTCTGGAAAGTCTGCAGCCGTCAATGATGGACGCATGGTTCAGTTCATCTGATAGAATCGCGTCATTTTTATCCATGACTGCTGAGATGGCAGCCATATTGCAGTTAAAACCGGATTGGTAAGCAATCGCTGCTTCTGTATGTTTGAACTCTGCCAATTTTTCTTCAAGTTTTACATGCAGTTCAAGCGTTCCATTAATGGTACGCACAGCCCCCGCACCAACACCATATTCGTCAATTGCCTGTTTGGCAGCTTGCTTAAGACGCTCATCTGTTGCTAAACCAAGATAATTGTTTGAAGAAAGGTTGATCAGTTCTTTACCATTCACTTTGATCTTCGGACCGTTCGCGCTTTGCAGCGGATCAATCACGTTATAAAGCCCTTTTTCTTTTAAATCACCTAAATTTTCTTGCAGGAAGCGATCCAATACATTACTTGACATACAAACTCTCCTTTCAAATTTTAAAAATGTTATGTGAGTCTGAACAAATGTACACGTGAGAAAAACACAAAAATTCAGAAATAATTCAATGTTATTAAGTATCTATCACTAAAAAATATTTTATCACATTTTAAGTTTGTTTACATCATATGGACAAAATTCATACTTCTCTGTCTAGTATTTCTTTCCCGTTTCGGAAGTATTTCATTCTAAAATAAAGGCTGTTTCTTTGTAGCTCTTGGGAGTGGTTGATTTCCGTTTCGGGATGCTCGCTTTCCGCGGGGCGTGCGCTGAGCCTCCTCGGCGCATCCGCCTGCGGGTCTCACCTGTCCCGCTGCTCCCGCAGGAGTCTCGCACCTTGCACTCCAATCAACTTGTCAATGAAGCTCGTTTACAAAAAGGTCCCCAAAGCAACAATCTTTAAAAAAAGAGCCAAAATAAAAAAAACCGCCCAACATGGAGCGGCCAGCCGATACGAAATAATAAAACTCATTGAACAAGTGAATGCTTAAACGCATAGATGACGGCTTGGGTCCTGTCCTGTACATCGAGCTTGTTTAAAATGTTGCTCACATGTACTTTAACGGTCTTTTGTGCGATGAATAACTGGTCTGCAATTTCCTGATTGGATTTTCCTTCTGTCATTAAGAGGAGTACCTCAAGCTCACGGCTCGTGAGCTCTTCATGTGGCTGTTGATGATTTTTTTGGCGCATACGGATCATCATCTTGCCTGTAACTTCGGGTTCCAAGACAGACTGGCCGTGATAAGTGGCTCTTACTGCTTCGGCGATCTCACTCGCTTTTGAGGTCTTAAGCATATAGCTTACCGCTCCTGCTTCTATCGCCGGGTAAACTTTTTCATCATCCAAGAAGCTGGTCACAATGATAATCTTCGCTTCCGGCCATTGCTCAATGATTTTTTTCGTCGCTTCAATCCCGTCCATCTCATTCATGACCAAGTCCATTAAAATGACATCAGGGCGCAGCTCCAGTGCCAGTTCAACGGCTTTCTTCCCATTCTCGGCCTCACCAACCACCGTAAGATCTGACTGGGCAGAAAGATAGGATGAAACACCGATTCTTACCATTTCATGATCGTCCGCAAACAATACTTTAATCATTTTTATCATCCTCCACCGAAATCACTGGTACTTTTACTTCCAGCCGCGTCCCTTTGTCGGGCAGACTTACCACTTTCATCGTGCCGCCGATTTCCAGCGCTCGTTCCTGCATGTTTTGAAGCCCGTAGGATCCGGCTTTATCCTCGTCCATAGCAAAGCCGACACCATTATCAGCTACGCGAAGAATGATTAATTCTTCCCGTTCGATCAGCAGAATTTCAAGAGAGGTAGCTTTGGCATGCCTCAGTGTGTTTGAGACGGATTCCTGCAGAATCCTGAACAGGTGGTCCTCAACACCCTTGTCGAGCGGCATTTCTTCTATTTTTGCATGAATCTCAATCGGCACTTTTTGAACGAGCTCCGCTAACAGTTCTTTAATTCCTTCCTGCAAGGACTTTCCTTTTAGAGCTGCAGGACGGAGGTGAAGCAGCAGCGCTCTCATCTCAAGCTGCGACTGGTGAATCATTTGTTCCACCAGTTTCAGCTGCCTGTTTTCAGGAGCTTCTTCAGCTTCCCTTGACTCATTGATGGCTGACATCAGCATGGAGGCGGCAAAAAGCTGCTGGCTCACTGAATCATGCAGCTCACGTGCTAAACGATGCCGTTCTCTCGAGATCATCTCTTGAATGATTTTCTCTTGATCTTCTGCTTTTTCGTTCGCCAGCTTTTGTGAGGCCCTGGCCTGATCCGTAACCTGGCGCTGTACATTTTTCATTCTTTTCCACAGGGCATCCATCTCTGTTCCCTGTGCTTGTAAAGGAGGATAGATGGACCTGCCGTTCTCCATCTCACGCAGGCCTTCTTCCACTTGTTTGAGCTGTCTGCGGACAGCAAACCCATGCAGCAAACCAAAAAACACACCAAGAACCAAACTGGCAGCCGGCACAACCAGTATAAATGGCAGGCCGAACAGCTGCCGTTCCCATAGTGTAGCCAGGTCTGGGAAAGGGTTCACCATGAACACAGCAATGAAAACCAGAATAGCGGTCAATAGAGATACGGCGATGGATAGGAGGACACTTCGCAGCACAATACTCATGTCCGCTTCACCTCTAGATCCCCGACCACCATGGATGTAACGATCTTAATTCTTTGCTGGGCCTCCTGGTAGTTCTCTGTTTGAAAATGAAAAAGCTGATTGAATATTTTCGATTCATGAAGCTGAAAAATTGTCGTGCTTCCTGCCAGCACAGAATGGTGAACACTGACTGCCGCTTCATATGGCACAAGAATTTTAATGTTTCCAGCCAAATTCCGTATGGCAATGACCGATTCGCCATCCGGCAAAACGGTGTTGCTCAAATCGATGACACTGTCCCCGATCCCGCACTGGATGTTAATGTCACTCCATTCATACACATGGTCAGGGGTCTGCTGCCGGCCGTACAGTATATTTTTAAACAGCGGCTGTTTCGTAAAAAGTGACTCGGACAGCCGGGAATCCTCTTCGTTTTGGACGACCGGCTCAATGACTGACGGTTTTTTTTTAGATTGATAGAACTGGATGACCAGATAAACAAGGACCGCAATCATGACAAACTTAAAGGCCATCATGTTCAGCAGGGTGATGATCAATCCAAACCATCCGCCCCAATACAGCACTTTCCCGATTGTCCGAGGCATTTTTTTTCTTCCGATATAGATGCAGCCAGCCATGAGGGCAAAAATAAAAATCAATTCCCCTCCGCGAAATGAAAGTTCAAGAATAAGAAGCAGTACACCAATCAAAAGAAGCCAGCTGATCAAATCTGTTTTTTTTCCGTTAAACATGGTGCACCCCCTCTATCTCTCTCGTTTTTCCTCTTTATTTGTTAATGGTACACGTCCTAAAAGGCGCAGTACCCTACGCCTTTTAGAATACCATTTTTAAATTATGAAATCGTAGTTTTTTCTTCTTTTTTCCATTGTTTTTCAAGCTGTGCAAACCGCTCATCGATCGTATTGAAGTGATAATCCGTATTCACCTGATGCTCCAGCCGCTCTAGATAGCGTTCCATTTCGTCGAATCTCAGGCCTGGCTTCGAACCTGCTCCGGCATCCAGAACTTTATTCATTCCTCGATGGGCTCGGGCGATGTTTTCGCGACCCATCAGCTCCATTCGCTTCACATACATATCTTTCAGCTTATGCTTCATCTGTTCAAACTTTTGCTCCAGCGCTTCCAGTTCGCGCTTCGCCTCTAATTTAGCATCATTCAGGCGGGCTGCACGCTCATCATACCGCTGCTGTTCGTTGACTGCGAACTCATGCAGATCGCTTTCTCCAGCCTGAAGAGCTAAATCCGCCTGCTTCTTTCGTTTTTCAGCATGTGACTTTGCTTCTCTGTACTCTTTTGTAAATTCTTCAGTAAGTATAAATTGACGTTCGACCAGTTTTCGCACACGGTCCGTTTCTTGTTCACATTGACGCAAATATTGGTTCAGCAGTGAGATCGGATTCTTCTGCTCCTTCTGATCGAGCATCTCGTGAAAATCAGCTGCTATGGAATTTTTGATTCTTGTAAAAAGTGTACTCATGTTCATTCTCTCCTTTTATTAGTTTCTGTTCATTTCTGCCCATTGTTTTTCAAAGTTTACGAACGGATCATCAGCTGAGCCTGTTTCGCTTTTCTTGCCGTTCCATCCTTTATACACCAGGTACAGCACATAGAGGGCAAGGACACCTAAAAGTGCCGGCACATTGGAGATGGCTGCACATGCTGCAATCACGCCGGCAGCACCCCACAAGATTTTCTTAGATGTTGTTTCTGCCTTCATGAAACCCTTAACGGCAAAATATAAAATGACTAACCCGATCGCGAGTCCAATCATGTGGCCGATGTTCGCCAGCAGGGTGATCGCTGCAATTCCTCCGAGTACAAACAAACCAAATTTCTTCATTTGTTGTTACCTCCTTTCATAGTTCTAGCTTACCTGCGTTCCGGGTTTTCTATAATGTACCCCGGCTATATTTTCAGGTACGACTTGAGGCGTATTTTCATAGAATCCATAGGCTTATTAATAAAAGGAGGGGGGTTAATTAGGCTGTTTTCGTAACCGTTGCTGCTCTTGAGTGTGGCTGATTTCCGTTTCAGGCTGCTCGCTTTCCGCGGGGCGTGCGGTGAGCCTTACCGGCGCCAGCGCCTACTTTCTCGGCGCATGGCGCCTGCTTGAGTCTCACCTGTCCCGCTAGTCCCGCAGGACAAGGAAGGCTTCGGCAGCGTTATATCGCACGAAGAAAATGTGAAATTCATTTTCGAGGAGTCTCGCACCTTACACTCCAATCAACTTGTCAATGAAGATTCTTTACAAAAATGTTCCCAAAGCAACAATTTTTAGAAAAGAGTCTTTTAAAAAAAAAAACCGGCTCGAGAGTAATCCTCTCAAACCGGCTTTCTTGACTAACCTATTATCTTTTACGTCCAGGATTCGATGTCATCCTCATCGATCTCTTCTTCGTCGATCACATCTTCATACTCCGGAGAATGCTTCGGTTCTTCCTGATAGCCGTGTCCATGCAGTCCTGCCGCAACCTCGTTCGAGAATCCGCGGTCTGCGGGGACATGCTGCTGCAGATTACGGACTCCGTTCGCTTTGATCTCATTCTCGACCAAAAAACGGATCGAGTCCATCAGGTTCGTTTGCGAGTTGATCCAGTCAATAATGGCGGGGGCTTCATTCTTCTTCGTCTTTAACGAAATATTGTCGCCTGGCTTTTTTTGTTTCTTCATCTTTACACCCCCTTACCATTTAAATTAGAGACTTATACCGGCTGTTTCGCACGATCCTTGATCGCACCGTAGATTTTTCCGCGTACGAATGCATCCAGTCCATTTGCATTCATTGTCACTGCATATTTTGCAGGAATGTAAAGAAGCTGAATTTCACGCTCATCACAAAGTTCCTTAAGCATTGGAGAAAGAATCGGATTCATCAAGATGCTCCCGCCTCCATAAACGCAGATCAAATCGATTTCGTTTCTCGCTTTAGTAAGCTGCTTGCGGATGTTGTTGATGATTTGGCGAGCTTGTCCTTCAAGCGGTCTTTTTAATGTTTTCATCGCACGCGCATGATATTTATGGTTCGGGTTCTTGATCACGTCACTGAAAAATTGACGCGGGCTGTCGGGAAGGTGGATCAAACGGTTGAACTCACTGAGTGCTTCCTCGATCGCATACCCTGCACCATGGTTGGTGCCATGCACGAACTGGCGCAAAAATTTGTTTCCTTCTGTGATCGGATACTCTGTAGAACCATCACCGATATCTGTGTGAAGGATTTTTTTGTTTTTAAAGAAGCTGCCGTTGAAGTTCTTCGGCATATCGTACGCTTCAATAAATTGGTCAAAAATATCGCCTTTTCTCCAGTTGCCGTCTTCATCTTTTTGAAGAGAGAAGGTTACTGGTGTAGCTTCCGGAATAACTTTTACAAACTCAAATTCTACTTTAACTGTAACGCGCTGCTTTCCAACATGAACCGTCACATGGTGAGGGCCGTTCATGAAACGCTTCTCAAATTTAGCTGCTGATTCATCAGAGTGCTGTGTGATCGGCAGCGCAGTCGCCATATCAACCGTTACATCAATGGATGCAGGAAGCTTTTTCTCTTCTGCAAATCCTTTTTGTACCGCTACTGCTGCGATTTGAGCGAGTGTGTTGACGATTGGCAGGTCAATCTCGTACTTGTAATCTACGCCGACCTGAATGTTTTCGATCAGCTCACCGCTTTCAAGCGCGAACTTTCCTACATAATACATACCCGCACGTGCTGCAGGGGAATCAATCGTTACGATTAAGTTCTCCTGAAGGTTGCGTACAATCGTTTCAGGGGCCTGTTCTTCACTCCATGGCAGCTGGTCCACGGCACAGTTTACGTTCGGCTGCTGAAACAAACGGCCATCGATATAAATGTCATGCTCACTGTTTCCGTTATCGTTACCTACTAAAAATTGATATTGCATAGTATCTATTCCTCCTATTATTTTATCTAAAACTACCTGGTGACACAAGGTGTTACTCAGCCATATAATGCTTTATGTATCGATATTTCCTGAAAAATAGAGGTACTGGAATATAGATGGCTGAAGTTCTACTATATAGAACTTCGAACGTTTTGGATAGATTCCGACACTCTTATGCTTAATAATATTTGACAATTTTAGAATAACACCTCTATTTTTTAAGAATTTCTCCAGACTGAACCTTCTGAATCTTTCCTGCAGCCCCTTGGGCGTTCATATCGTAAGCTATATCGCCCTGCGCTACGGCATTGTCCAGCTTATCCGGCCAAGAAGGAACGATGTGTGGGACTCATCCCTTCGTTTACATGTTTGCGGTTGTATCGGGTGCCGATCTGCGGTGTTTTTTTCATGTTAATGCTAAAAAATGATAAAAGCAGCCTCGAATTTGAGTATTGCTCTCTTGTTTGATTGATGCAGCCTCTTTCTTCTGTTTTGATGGACAATTGATGCCTGTCATTCATCCATGTAAAAAGTGTCTAAATCATTCCCAGGAGGATGATCCAAACTTTTATTATCGAACCGGATAAGCTCGACTAATTAAGACCGATTTTGACACAATCATTTTTCAAGGCACGCTAGCTAAAAGTATAAATTCTGCTCTTCCCGCCCATAGTAAAGACGAAAAGGAGGGATCCTAAAATGAACAAACAGCGTGCACAAGAGATTGCCTCATCCCCGGTAATGGCAAACGTTACATGTGATGGTGTACCAATTTACATCCAGCATGTTGACGAGCAAGGAGAAACGGCCAGAATCTACCCGCTCGGACAGCCGGAAAATGAAAAGCAGGTTTCTCTCAGCAGTTTAATGGAACAGTAAATGCCCCTTTTACAGGGGTATTTTCTTTGTTTGGAAGAAGAATGATTAAGCTTGGAATAAGAGCGGGAATAGTACATAATGTTGAAAATAACAGCTGATTATTCTGAGGTGATCCCGAAATGCTTCATTTAGATAAAAATCATAACCCGCAAGAAAACAAAGAACTCATTGCTTCTTTTTCTGAGAATAAAGAAGATCTAAAAAGCCTGTTGAACCAGACAGACAACCTATTTCAGGAGCTGAATCCCCTGCCAGAACCAACGCATTCTCCATCCTTTTCTTTTAAAAACCTGCTGCATGGTCTTCCGAAGATCTTGCTTTCCACAGCATGGCATAAAAACAAAGAACCGCTCCCGCAAATTGTAACAGATCAAGAGGGAGGCATCTATCCGGACTGGAAAAAGAAGCTCGATCAGGCATTTATTCAGCTGCAAAGGGAGATCGAACAAGAGAAAAATGTCCGGGATTACGGTGCAGCTGGCGACGGTATCACCGATGACACAGAAGCGTTCAAAAAAGCCATCGGAAACGGCAATGTAAAAGTTGTTGTTCCCGCAGGTGTATATGTCACTCGGGGAATCCGGCTCCCTTCCTATACAATGCTGATCGGTGCGGGTAAGGGAGCGACCACCATCAAGCTTCATGATAAGGCGCCCAGAAGCCGTCAGCTGTTGACCAACTCCAGCCACTGGAAAGGCAACCATCATATTTATGTCCAGGGGATGAGCCTGGACTGGAATGTGGAACGTTTGAATCCGAACAAAAAGACAGCTTCAGGCAACAACCAGTCTAGCTGCCTCACGTTTGCTCATGTATCATTTGGCTGGGTAAAAGAGGTGGAAGGCATCAATCCCGGTCTGCATTGTTTTGATGTATCATCTGCCGTGTATACCTATTTCGGAGATGCTACACGGGCCCGCAGAAGCAGCCGCTATATTTGGCTCGATCAGCTGAACGGCTATGGTTTTGGTGATGATGGGATCACAACTCATCACAGCGATAATATCCTCATTTCCAATTGCCATTTGTGTGACCCAAGCGGAAGAGCCCACAAAGAAGGGTTCTCGAACTCCAACGGGATTGAAGTGGACGATGGCTCTCGAAATGTCATGCTTCTTAACAATTCGACCACACGATGCTTCGGCGGTGTGGAAATCAAGGCACACCATAATTCTGCAGCCGCGAGCAACACACAGATCGCCGGGCATATCTCGATTAACGACAATCGTTCGTACAATTTTCGCCATATCGGACATCACATTGAAACAGATCCCGAATCGAAGACGGCATTTAATATTAAAGCCAGCCATATTGTGGCTGTAGCACCAATACGGACTCCTTTATACAAGGACTCAACACCCCGGGCAATGGTGATCTCTGCTTACAAAAACGTGGCCATCAACCATTTTACCGTCATCGGAGATTCTGAATATGATTACCGGGGAGAGCCGGTCATTGCGGTCCAGTACCGATCAAGGAACATTATCCTTCATCATCTGAACATCCGGGATTTTAAAACGGCAGCGGCCGATATTAAAGTATTTGGCGGTCCTCATGGGGCAGACTCGGTAGAAATTCGAAAGGTGAAAATACAAAACTCTGCCCCAACTGCCGTTTACATCGGATCTAATATACAGTCCATTAGAATCGGTGATGTTCAAGCTGTTTGCGAAAAGGGAAATAAGGGTCTCGTCGTTGATCATTCCAACGCAAAAATTGAAGATTTCCACTCACTCGGCTACAAAACTCCCATTTCAATCGTTAATACGTAGCAGGCTTTATAGGAATAATGGGACAAGTTCCTCAGACTTGTAACCGTTTCTTAACCTTTTTCCAATATTTTCCCCCTTTTTCTTCATATTTCCTTAACAATAAAGTGGTTTAATGAGTCTGAACACTCAATAAGGGGGAAACAATATTGAAGAAAAAAGTTTCAATCGGATTATCCTTGGCGATCATGGCCTCAAGCGCCATTCCAGCCTTTGCTTCATCTGACCAGCACCATCGCTTTTCCCATAACCATAATCAAATCAAGAGCATAGAATTCGAATCTATGAAAGCACCAAGCACGATTGAAAACATGGTAAGAACCTATACAGAGGCAAAAGTGAAAATTACGTACAAAGACGGTACGGTAAAAGAAACTCCATTAAATTATAATCAGCTATTCCTATCCAAAGATAAAATTGTAGACAACAAAGGCGAAAAGATTCCTGCAGGTACACCTATTGATGCAAAAGGCAATCCTATCGTTGATCGAAGCGTGCCTGACAAGCCTTCGTATTATGTTTCTGACGCACCGGATTCCAATAGTTTTATTACAATTGCAGGAAAAGATTATATTATTTCTCATTATGAGTATGATTCCATGGATAATGCCGGAAACGAAATTAAAGGACTTCCTGCATCCATGACACTGACTCAAGTCGACCGAGATAAAAAAACAGGCAAGCTTACAGTTAACCATGCCAAGAAAGTTGATTTCTCTAATGTGAATGGTTTATGGACACCTTGTAACGGCTCCACAACAGATTGGGGAACTCACCTTGGATCTGAAGAATATGAACCGGATGCCCGTGCGTTCGAAGATTCTTCTTCTGATTCCTATCGTGATGTCACCAATTTTGCACAGCACTACTTTGGAGACAAATCAAAAGCCAATCCTTATTTCTATGGATGGATTCCAGAGATCTCTATTCACCCCAACGGCAATACCAGCGTGGTAAAACATTACAGCACAGGACGCTTTTCCCATGAAATCATGCAGGTGATGCCTGATCAAAAAACAGCATTGTTTGGAGATGACGGCGGTAATACGATGATGTTTATGTATGTCGCCGATCAGAAGAGAGACTTCTCTGCAGGGACTCTATATGCGGCAAAATTCAAGCAAACGTCTTCAGATAACGGCGGCGCAGGAGACTTGCAGTGGATCAAGCTTGGCCACTCAACAGACAAAGAAGTAAAGAAAATAATCGATAAAGGCACGAAATTCAGCGATATCTTTGAAACTTCGGCTCAACCTGCTCCTGGCTTTAAAGCGATAAAAACAGCTGCAAGCAAGAAAGTAGAGTATCTTAAAGTTAAGCGAGGCATGGAAAAGGCTGCAGCATTCCTAGAATCACGACGATATGGCGCATTGCTTGGTGCAACTTCTGAGTTCAATAAAATGGAGGGAATTGCCGTTAATAAGGCTGGCCATAAAGCCTATATCGCCATTTCATATGAAAACGGAAGTATGAAAAAAGAGGATATCAGCGGCGTGCAGGATGACATCCAAATGCCGGTTCTTGACTCTGGAACAACCTTTGAACTAGATTTGAATGCCGATCAAAAAGACCATAGCAGCCACAACATCAATAGCCGCTATGCGCCTTCAAAAATGAGGGGTCTCCTTGTCGGTGAGGATCTTCCAAAATCTGATGCATACGGCAATACTGCCAATCCGGATAAAATAGCGAATCCAGATAATCTTACCTTCTCCAATGATATGGACACGCTATTTATCGGTGAAGACAGCTCGCATCACACCAACAACTTTGTTTGGGCCTATAATGTTAAAACGAAAAAACTTTCAAGAATACTTTCTGTTCCAGCAGGGGCTGAAGCAACGGGCTTGCGAGCGGTTGATCAGCTGAAGAATTCCCGCTATTTGCTTAGCAACTTCCAGCACCCGGGTGAAGATCTGGATGGAAAACAAATTACAGCAGTAGATAAGGAAAAGCTCGAAGATGCCATGAAAAAAGGCATAGGAATCCAGGAAACTGGCGGAGTCGGCTACCTCTCAGGACTTCCATCAGGAGATTTGAAAACAAAATAAGCTTTATGATAAAAGCCCTACCCCGTATGCGGGATAGGGCTTTCTTTGTATTATTGTGCTGGCAGCTGTTGTTCTTCTATCATCTTTTTACAGACT
Source organism: Fictibacillus sp. WQ 8-8 (assembly GCF_024494405.1). Classification (NCBI taxonomy): domain Bacteria; kingdom Bacillati; phylum Bacillota; class Bacilli; order Caryophanales; family Fictibacillaceae; genus Fictibacillus; species Fictibacillus sp. WQ 8-8. The sequence goes on from NZ_JAMXKG010000002.1 coordinate 264,956, forward strand.
TGATAGCACTCCTCAATATGAGAATTACCGAGATATTTCATCGCAGCAAAACTGATACCGGCCGCTACAGCCTGTCCTACAAAAGGTACGAACTTCGTGACCTGTTTGACTGCTATGCGTTTACCTGCCTTTTTTAATAAAAGAGAAATCATCTGTTTCGTTACGACTCTGCCAGCAAACTGGCTGCCCGCTGACGTAATGAGTACAATGATTTTCCCTTTCAATGTTGCATCCATCTTCTCAATCTGGCCGGGCGCCAAGCCGAACTTCTCATTAATGGTCGGGAGCAATTCCATCATGATCGTGATGTCCGCACCCACATCCACTCCGGGAATCGGGATAACAGCGGCCGCCGCAGAAGCTGACGCTCGTTTATTAACCAGCACTCTACATTCCGTTCGGATGGCTTCTAGTTCTTCTATCGTTTTAGGAATCATGGTTATCTCCTTTTATGTAAAGCTTTGCTTTAGATTATACCCAAAACTATATGATGAATAACTAGTATTGTGCACTATTCGACCTATCAACCGCTCACTAATCACTGCAGAAAAGTAATCCAAATAAAAAGAAAACCCGACAAAAGTCTGGTCTTCTTTACAGCGTTATTGCGCTTTTTCTTTTTTAATCTGTTTGCTTCTCAACTGTCCGCATGCGGCGTCAATATCAGTACCGTGCTCCTGGCGGATTTTGCAGTTGATGCCCCGTTTTTTCAGTGTATCGTAAAACGTCAGCACAGACTCCTCCTCGCTTCGCTGATATTGGCTGTGTTCGTCTACTGGATTGTACGGAATAAGGTTGACGTAGACCTTTTGCTTTTTATCCTGGAGCAAATCAGCGAGTTGTTCTGCTTCTTCCTTATGATCATTAACATCTCTTAATAAAATGTACTCAATCGTAATTCTCTTGTTTGTTTTTTCTAAATAATAATTCAAGGATTCCATTAATTTTTCAATAGGAATCGCCCGGTTTATTTTCATGATGCGTGTCCGTAATTCATTATTCGGTGCATGAAGGGAGATCGCCAAATTCACGGGTAGCTGAGAGTCAGCAAATTCATAAATCTTGTTGGCGAGTCCGCTTGTAGAAACCGTGATATGACGCGCGCCAATCGCGAGTCCTTTATGATTAATCACCACTTTTATGAAATCAATCATATTTTCAAAGTTATCAAATGGCTCTCCAATTCCCATGACAACGATATGGCTCACTTTTTCATCCTGATTTCTTTGATCAAGATGAAGCTGGACGTTCATGATCTGCTCGACGATCTCACCGCTCGATAAGTCGCGGCTTTTGGCCAATAAACCGCTCGCACAGAAACTGCAGCCAATGTTGCAGCCGACCTGGGTCGTCACACAAACAGACAAGCCGTATTTGTGCTTCATTAATACCGTTTCGATCAAGTTACCGTCCCGCAGCTTGAACAAAAACTTGATCGTGCCATCCTCTGATTCCTGCTTCACATGCTGCTGCATCGTCTGGAACTCGAAGCTTTCCGAAAGCATTTCGATGCATTCCTTTTTTACATCGCTCATTTCAGAAAAGGAAGTGACTCGTTTTCTATATAGATACTCCCAAACCAGGGATGCTTGATATGGTTTATGGCCCCGTTCTAATAGCCAGGCAGCCAGCTGTTCAAATGTTAATCCATAGATGGATTCCTTCACCATTTTTTTACCCTCTTTTCAAAACATATAATGAACTGTCTCTAAAGACAGCATATTTTTTCGTAACCACCTGTTATCTTACCATAAAAAGTCTGGGTATTCAGCGGCGCTGTTTTGTCTTCTTTGGAACATTTTGACCATCCTTTATCCTTCTTAATCTTGAAAAGCAATGAATTTTATTGGGAAGGTGATGGACAGCTTTCGATTAAAACGTTTAGGTTTGGCCGGGTCCTTTACAAAACGAACCAGGGTTTCTTTGCGGTGGAAGAAGGCCGATATCTTCTTTTAATGAAGGTGCCTATACGATTGGTATTGAGAAGAAACTGAGGTGGAGTCTTTCTGTTTATTCTTCAGAAAAGGGCTTGCCGAGGAAGTGCTGAGGACGTTGAAAGCTGATTCCGACAATCTTTTGGCCGATCCTTTTAAACCGCTAAATCCTGTCGATTTTTTTGAAAAAACCTATCCCTTTTCTTCAGCTCTCTCCACACAAATCGACTATTTCCGAGGAAATATGACGACAAAAAGCGATCCTCTCTGGAAGGAGGAACAGTTTCAGCAATTGATGGAAACGATTGTGATGGCGAGAACATGGCTGTGCAGCGGCCTTCGTTTAATGCTCAGCCTGCCAGAGAATTAAACATTTGCCCATCCGAGTTCCGTCATCTATTTCCAAGTGACTCATATTAAGAGCGCTTATGAAGATATGCTGAAAAAAGGTGCTGCGTTTGTAAGCGAACCTTACCTGACCGCTAAAATGGGCCAAACCGAAACGTGGATGGCTTTCTTTAACGATACAGAAGGAAATACACATGCCTTGTTGAGTGAGGCAGAGGTTTAAAAAGGCGAAGAAAGGATACTAGATCTGTGAAAGAATCATAAAAGCTATAGATTCAAAGGTTTTACAATACAAATTATTGTGCAGTATAGCCGCCATCCATAACGATGGCTTGTCCTGTAATACTTTTTGCCTTGTCGCTTGCAAGGAACATCGCGTAGTCAGCGATCTCACTTACTTCCAATAAACGTTTTTGCGGAACTAGCGGGTAGATGACTTCTTCAAGAACACTTTCCAAAGAAACGTTTCTTGTTTTCGCTAAATCTTCCATCTGGCCGCGTACCAGAGGCGTGTCAACATATCCTGGGCAAAGGGCATTTACTGTTACTCCGTGAGTAGCAGACTCTAATGCCGCAACCTTTGTTAGACCGATCACACCATGTTTTGCACTGTTGTATGCTGCTTTTCCAGCAAACCCAATAAGTCCGTTAATGGATGCCACGTTGATAATGCGTCCGAACCCTTGCTCTTTCATGATTGGGAATGCATGTTTAATCGCGATGAATGGAGCAGTTAGCATGATTTTAATCATTAATTCGAATTTAGCAAGTCGGGAACTCTTCGATAGGAGACACGTGCTTTAATCCTGCATTGTTGATGAGCACATCTACACGGCCGTATTCTTTATGAGCAGCTTCGATCATAATATCTTCTTTACAAATTCAGATTTTAACTTCATGGCGCCAAAACCGTCAATTTTGCAATCAATATCGTGGTCTCCCTCGACCAGACGGATGCTTTTAACTTTAGTTCCTATTTTTATAACAGAAGATGTTCCTTTCACTTTAAGGTCTTTAATGACGGATACTGAATCACCATCATTTAGGACTTTTCCATTTGAATCTCTAACAACCTTAATATCTTCATTTAATTCAGCTTCGCTAGTCCACTCATGAGCACATTCCGGACAAACAAAAAGGCTGCCATCCTCGTAGGTATACTCTGAGCTGCATTTTGGGCAGTTAGGCAATTTAGACAAGACAATCATTTCTCCATTCGTTTTTGTTCATTTTACCATATAAAATTTTTTTGAATTTGTTTCAATTGATCCCTCTGTTGATCTCCCTATCCCACTTTTTCATTTTTTTCACAAGTGTCGAGTGATCGACTCCTAAATATTCTGCTGCCTTTCTGATGGAGGGTTTCTTGTGAAGCGCATCCATAATCACTCTTTTTTCAAACTGTTCCATTTTTTGTTTGAAAGTATGAACAGACTCTGAGTTACCATGAATACTAAAGTGCGGCGGCAGATCAACCGGTTCAATAGTAAGTGATGGCACCGAAACAATCATGCTCTCAACTAAATTCCTTAATTCTCTCACATTCCCCGGCCAATGATAGCTTTGTAAAATTTGTTTGGTTTCGGGTGATACATGCTTTTCGATATTAAATAGTTTACAGAAATAGGTGAAAAAATGATCCAGTAAGACTTCGATGTCCTCAGGACGCTGGCTCAATGGAGGAATAGCTATTTCTATCACTTGCAGCCGGTAATATAAGTCTTCTCGAAATTTTCCTTTTTCCACTAACTCTTTCAAATGTTTATTTGTTGCTGAAATGATTCTAATGTCTAGTTGCTTTACTTTGCTGCTGCCTAATTTTTGAATTTGTTTCTCTTGCAGGACACGAAGCAACTTGACTTGCAAAGACAATGGAAGTTCCCCTACTTCATCCAGCAAAACTGTCCCCTTGTCCGCCAGTTCCAGCAGGCCGACTTTCCCTTCCTGCCTTGCTCCGGTAAACGCCCCTTTTTCATAACCAAAAAGCTCAGATTCCAGCAGCTGTTCAGGGATAGCCCCGCAGTTCACTTTAATAAAAGGCATATCTTTTCTGTCACTTAATTGGTGAACTAAATTAGCAATAACCTCTTTACCCGCTCCTGAAGGACCAGATAGCAATATACTTGTTGGGTATGAAGCGATTTGTTTTACTTTTTCTATAATTCCCTTCATTTGAATGCTTTGAAAGACTACTTTTTCATCATTTCCCTCCGTGGAAAAGGTATATCGATTCTGACTCATTTCAGAAAAGCTTTTTGCCTTCTTCAACTCATTTGTCAGTTCATTTAGCTGAGTAATGTCTCTGACACTGGTTACAACCATTTGAATCTCGCCTGATTCATCGAAAACGGGAGTTCCCGTGACCATGACATCTTTTTGCTGGCCGATTCGCTGAAGAATCGATCTGCGTTTTTTATCCTGCAGAACAAGGAGTGAGACAGATTGATCAAAGTAGCCGTGGTTCATCAAATCGCCCATGTGATGACCGATAAGTCTTTCCCTCTTGATTCCTGACATAGCCTCGTAAGCTGAATTCACAATGAGTGTAATTCCTTCACTATTAACGACATAAATGCCATCCGTAGAAAATTCGATGATTTTTTCCATTTGCTTGAGTAATGAACGATAATGTTCGATTTGAGAAATATCCTGAATAACACTCACAGCACCAATGAGCTGATTTTCCTTATATAAGGGAGTTTTATTCACCATACATTGCAACCCTGCTATCGTCATTTTCGCTCCGAGTGTGCTCTTGCCACTATTAAGAACTTGGTGGATTGGTGAATTAGGAACAAAATCACGGATATCTTTGCCCACTAAGTCCTGGTGTTCTTGTTTTATTAGTTTTTGTGCTGAGGAATTTATGAATAAAATCCTATTATTATGGTCCACTACAATGACCCCGTTGGACATCGAGGAGAAAACGCTTTCTAAAATTTCTTTGTTCACAGTAAGTGGTTTCATCGGAATCTCTGCCTCCTGCAAGAAGCGGTGAAAATTATCACCAAATGGTGACGATTTTCACCGTCTTTAGTCTCTGTTACACCAACAATTCTTTTTATTATGGTGAATTTTATCACCATTATTTGCTTTAGACAATGTAAATTCTTATATAAAATAAGCGTTTTTAATATTGGCATGAATCTTGCATTATAAAAAGGCAAGGAGGTTGAGAATGGAAATTAAAGAGTTATTCATTAATGGTAAATGGGAATCAAAAGAAAGAACCTATGCACTGCACTCTCCTTATAGCGGGGATGTTATTGCTAACATTAGTATGGCAGATGAGGCTGATGTAAAAAAAGCCATTGAAGGAGCAAAAACAGCCTATGAAACGATGAAAGTGATGCCTGCCTATAAGCGCTCAGATATTTTGCTCAATGTTGTCCAACTTCTCCGTGAAAGAAAGGAAGAGTTGGCACGAATTGTTGCACTTGAGGCCGGTAAGCCCATTCGAACAGCACGTGGCGAAATAGACCGCACCATTGCTACCTATCAATTTGCAGCTGAAGAGGCAAAACGGATCTATGGAGAAACCATTCCAATGGATGCCGCTCCTGGAGGTGAGAATCGGCTAGGATTTACATGGAGAGAACCATTAGGTGTTGTCGTTGCAATCAGCCCCTTTAATTTTCCGGTTAATCTCGTCGCGCATAAACTAGGACCAGCCTTTGCTGTGGGAAATACTGTTGTATTGAAACCGGCTGAACAAACACCTTTAAGCGCGTTATTAATCGCTGAGATCTTCAAGCAAGCCGGCCTTCCGGATGGAGCTCTTCAAGTGATAACAGGCAGCGGAAGAGAGCTTAGTGACGCTCTTATTACTGATGAAAGAGTTAAAAAAGTAACCTTCACAGGGAGTGCAGAAGTAGGTAAACTGATTAAATCAAAAGCCGGGTTGAGGAAAGTAACATTAGAACTTGGTTCCAATTCAGGGTTAATTGTTGAACCGGATGTCCCGCTGGAAAAAATTGTGCCCCGATGTGTAGAAGGAGCATTTTCCTTTGCAGGCCAGGTTTGTATTTCACTGCAAAGAATTTATGTTCATGATTCCATTTATGATGAATTTTGTAAGCGTTTTATTGAAGAGGCAAAAAATTTAACAGCCGGCGACCCTCTCGATGAAAAAACCGATATTAGTGCCATGATCAACCTTAAGGAAACAGAGCGAATTGAGTCATGGGTCCAGGAAGCAAATGAGCAGGGAGCTGACATTGCACTAGGCGGTAAACGCGACGGTACGGTCTTCCCGCCAACCGTACTATTGAATGTGAAAAAAGATATGGCGGTTTCCTGCCAAGAAACATTTGCTCCCGTTGTCTCAATCGTTCCCTACCATGAGCTGGATGAAGCCATCCATATGGTCAATGATTCTTCGTATGGATTAAATGTGGCTATCTATACCCAAAACATCCTTCATGCAATACATGCGGCCAAAAAGCTGGAGTCAGGCGGAGTCATTATTAATGATATCCCAACCTTTAGGCTGGATCATATGCCTTATGGCGGAGTAAAGGACAGCGGCTATGGACGTGAAGGAATTAAATATGCCGTTGAAGAAATGACAGAATTAAAATTCGTTACCATAAAAACAGCATTTTAAGGAGGAGAAGTACTTTGGCGAATATTATTAAACCTAACCCAAAGCTTTATGTAATGGATAATGGCCGTATGAGAATGGATAAAAACTGGATGATTGCGATGCACAGTCCAGCAACAGTGGAGAATCCCAATACACCAGCTGAGTTTGTCGAGTTCCCTGTCTATACTGTACTCATCGACCATCCAGCAGGTAAAATTCTTTTTGATACTGCTTGCAATCCTAGCTCAATGGGGCCAGAAGGCCGGTGGGGGAAAGCAACTCAGCAAATGTTTCCAATCAATATGGGGGAGGAATGTTATCTTCATAACCGCCTGGAGGAGCTAGATGTAAGACCCGAAGATATTAAATACGTAATAGCATCCCACCTTCACCTTGACCACGCTGGGTGCTTGGAGTTATTTACAAATGCGACAATCATCGTTCATGAAGATGAGCTGAACGGTGCCCTTCAAACGTATGCCCGCAATGAAAAAGAAGGAGCATACATCTGGGGAGATATTGATGCCTGGATAAAAAATAATCTTCAATGGAAAACCATAAAACGAAGTGAAGACAATCTTGAATTAGCAGAAGGAATTAATATCCTTAATTTTGGAAGCGGACATGCCTGGGGTATGCTTGGCCTTCAGATTAACATGCCAGAAACAGGCGGGATTATTCTCGCCTCAGATGCTATCTATACAGCTGAAAGCTTCGGACCGCCGATCAAGCCGCCTGGCATTATCTATGATTCACTGGGCTATTCCAACGCAGTTGAGAAAATACGCAGAATCGCGAAACAAACAGGTTCCCAAGTCTGGTTTGGACACGATGCTGACCAATTTAAAACATTCCGCAAATCTACTGAAGGATATTACGAATAAAATAGAGGGGGAAAAACAATGAGTGTCGCAAAGTTAGTTTTCACCCCATTAAGCTACACAGGATGGGGATCACTGAAGGAATTGCTGCCCGAAGTTGCGAAGTATGCGCCAAAGAGAATCCTTGTTATCACAGATCCAATGCTGGCCAAGATAGGAATCGCTCAACGCGTAACAGGACCGCTTGAAGAACAGGGCTATTCTGTCACTTTATACACGGACGTCGTTCCTGAACCTCCTGTAGCAACAGGAGAAAAGCTGGTTTCCTTTACCCGTGAAGGAGAATTTGACATGGTCGTCGGTGTAGGCGGCGGAAGCGCACTCGATTTGGCCAAATTAGCTTCAGTATTGGCTGTGCATGATGGTTCTGCAGCTGAATACTTAAACTTATCCGGCTCTAAAAATGTAGAAAAAAAAGGGTTGCCTAAAATCCTCATTCCGACTACATCCGGAACCGGTTCAGAAGTGACAAATATCTCTGTCCTCTCCTTAGAGACGACAAAAGACGTGGTGACACACGATTATCTTCTCGCAGATGTAGCCATTATTGATCCGGAGCTGACCGTATCGGTTCCGGCCAAAGTAACGGCAGCTACGGGAATTGATGCATTAACCCATGCGGTGGAAGCTTATATTTCAGTGAATGCAAGCCCTGCCACCGATGGCTTAGCTCTGCAGGCGATCCGCTTAATAGGACGATCCCTTCGGAAGGCAGTTGCAGACGGAAATAACCGGCAAGCAAGAATTGATATGAGCAATGGGAGTTATATCGCAGGCCTTGCATTCTTTAACGCGGGAGTAGCAGGAGTTCATGCCTTGGCTTACCCGCTGGGCGGGCAATTTCACATTTCCCACGGTGAATCGAACGCCGTCCTTCTTCCCTATGTAATGGGTTATATTCGGAAAAGCTGCCCAAAGCGTATGGCGGACATCTTAAATGCCCTGGGTGGAAATTCTGCCTACTTATCCGAAGAAGAAGCTTCCTATAAATGTGTAGAAGAACTCCAGAGACTTGTGAGTGATGTTGGAATCCCAGCTGCTTTATCTGGCTTCAATGTACCGGATTCAGCCCTGGAGAGCTTAACACAGGATGGAGTAAAGCAAAAAAGAATCCTGGCCAGAAGTCCTCTTCCTTTATTAGAAGGCGATATTAGGAAAATATATCAAGCCGCCTTTAATGGAACCATCGTAGAGCCAACTTAATTAATAAGAAATGTAAAACGCCAGAACAATGTTTTGGCGTTTTTTCATTTTCTTTTCATGTCAGCAGATTATTTTAGCTGATGAACCTACAGCAAGCCCTGATTCTAAAACAGCCCATGGAATTGTCCAACTAATAGCAAGCAAAGGAAAATCCAGTAAAATAGAATTCCAAAAAACACCTGCCACCAAATTGATGGATAGGTGTTTCTTTAATAACTAAAATAGTTTTTAATAAATTAGGGAGATCAAGTAAAAATTTTTATGGTATGATAGTTAGATTGTTTACCAGCCATGTGACACATATACATTCATCTAAGAAAAGAGGCAGTTATGCACGCCGCAGAATTATCCAAGCGACATTGGTTACTCATCTTTACACTTACTTTATTAACATTTGTTCTCGGGACAAGCGAATTTGTTATCGTTGGAATCTTAACAGATATTTCCTCGAGTCTTCATATAACTAATGCGAAAGCAGGTACACTCGTTTCTGCATTTGCAATTACGTTTGCCATTGGCACACCAATCGTAATGTCAGCGACAAGCCATTTTCCAAAGCGTAAATGGATGTTGTTTTTGATAGGATCGTTCATTATCCTGAATGCTTTGTGCGTGTTTTCGACGAGCTACATCATACTCCTTGCACTTCGGATGATGACGGCGATTGTAACAGGAGTTTTAATCTCACTTGCTATGATTGTTGCAAGTGAAACCATGCCGATCGCAAAACGCGGACTTGCTATATCCTTCGTTTTCGGTGGTTTTACTCTTGCAAACGTGATTGGGGTACCGATAGGCACGGTCATCGCTCAATGGTACAACTGGAATACAACCTTCCTGTTTACGACTCTTCTGGGGGGAATTTCATTTTTGGCATCTTTCTTCATTTTGCCTAAAATGCACAGTCAAATTCGCAGTTCGATGCGTGATCAATTTTCTTTATTAACACACCCACGAATCTTAATGGCTTTTTTCATTCCATCACTTGGTTTTGGAGCGACGTATGCCATTTATACGTATCTGGTCCCGATCCTGAAAGGAATGGAAGTACCACGTAGTTCAATTAGTTTGATCTTGTTTGGCTACGGATTTATTTCGATTTTCAGCAACATACTCGCTGGTAAAATTGCCAGCTATAATGCTATCGGACGCCTTCGGTTTGTTTTCTTTTTGCAAGCCTTGGTTCTGATCAGTTTATATTGGACGACAAATCATTTTATCTTTGGATTGGTCAACATTGGCTTTATGTCATTAATGGCCATCCTTTTAACAACATCTACCCAGCTTTATTTGATAGACCTTGCCCGTATTTATCAGCCAAAAGCAACAGGACTCGCTGCTTCCCTGATGCCAGTCGCAAGCAATGTAGGTATTGCCTTTGGTTCCGCATTAGGCGGATTCGTTTACCATCAAGGAAACTTGATGAATGTGACATGGGTCGGGGGACTGGTTGCTATCTTTGCAAGTCTACTAACTTTCCAAAGTTATCGCTTAGACCAAAAACAACAAAAGCAAGCAGCGTAACAGTTAATCTTTCAAATAAAATATAAAAAAGAAGTATCAAGAACGCAGCTTGGTTCATTGGCACTTCTTTTTTATATATTGACTATATGCTAACCTAAAAAAAATCATCGAACAATTGCAAAATTACTTATGATACGGTTCCCCCCGATTAATCCTAAACGCCCTATAAATCTGCTCCACCAGCACCAACTTCATCAGCTGATGCGGATACGTAATCCTTCCGAACGAAATCTTCTCATTCGCCCGTTTCATGACTTCATCACTAAGCCCCAGTGACCCTCCGATAACAAATGCCACTTTGCTTTTCCCGTAGGTCGCCAGCTGGTCCAAGTTTTTGGCTAAATCTTCTGAAGAGATCAGCTTTCCCTCAATCGCCATGGCAACAACATGAGCATCCTGTGGGATTTTCGCCAGGATTCGCTCCCCTTCTGCCTTTTTCACAATCTGCATCTCCTGATCACTCAAGGTTTCAGGCGCTTTTTCGTCCGCTACCTCGATAATTTCTATTTTGGCATATGGCCCGAGCCGCTTTACGTATTCATCAATTCCCATTTTTAAATACTTTTCTTTCAGTTTGCCAACGGTTACTACTAAGATATTCATAGGGGAAAACTCCTTTTATAAACAACTTATCCACAAAAGTTATCCACATATACACAAAATCTATCCACATTTAGTATAGGATCACTCGTTCGATACTTTATATATGGCCTTTTTTTCGCAATACGTACACGTTGTTGATAACTTTTCTGATTCTGTTAATAACTCCAGATTCGGATAGATTTCCAATTCATCAACGATCTCATCGATCCCGATATCCACATGTTCATCGCAGCAAAATTTTTTCAACAGTCATTCTCCTTTATTTATCCACATAATGATCTCTTCGTATTTTAACACAAATCTGTGTCTCACTATTCTGCTTCGGGGTAAATCAATAGACCGTTACTTGCGATCCAATGGGTTTTACTTGCGAAATAGCTTTAATTACTTGCGGTTCGACAAACATTACTTGCGAAAATGTCCTCGTTACTTGCGGTTCGACACGATTTACCTGGCAATTCGCATCATTTTCATCATCTCAAACTCCTGCCGCTCAAATAAACACAAAAAAATCAGGAGATTTCTCTCCTGATTCCCTTATGAAGACTTCTGAAGACCCAGTTTAATGGTCGTGGTTTTCTTTTTGCCTTTGCTGTAGTACGTAATTTTCATCTTATCGTCTACTTCTTTTTTCGTATACAGGTATTTGCGAAGCTCAAGTGGAGAGCCGATCTTCTTGTCATCGAGTGCGACAATAACATCCATCTCTTTGATCCCTGCCCGGTCAGCTGGTGATAATGGATCAACATCCATAACCACGACACCTGATTTAACACTTGGCGGCAGCTTTAACGTCGTTTGACGGTGATAGCTGCTGACTTGTGATAATGGGATAGGGCCAACACCCAGGAATGGGCGTTTAACTTCGCCGTAACGCTCAAGGTCAGCGATAATCGGCTTAGCTGTATCAGAAGGGATGGCGAATCCAATTCCTTCTACTTCCTGCTGTGCAATTTTACTGGAGTTAATGCCGATAACCTGGCCGCCGATATTCAGAAGGGCGCCTCCGCTGTTACCAGGGTTGATCGCCGCATCCGTTTGGATGACTTCGGCTTGCCAGTCCGGATTGCCGTCTTCATCGCTGTCAACTGGCATTGTTCGGTCAGCACTGGAGACAACCCCCTCTGTTACAGAGCCTGGAAATGTTCCGAGCGGATTACCGATCGCTATGGCCGGTTCACCCGGTTTCAGTGAACTGGATGACCCAAATTGAGCCACTTTTTTCACCTTGCTGCCGTCGATTTCAACTACCGCCAGGTCCATCAGCGGGTCCGTACCGCGCAGTGTGCCCTTCAGCTTCGTGCCGTTACTTAGTGTAATCTCAAGGCGGCTGGCACCTTTTACGACGTGATTGTTCGTCACGATATAGGCTTTTCCGCCTTCTTTTTTATAGATCACACCTGATCCTGAACCGGCAGCCTGCTGGCCTTGGTTCCAGAATTCACCTTGCTGGATGTTCAGCACTTCGACAACTGCATCCCGTGCCTTACTGACAGCATCAGTGACGTTGGTCGTAACGTTCACATTCACGTTTTTATTGATCCCGTTTTGCTCATTAACGCCGGCATTATCTTCATTGCTTGAATAGTTATCAGGCAGAAGCCCCATGCCTCCAAGGGCAGGAATTGAAAATAATATGAGCAGGCCGCCTAATATAGCGCCTACAAGAGCGGCCAGCAAAAATCCGCCTCGGTTACCTTTTTGCTTTCTTGGACTAGATTCATAATCGTCATCATAATAGCCCATTCCCTGCTTCACCGTTCCTTTCAACAATAAAATGAATGCTGTAATGATTTTTTATTTATTATAAAAAATCAAATCCCTAACTTAAAAAATATGGGTTATTTTTCACACTTTTCCACATTTATTGTTATTTCCTTAAACGGTGTCCCTTAAACAGAGAGCAGTTAAACAAGCACCAAGTCAGTCGGCTGGGCTGCATCCGTATGATAAAGCTGCAGATCTTCACCGATGACGAACCCTTTGTTTTCAAGTGTCTGTTTTACAGCAAGGTGAGCAATATCTTTCATATTGTTGTCTTTACTCAGATGGGCGAGGTAGATTCGTTTCGTCTGGTCGCCAATCAGATCTGCAAGAGCAAACCCGCAGTCTTCATTGGAAATATGGCCGTGATCGCCAAGGATCCTTCGTTTGATGTTCCAAGGATAGCGCCCCATCATAAGCATGTTGATATCATGGTTCGATTCGATCACAAACGCATCGCTGTGCTTTGTGATTCCTTTCATCCGGTCACTGACATAGCCGGTATCCGTCATAAGCGTCAGCTTTTTTCCTTCATGATGGAACACATAAAACATCGGCTCGGCCGCATCATGGGAAACACCGAAGGACTCAACCTCCAGATCACCGAATGTGCGGACCGTTTCCATTTCGAAATCAAATTTCTGTTCCGTATCCACTTCACCGATCAGTCCGTTCATCGCTTTCCATGTTTTTGCGTTGGCATAGACCGGCAGTTTATACTTTCGTGCCAAAACGCCGAGTCCTTTTATATGATCGCTATGTTCATGGGTTACGAGAATTCCGTCCAGCTGATCCAGTTCACAGCAGCTTGCTTTTTCAAATAAGAGTTTCATCTGCTTTGCGCTAAGGCCGGCATCAACAAGCAGGCGCGCATTCCCCGTTTCCACGTAAATCGCGTTTCCGGTACTGCCGCTTGCCAGCACGCTGAATTGCAAACTCATTGTTCAATCCTCTCTATTGTTCTCTGTCAATCTCCTGAATGGAACTGTCTGTTGCGTTCACGAGAAAATGCGCATCCTCCGTTTCAATTGACCACGTTGGCGCATATACCTGCACATCCTCCACATTTGCCAGACTATAATAACCGAGAACAATCTTATTAATTTTGTCACCGCTTGAAAGATGCTGGGTATTAAACAAGCTACCTAATGCTTTCATAGGTGAAATAATTTCCTGCGGCGTACCCTGTCTGTACACAGAAATAAAAGTTTGTGTATAGCGGGTGAGATAGCCTTTTTCATTCCATTCGAACATCACCATTCCGCTCGGGCGGTTCGTATCATCATTCGTATCAAAGAAAAGTGGTTGTCCTTGATAGATTTGTGTAAACCAAATCTTATGGTTCTTCGTGTCTTTTTTATAGAATCGATATTCATCGCCCCGGTAGACGTCATCTTTCAGAAATTGAGAAACATCTTTGACAAGGTCGTTCTTATCCAGTTCCAGCGGCTTTTTTAAGTTAAAAATGAGCGTCGTATCTGTACTGCTGCTGTCCAGCTTACTCGTTTTTGATTTAATCTCGTTCGCTGAAAAAGGAGCCCGCTGACCGCTAATCAGGGTTTGATGGTCTTTATAGCTCTGCGGAAGACTATCTTTATAATCAATATTGTTGTCCGCCAACCTTTTTTCAAGAGGCTGCTCAGACAGGTACTTGAGATTGCTCTTGTCCATTTTCTGCGAGAGCTGGTACCCGAGAAAGATATTCAGAATCAGGAACGTCAGAATAAAAATCGTCTTAGTTTTTTTCCAATCCATTAGAATTCTCCTCCAGGCCTTTGACTGTCACGGAATAATGGCTGCCAGTCATGGCTTGGTCCATAATTGACAAACCATTTCGGCTGGAGATTGTACACATTTTCCTGTCCTCTTGCATGCGTCATCTCATAGCCGACTGCCAATTTGTTAACAAGGGACATGTCATAATCCTTAAGAGCGGCCTTAACTTCTGCTGCAGACTGAAGCTTCACTTTTTTCGGTTTGAATGAATATTCATTTTCGTCCATGACGAGCTCTACCAAGGAACGCTGATATTCATTCAATTCGTTGTTCGTCCAGCCGAGTTTCATTTCCATATCACTCTTGATCACTGGAATGCCTCTGACAAACAGCAGAAATTCGACTGAACCGCTTGTAGGGTCCAAATTGTAAAAATAATATGGATTTCCCCAGCCCGCATGGTTATTAATAAAATCAACACTGTTGAAGAGCGGGCTTCTCGTCTGCTGGGTCATATCTTCATCAGGGCCTTGTGTGAAATTGGTATATTTAATTCGATTCGTGTTGCGGTTCACGTCCAGTGCGGAGCTTTCATCAGTATAATATTCTCCGGTGTTGCCGCTCTTGACGTTGCCTGGATCACGGAACAGCGCGTTCTTGTAGCGGTCAATCGTATCACTATTAATGGAACGGGAGAGATAACTGTAGGAGTTAAGCTCAAAGCTTTGTTTTGGGAAATAGAAGCGTCTGGAAACTTCTGCCCCTTGGTCAGTATCGCGCTCCACATCATACGGCTCATATTCAAGCACACCGCTTTTCGCGTTATTGATAATGTTCTTCAAAGAATCAAACGGGAAGGTTGTGCTTGCAGTGATCATCTTCCTCTGTGTATAGGAGATGATGTGCGCCTCCACTTCATTTGTATCTTTTTTATAGAAAATGACACGGTCTGCAGATGGGATAGTAAACGTTCCGCCCGAGGATGTCAGGTTGAAGATCTGGCTGTAGATATCCGCTGTCATATCGGTCGGATAGATGACCTCGATGTACTCTTTATTCTTCAGCTTTTCATCAATGTTCGTTGATGGCCGATTTCGGCTTTCATAAAACTTCGTGTTTTCAAGCATCTGGTTTACCCGCTCGATAAAATTATCATTGGCGGGCATTCCCCTGTATGAGTTCTTGTCATAGTAGATGATCTGGCTAGGCCTGATGACATCCGTAATTTTTTTCGTATCTGTCACTTGTGCTTTTTTCAAAGTCCTTGTTTCTTCCAAATTGCTGTAGTTCGGCTTAAGCGTCCACAGACTCCATGTCATAATCAGGCTTAGCATGATCAAAAAGATCAGTAAGACCGACTTAATGACTTCAAAATTCCGATATACAGACTTTGCCACAGATTTAATAATGTTGTAAATTTTGCTCCACGTCATCTTTTACTCCCCCCTTACCTTTTTTAAAGGAAGGGTAAAATGTATAGTTGTTCCTTGGCCCCATTCACTTTCAGCCCAAATATCCCCGCCATGGGCAAGCACGATTTCTTTTGTGATCGCAAGTCCCAGACCTGTACCGCCTAAGTCCCTGGAGCGGGCACGGTCTACACGGAAAAAGCGGTCAAAGATTTTAGAGACATTGTTTTTCGGGATGCCGACACCCTGATCGGCCACGCTGACCTTAATCTTTCTGCCGTGGAGAGAAGCGGAAACGGAAATCGTTCCACCCTCCGGAGAATACTTGATCGCGTTGGAAATAATATTATCCACGACCTGCGTCATCTTGTCGGTATCGATCTGCACCATAATCGAGCGCTCAGGCAAATTCCTTACAAAATGGAGATGCTCATGCTGAAGCATTTCAAAGCGTTCAATAATGTCCTGCAGAAATTGAACAAGGTCCGTTTGAATAAAGTTAAACCGGTAATCCTTGCTGTCCATTTTGGAGAGCTGCAGAAGATCGGTTACGAGGCGGATCATCCGCTCGGTTTCGTTCTGCGTCACTTCCAAAAAGCGGGGTGCGATGTTTTCATCCTGCCATGCTCCTTCAGCAAGCGCCTCCAGGTAGCTTCTCATCGTCGTAAGCGGCGTACGGAGTTCATGGGAAACGTTGAATACGAACTCTCTTCGCTCATTCTCAATCTGCTCCTGCTCTGTCACATCATGCAGAACGGCGATCAATCCGTTTACCGGACCGCCTTCTTTTTGGATCACAGAGAAGTTCGCTCTAAGGACATAATGCACTTTATCTGTACTGAAATCGAGCAGCATGCTCTCATACTCGTTGTACAGCTCGTCCCACGTATACTGGTCATTGAGCCGAAGAAGCTCAAGCAGCGTGTTTCCGAGTGCATGCTGCCGGGAGATGTTCAGCATTTCTTCGGCACGGTCGTTCATTAGTATAATGCATCCGTCCCGGTCGGTGGCAATCACACCATCCGTCATATAAGTGAGGACAGAGCGCAGCTTCCTTCTCTCACTCTCAGTAATGGCGGTCGCTTCCTGCAGCTTTCTCGTCAGATCGTTGAATGTCATCGACAGCTGGCCGATCTCATCATCGCCATAAACCTGCACTTTTCGGGAAAAATCGCCCCTTGCCATAACAAGCGCCTGTTTACGCATATCCGCCATCGGCCTTGTGATCGTCCGGGCAAGAAAAATACCGAGTATCGCTGTTATTCCCAGGGCAATAACCGTACCGGTTGTCAGAATTTTATTAATATCACTGATTTGCTTGTATACACTCTCAATCGAGGATTCGACATAGATCGCTCCAAGAATTTGTTTGTTCTTGTCGACCTGCTTGTCTTTTCCGGCCATGATCGGTTTAGCCCAGACTATAACCCGCTGTTTCGAATCGCGGTCATACATTTCTGTCTGGTCTTCCGTGCCATTGAGGGCCAGTTTAATCTTGCTGTTCGTACTCACCTGGCCGATGAGATTCTGTTTGTCGCTGCCAAGAACAACACCGTCTTTGTTAAGTACCTGTACTTCCTTGATGTTCTGATCCTTCGTTTCGTTTATGAGCTGGGCGATGTCATCTCTCAGCATGCTGTTCTTATCCTCTGTTGCTTCTTTCATCTGCTGGGCATCCAGGATCTTCTGTTCAGCGTTAAACTCGAAGAAATCCAAATTATTCTTCAGCGCACTGTCATAGTTATTGCGAAGATTGGACTCCAGGTTATTAATGAAATACACACTGATAACCTGCATGGCGATTAAAATGAGCAAAACATAGATCAATACAAACTTAACGTGTATTGATCTGAAAAAGCCTACCTTATCCATTTGTCTACTCCTGATCAGGGTTTCGTAAATAGTAGCCCACTCCGCGTCTGGTAATGATCCAGAGAGGATGGCTTGGGTTGTCTTCCACTTTCTCACGGAGACGGCGGACGGTCACATCTACTGTCCTGACGTCGCCAAAATAATCATAGCCCCATACGGTCTGCAGCAAATGCTCGCGCGTCATGACCTGGCCGATATGCTTGGCCAGATAATACAGCAGTTCGAACTCCCGATGGGTCAGTTCAATCGACTCACCGCGTTTCGTTACGAGATAAGCATCTGGATGGATGGTTAAAGAGCCAATCACGATTTCGTTGTTCTCATCAACTTCACGTTCTGTTTCTTGTTGATGGCGGCGCAGATTTGCTTTAACGCGTGCGATCAGTTCCCGTGTACTGAAAGGCTTCGTGACATAATCATCGGCACCAAGCTCAAGGCCAAGGACCTTATCAATCTCTGAGTCTTTGGCTGTAAGCATAATAATCGGGGTATCGTATTTTTTCCGGACCTCACGGCATACTTCCATTCCATCTTTCATTGGAAGCATGATGTCCAAAAGAATCATGTCCGGTTTCTCGTTTTCTATTTTTTCAATTGCCGATACACCGTCATATGCGCACGTTACCTGGAACCCTTCTTTCTCCAGATTGAACTGTAAAATATCCGCAATCGGCCTCTCATCATCTACTACAAGAATCTTTTTGTCCATCCGGTAGTCGCTCCTTTTTGGAAACCGTAATTTCAAGTCTCTTTTATATAAATTGGTTGAATGAAATAGTTTGTCTATCCTTTATTTTACCACAATATCTAAATTCTCCATAACGTCAGTCTTCTCGCTCTGTAAGAAAAGCGGAAGCGACCTGTTTAGGTCCGACAGGCGCTGAATCTGGACATTACATTACTTCTATGTAATCTTCTTTAAATCATAAAAATAATCCTCCTTTTTAAAAAGAGGATCATTCATGTTTTCCCCGTAAAGCGGAGCGCTAAATCATCTTTTTGCACATACACGACAAGCACAGAGATCAACAGGAGCAGAAGGGCAACCCTCAGCATCTGATAAAAGGCATAATGCAGAATCGGAACCGCCAGAAACGCAATGAGCCCCGCTACGGTCAAACTTCTTCTGATGGCAAAAAGGAGGAGGAACAGTACAGCTGCCGCTGCCGCGATTTTCCAATCAAAAACAAGAATTCCGCCAATAAAGGATGCTACTCCTTTGCCGCCATGAAACTTAAGCGCAACAGGCCATAGATGGCCCGCTATGACCATGAAGAAAGCGGCCAGCTGCAGGGTCGGAGGGAGGCCAAAATAGGATTTTGCCAGCTGAACAGCCAGAGCTGCCTTGAGCAGGTCTCCTGCAAGCGTCAGAATAAATCCCCAAGGCCCGATTACGCGGCCGGCATTTCGAGCCCCAATATTTCCTGTTCCCTCAGTTCTGAGATCGACTCCCTTTAACCATTTAGCAACAAGATACCCTGTCATAATGTTTCCGATAAAATAACACGCGATCAAATAGAGAACCAGCTGAATCGTGCCCATATATCTGTCTTCCTTCCAACGGCTATTCTTCCTTTGTTCTTACTATATGGGCACCGCCCGCTATTGGTGTAAAAATCAACGAGTGTATTAAAAAGGCATGCAGAATGGTAGCTGCATGCCTTTTGTCATGATCGATCAGGTATAGTAATTGTAAGTAAAATGGTGGCTCGAGACGGAATCGAACCGCCGACACGAGGATTTTCAGTCCTCTGCTCTACCGACTGAGCTATCGAGCCATGATTTAGTAATTTCTGTCCGTCGGTCCCTGTCTCTTCCTCTGCATGTGAATCTGACGATGGGTATCCGTCGAGACAACTCGCTGCTTAATCACGTTGTGTTGCTCGTGACTGAGCTATCAAGCCAAAATTTAGTAGTTCTGTAAAAATCAAGAAAAAAATGGCGGACCCGACCGGGGTCGAACCGGCGATCTCCTGCGTGACAGGCAGGCATGTTAACCACTACACCACGAGTCCAAAAAATAAAAAATAGAATGGTGACCCGTACGGGATTCGAACCCGTGTTACCGCCGTGAAAGGGCGGTGTCTTAACCGCTTGACCAACGGGCCACTCTATAAGAAAAAATGGTGAGCCATGAAGGACTCGAACCTTCGACCCTCTGATTAAAAGTCAGATGCTCTACCAACTGAGCTAATGGCTCTTACTGTAAAAGTCGTTTTAACACGACAAGAGTTATCATATCATCATTTTCTCTTTTTTGGCAAGCAGTTTTTTAAAAAAATTGTAGAATTAAGTATTTTCTTCGTTTAGAAGGTTAATTCAGTGCGGAAATTCAGTGTCCAATGCCCGCATTCCTCATTTTACTAGCCAAAATCGAATGTTTACTGGCCAAAAACCAAAAATACTAGCCAAAACTCATGATTTACTGGCCATTTTCTCCATTTTACTGGCCAAACCGGGATTATCGTCAACTAGCGGCACCCCATGAACCAGATTTTCCTCAAAACAAAAACCGGCCCCACATACAGGGCCGGTTCACCAATTTTCTAATGATATTAAACAAACACACCGCGGACCATGTTCGTTTGGTTACGGTCAGGTCCTACAGAGAAGATCGCTAGCGGAATACCAGTCAGCTGTGATACGCGTTCTACATAGTGACGAGCGTTTTCCGGAAGATCACTCAACGTTTTAGCTCCAGTGATGTCTTCTGTCCAGCCTGGAAGCTCTTCATAGACAGGCTCACATTCGCCTAGAATTTTAAGGCTTGCAGGGAATTCATTGATGACTTCACCTTTATGCTTGTAAGCGACACAGATTTTCAAAGTCTCAATTCCTGTAAGCACGTCGATGGAGTTCAGGGAAAGGTCGGTCAAACCGCTCACACGGCGTGCATGGCGGACAACCACTGAATCAAACCAGCCGACACGGCGCGGACGCCCTGTTGTCGTACCGTACTCACGGCCGACTTCACGAATTTGGTTCCCGATTTCATCATTCAGCTCGGTAGGGAACGGGCCATCACCGACACGAGTAGTATAGGCTTTGGAAACTCCGACTACGTGATGGATTTTTGATGGTCCTACACCAGAACCGATTGTTACTCCCCCTGCAATCGGATTGGACGATGTAACGAACGGATACGTACCTTGGTCGATATCCAGCATGACGCCTTGTGCACCTTCGAACAGGACACGGCGGCCTTCATCAAGCGCATCATTAAGTACAACGGAAGTATCGCAAACATACTTCGCGATCTGCTGCCCATAGCTGTAATATTCATCAAGGATTTCTTCTTTCGTAAATCCTTCAGATTCGTAGATCTTTTCAAAAAGGCGGTTCTTTTCAGCCAGGTTGCGCTCAAGCTTCTCTTCGAAAACTTCTTTATCCAAAAGGTCTGCGATACGGATACCGATACGCGCGGCCTTATCCATGTATGCAGGTCCGATCCCTTTTTTCGTTGTTCCGATTTTGTTGGCGCCCTTGCTTTCCTCTTCTAAGATATCAAGGCGAAGATGGTAAGGAAGGATGACATGCGCACGGTTTGAAATTCTTAGGTTTTCTGTGTGAACTCCCAGATCGTGCAAATACTTAAGCTCTTCAACAAGCGCCTTCGGATCGATAACCATACCGTTTCCAATGACACAGACTTTATCGCTATAAAAAATTCCGGATGGTATTAAATGCAGTTTGTACTTCTTTCCATTGAACACGATAGTATGTCCAGCATTGTTACCACCCTGATAACGGGCTACTACTTCTGCTTTTTCAGAAAGATAATCGGTAATTTTCCCTTTACCTTCATCTCCCCATTGTGTTCCGACAACGACTACGGATGACATTTCGCCAGCACCTCCAAGTAAACTTAAAACTCTGTTATAAATACACCATTATTTCTAGTAAATTAAAAAACCATGCTTAGTTTATCAATTATCAGGGTGAAAGTCAACAAAACACGAACATTATAAAATATTTACAGTTTTTCCGTTCGTGTTTGTGTGGGTTGAGGAGCGTAAAGGGCTATGCCCTTTACGGCTCCTCAGCGCTGATGACTTGCTTTAGTGGGTCTCTCTCAGCGTCAGTACGACTTGCTTTTGATGTGCTCCTCTTAGCATCAGTATGACTTCTTGCCACTCATAAAAAACAGGCATCCTCATATTTGAGAATGCCTGTTTTTGATCTATTTTATGCGCCGGATGGCATACTGCTTTCGTCATGCCTCCGGTCGAGGTTCACGAATTTGTTGTATTCTTTGACGAAGGCGAGTTCGACGGTGCCGGTTGGGCCGTTACGCTGCTTGGCGATGATGATTTCGATGATGTTTTTGCTTTCTGACTCTTTGTCATAGTAATCATCACGGTATAGGAACGCTACGATATCGGCATCCTGCTCGATACTTCCTGATTCACGGATATCAGACATCATCGGGCGTTTATCCTGGCGGGATTCTACGCCACGGGAAAGCTGGGAGAGCGCGATGACAGGTACCTGAAGTTCACGGGCAAGTGCCTTCAGGGAACGTGAGATTTCAGAAACCTCCTGCTGCCTGTTTTCGCCCGCTCTGCCGTTCCCCTGGATGAGCTGCAAATAGTCAATCAGGATCATGCCAAGGCCTTTTTCCTGTTTGAGACGGCGGCATTTGGAACGGATATCTCCAATTCGTACACCTGGTGTGTCATCGATAAAGATGCCTGCTGCCGAGAGGCTTCCCATCGCCATCGTTAATTTCTGCCAGTCTTCCGGGACAAGGGAACCGGTACGGAGACGCTGTGCATCGATATTTCCTTCCGCACAAAGCATACGCATGACGAGCTGCTCGGCACCCATCTCCAGACTGAAGATCGCCACATTTTCTTCTGTTTTGGTGGCCACGTTCTGCGCGATATTCAGAGCGAAGGCCGTTTTACCTACGGAAGGACGGGCTGCGACGATGATCAGGTCATTTCGCTGAAAACCTGCAGTCATGCGGTCCAAGTCAGCAAATCCGGTCGGGATCCCGGTAATGTCACCTTTACGGTTATGAAGCTGTTCAATATTGTCATAGGCCGCGACAAGCACGTCTTTGATGGAGATAAAGGCTCCCCCGTTTTTACGGTTGGCCACTTCCAGGATCGACTTTTCCGCCTCATTCAGGACAGCTTCTACTTCTTCTTCACGGGCGTAGCCGTTTGCTGCAATTTCCGAGGCTGCACGAATAAGCCTGCGGAGCAGGGATTTTTCTTCGACAATCTTACTGTAGTAATCAATATTGGCCGCGGTCGGTGAACTGTTTGCCAGGTCACTTAAATAGGAGACGCCGCCGATTTCGTCGAGCAGCTTCCGGTCAGCAAGATCGGAGGTGACCGTAATAAGGTCGACGGGCTCCCCTTTCTCTGACAGATCAAGCATCACCTGATAGATACGCTGATGTGAGGCGCGGTAAAAGTCCTCTGGGATCAAAATCTCTGAAGCGGTAACCAATGCTTCGGGCTCCAGAAAAACAGCTCCCAGGACCGCCTGTTCGGCCTCTATATTCTGTGGTGGAATGCGATCAACAAAAAGATCACTCATAATACTTCCTCCTGAAAAGATAACCTGCTGCAATCAGCAGGGAATATCCTGTTTACAGCAGATGAGACCGGTTGAACCCGGTCCCAGTCATTCTGCTTATTCTTCAACTACATGTACTTTGATCGTACCAGTTACTTCAGGGTGAAGTTTAACGGGTACATCTGTATATCCTAAAGATCGGATCGGATTTGTCAGATCGATTTTTCGTTTATCGATGGTAATGTTCATTTTCTTTAGGCCGTCTGCAATTTGTTTGCTTGTGACGGATCCGAAGACACGGCCGCCCTCTCCTGACTTGGTTTTGAGTTCAACCGTCATTTCACCAAGCTTTTCTTTTAACTGCTTGGCTTCTTCCAGGACGGCTGCCGCTTTTTTCTCTTCGCTTTTCTTTTGGCCTTCTACGACGGAGAGAGCTCCTTTTGTCGCTTCAGTTGCAAGGTTGTTGGGCAATAAATAGTTTCGTGCATAGCCCTCGGAAACGTTTTTTATTTCCCCTTTTTTTCCTTTACCTTTAACATCCTTAAGAAAAACTACTTTCATTCTTCTTCTCCCCCTTCAAAATACTCGTCGATAATAGCTTTAAGTTTTTTCTCGGCGCTATCCAATGTTTCGTTCTCAAGCTGGCAGGCCGCATTGGTTAAGTGTCCGCCGCCTCCCAAGCATTCCATTATCATCTGCACGTTTACATCCCCCAGAGAACGGCCGCTTATGCTGATCTTTTGATCATGTCTTTTAGCAATAACGAAGGATGCGCTAACATCGTTCATGGAAAGCAGGATATCCGCAGCCTGTGCAATAAGCACCTGGCCGCATTCTTCGCTTGGCTCTGCTTTGGATATGACAATTCCATTTTTATAGGCTACAGCATTTTCAATCAGTTTTGAACGTTTGTTATAGGTTTCCAGATCTTCTTTTAGGAACTTCTGGACGAGTATGGTATCTGCTCCATGGGCCCTTAAGTAGGAGGCCGCATCAAACGTCCGTGAACCAGTGCGCAGTGTAAAGCTTTTCGTATCCACGATAATCCCCGCGAGCAGGGCAGTGGCTTCAAGCATACGCATTTTAAGCCGTTTAGGCTGATATTCCAGAAGCTCGGTCACCAGCTCTGCTGTAGAGGATGCATAAGGCTCCATATAGACGAGAACAGGATCTGCGATAAATTCCTCTCCGCGCCGGTGATGATCAATCACAACGACATGATCGAGCTTGGAAAGAAGACGCTCTTCCATGACCATCGATGGTTTGTGGGTATCCACGACAACCAGCAGCGTGCCGGCTGTTGAGATCTCAATCGCTTCTTCCGGTGTGATGAAATGTTTCCAAAGTGAGTCTGTACCTTTGATCTCATTCATCAACCGCTGGACACCAGTATCAAGATCAGATGTATCGAGCACGATATAACCATCTTTACCGTTGACCTGAGCCACTTTCAATATTCCCATCGCCGATCCCATAGAATCCATGTCAGGGCTTTTGTGGCCCATGATGATTACTTTGTCGCTGTCGAGAACAAGCTCGCTCAAGGCGTGGGATATCACACGTGCACGCACTCTCGTTCTTTTTTCCACAGGATTGGTCTTTCCGCCATAGAAACGGACTTTTCCATTCTGCTGTTTAATCGCCACCTGGTCTCCTCCGCGTCCCAGTGCCAGATCAAGACTCGATTGCGCCAGCTGTCCCAGCTCGGGCAATGCAGACGGTCCTGAGGCAACACCAACACTCAAGGTAAGAGGAACGTTTTCCTTTGTGGTCGAATCCCTTACTTCATCCAGGACGGAAAAGCGGTTTTTTTCAAGCTCACTTAAGATCCGCTGGTTGAAAACGGCCAAAAAGCGCTCTGAAGACGTGCGTTTTAAGAAGATTCCATGGTCATTGGCCCACTTGTTCAAAATGGAGGTGACCTTGGAGTTAATGCTGGAACGGAACTGGTCATCAAGTCCCTGTGTTACCTCTTCATAGTTATCAAGGTAGATGATCCCGAGGCATGTCTGTTCTTCTTCATACATCCGCTCAACTTCAATTTGCTCTGTAACATCAAAGAAATAGAGGAGCCGTTCCTCTTTTTTGAAATGGACTACAAACTTCCTTGATTTTAAGATTACGATTTCTTCAAGCGCATCACTTTTTATAAACGGCACTAAATCTTCGGAAATAAGATTAAGCGAGTGGCCGATAAAAGCCTCTTCTTCAACCCATGCCCCCATAAAAGGATTCGCCCATTCAATTTTATAATCTTCGTCATACAGAATGATTCCGATCGGCATTTCCATCAGAGCTTCTTCTCCGACCTTTTTGATGCGATGGGAGAGGGTGGAGATATAATCGCCCAACTCTTCCTGGAAAGAATTTTCGGCCCGCATTACGAAATAGAAGAGCAAGCCTAATAAAAGAAAACCAACTGCTCCAATTATCCATTGATAGTACGTAATGATGCTTACAAAAAGGACCGATATGACGAACAAGGCTATCACGGGATAACCATGCCACCGTTTTAATAAAAACTTAGGCATACTTTCAGCTCCTACTATCAGGTATTTATCCGTTTCTTTAATTCGAACCCTAAGTCAATTATACCTAAGAATTTAACGACTTCCATAAGAATTGGCAGAAAGGAGGAAGTAAATATTACTAGAACAGCTAGAAAAACGGGAAGGGCTTTGGGCCATTGCTTTTTCTTGGCATAACTAAAGATAACGGTAAGCCCTTGTACAACAAGTACGAGGGACAAAATAATATATAGATTAATCGTAAGAATGTAGAGTCCAGACCCATGTTCAGGCCTTGTTAAGGTCAAGACAAGGGCTAAAATATAATACCACAAAAATGATTTTGGAAACGACCACTCCCGGAACGGCGGAAACGTCCTGTATTCCATCCTCATTCTTTTTAATACAAGTGAAGCCAGCCACTGCGTCAATAATGTAGAGAGCACGGCTCCTATAATAATAGAGATCGGCAGCATATACGGAATCATAGCCACCTGTTCACGCAAAAGGTCAAGCCGCGCCGTTTCGGGGCCGCCATCTTTATAGAACTGTGCGGCTTGATCAATAATATCGTTAAATCGCCCCTGGGTTACTTTTACGAGATTAAAATGCAATAAATACTTAGCAAAGACAAGCAGCAAAAGCAGATTGAATATGCCGGCAAGGCTTCCGCCGAGCAGTACACCAAAGGCCGATTTTTTTCGCTTGTACAGTTCACCCATCACAATACCGGCAAAGCCTGAAGGAAATGCGTAGATGATGCCGCCGGCTCCCCCTATCACTCCGGATAACACAAGAGTAACTGCCCAGACTAGCAGCCCTGGTTTCCAGCCGTGTTTGAAAACAAACAGGATAATGGGCAAAGGCAGCAAAAAGAAAGTAAATGCACCGATCAGCGGCAGGTTTAGACTGATAATCATTAAAATAATGTAGACGCCGGCCATAACCGCTCCGTCTACGATTGTTGATGTTTTACGCATGGTTCACCTCTGGCTTTATTGCCTACGGTCTTTATTGTAGTAAATTATTTGCTGTAAATCCAATTATATTAATTAGCTTAACCCCATCGTGCCAAATAAAACATACACAACAGTATCTACCTTATCATGATGGCCGTTATAATGGAACCAGACAAACCGTTTACAGGCGGGCTGAATGCGGTATTCTAGATTTAGAGGAGGAGATAGCATGGAACTAACAGTATACTTGGCAGGTCAGATTCACGATGATTGGCGGGAACAGATCAAATCTCAGGCAAAAGAAATGAACCTTCCTTTAACCTTTGTTGGCCCGATGGAAGACCATGAACGGTCCGACAACATCGGAGAAGAGATCCTCGGCAAACAGCCGAACGCCATCTTTAAAGACGAAGCTGCATCAAGCATCAATAACCTGCGTACCGATATCTTGATCAACAAGGCGGATGTAGTGGTCGCTCTCTTCGGAGAAAAATACAAACAATGGAACACTGCCATGGATGCCGCCAGAGCAGCCTCGCTGCATAAGCCGCTCATTTTGATCAGGCCAGAAGCCCTTCACCATCCTTTAAAAGAACTGTCCAGCAAAGCCAGCCTCGTGGTGGAAACCCCTCAGCAGGCGATGCAGGCACTTTCCTACATCTTTGAAAGCTGAAAATGAAAATGAAAAAGCGGCCAAATCCTTGGATTTTTGCCGCTTTTTTTCATGTTATTGTGAAAGGCTCTTTTCTATAAGATTGTTGCTTAGGGAACCTTTTTGTAAAGAACATTCATTGATCAGTTGATTGGAGTGCAAGGGACGAGCGTGACAGGTGAAACCCGCAGGCGCAAGCGCCGGAGGGGTTCAGCGCACGCCCCGCGGAAAGCGAGCAACCTGAAACGGAAATCAACCACTCCCAAGAGCACCAAAGGTTACGAAAATAGCCTTGCGAAACAAAAAAACACAGTAAAGAGTAATCTTTACCGTGCTTCAAGACTGAATACTATTCAGTTACGTATGGTAATAGCGCCATGAAACGAGCACGTTTGATAGCACGAGTCAATTGACGTTGGTATTTAGCAGATGTTCCTGTCACACGACGAGGAAGAATCTTTCCGCGTTCTGATACGAAACGCTTAAGAAGATCTACATCTTTGTAGTCGATGTAAGTGATTTTGTTTACAGTGAAGAAACAAACCTTACGACGCTTTTGGCGTCCACCGCGACGTCCAGCCATGAGTATTTCCCTCCTTCTTGTTGAATTTTATATTTAGTCGATCACATATGTGTTGTCTTAGAATGGCAAATCGTCATCAGAGATGTCGATTGGAGTGCCGTCATTGGCAAATGGATCATCATTAAAGTTATTGCGCTTTTGGCTCTGCTGCTGTTGCTGCTGGCCATAACCGCGGTCACCTGATGGTCCGCCAAAGTTGTTCCCGCCCTGGCTTTGGTATTGCTGCTGTCCTCCGCCGGCGTTCGCATTCTTCGGCTCCAAGAATTGAACACTTTCTGCCATGACTTCGGTCACGTAAACACGCTGACCTTGGTTGTTATCATAAGAGCGTGTCTGAACGCGCCCGTCTACTCCGGCAAGTGACCCCTTCTTAAGGAAGTTAGCCACATTCTCAGCCGGCTTGCGCCAGATTACACAGTTGATGAAATCTGCTTCGCGTTCACCTTGCTGATTCGTAAATGCTCGATTTACTGCCAGTGTAAAGTTAGCAACAGCCACACCGTTTGGAGTATAGCGTAATTCCGGGTCCTTCGTTAAACGTCCAACAAGGATTACACGATTTAGCATAAGAACCTCTCCTCAAAGTTAAAAATTATCTCTCGTCTGCAATTGTCATGAAACGAAGAACATCTTCGTTGATCTTCATAAGACGGTCGAATTCATTGATCGCTTCAACAGGAGCATTTACGCTTAAAAGCGTATAATAGCCATCACGATGGTCGTTGATTTCATAAGCTAGACGCTTTTTACCCATTTCTTTCTCGTTAGCGATTTCCGCACCATTATCAGTAAGGATAGTCTTTGCTCTTTCTTTAACAGATGTAAGAGCATCCTCTTCAAGATTTGGACGGACGATGTACATGATTTCGTACTTTTTCATTCCGGTCACCTCCTTTTGGTCTAAACGGCCCAACAATAGGGCAAGGAGTAAACTATCAACATTTCAATAAAAATCGATAATTACTCACAATAAAGAATTATAGCAAAAACTCTAGCGAAACACAAGACATGAATAAAAAAAGGAAAAAGCATTCAGCTTTTTCCCGGATTCTATCTTTATCTATTAAACATTAAAGCGGAAGTGAACGACATCTCCGTCTTTCATTTCGTACTCTTTACCTTCCAGCCTTACTTTTCCTTTTTCCTTCGCTGCTGCCATGTTTCCAGCAGCCGTCAGATCATCATATGCTACAACTTCAGCACGGATGAACCCGCGTTCAAAGTCTGTATGGATGATCCCGGCACATTGCGGAGCTTTCATGCCTTTTCGGAATGTCCATGCACGGACCTCTTGAACTCCGGCTGTAAAATACGTAGCCAGGCCAAGCAATGAGTATGAAGCACGAATCAATTGATCAAGACCCGCTTCCTTGATGCCCAGCTCTTCCAAAAATGCTTTTTTCTCGTCGCCGTCAAGCTCTGCGATCTCTTCTTCGATCTTTGCACAGATAACGATAACCTCAGCATGTTCACGGGTAGCATATTCTCTTACCTTCTCTACATGCTCGTTTCCGCCTTCCAGCAAGTCTTCTTCACTTACATTCGCAGCATAAAGAATCGGTTTCATGGTCAGCAGATGCAGTCCATAAACGATTTTCTTTTCTTCCGGCGTAAGTTCGACGCTTCTTGCAGGCAATTCATTTAAAAGCGCATCCTTAATTTTTACAAGAACACTGAATTCAGCAACGGCTTCTTTGTCCTTTGACTTGGCCAGTTTCTCAACACGGACAATCCGCTTATCCACCGTCTCCATGTCTGCAAAAATCAATTCCAGATTGATGACTTCAATATCATCGATCGGATCGACTTTTCCGGAAACGTGAGTGATGTTTTCGTCTTCAAAACAGCGGACAACTTGAAGAATAGCGTCTACCTGGCGGATATGTGACAAGAACTTGTTTCCAAGTCCCTCACCTTTGCTCGCGCCTTTTACGATTCCGGCGATATCTGTAAATTCAAAGGCTGTCGGCACTACTTTTTTAGGCTGGACCATCTCGGTCAGCTTGTGCAGACGGTCATCCGGCACCTCAACAATTCCTACGTTCGGGTCAATCGTACAAAACGGATAGTTGGCTGATTCAGCCCCGGCTTGCGTGATGGCATTAAAAAGCGTCGATTTCCCTACATTGGGAAGACCGACAATCCCAGTTGTTAAAGCCATATATTCCACTCCTCATTGATCTCATCAATTTGATTATATATTTTGTCGTTCCATACTTGTTTGCACATCTTTCATAATTATAGGGTGTCAGCAGATAAAAAACAAGTTGAACCCGCCAAAGTAAGAAGAGCGGCAAGCCCACTGATAATTTCCAGCAAGAACTGGAGCTGGTAATCACTTCAATGCAAGCAAAAAAACAGAACCGGGTTTGCCGGTTCTGTTACTGATGTTTCACGTGGAACGCTGTGTCTGTCTCTTACTCCTGATGTGAAACGAGCACTTTTTTCAGTTTTTTAACAAAATCTTTTCTGGGGATCAAAACACTGTGCTGACATCCCATGCATTTGATTCGGATATCAGCCCCCATACGGATGATCTTCCAGCGGTTCGTACCACATGGGTGAGGTTTTTTCATTTCTACTTCGTCGTTTAAAAAAAATTCTTTACCTTCCAAGTTGTTCACTCCCCCAGACATTCGCTTTTTTTCTATTTTATAGAGAAAATCGTCTTGAGACAACGGCTTTATATATTAAGTCTCGGATACCGTAGTTTTGTGATAGGAAACCAGCTTCTGATAAGGCAATTCGATGCCTTCTTCATCCAGTTTGATCTTAATCGCTTTCTTGAGCTCTCTTGCCACTTTAAAATGTGTCATGGGAAGCACTTCGGCTGTTACCCTGATGACAATTTCGGTCGTGCCGACAGCCTGGATGCCAAGAACTTCTGGTTCAGCGACCATTTCAGGGTATTCTGGTGTTTTCTCTCTTACCACATCTTCAATGATTGCCTGGGCTTTGTCGATGTCTTCTTCATAAGCGATACTGACATCAACGACTGCGACACTGTTATGAATGGAAAAATTGGTCACTTCCATTATGGATGAGTTCGGAAGGATATGCAGCTCTCCTGTCCATTGTTTCAATTTGGTCGTACGAAGGCCGATCTCCTCGACGGTTCCTTCAAAGTTATTGATTCTCACAAAATCCCCTACCGCAAATTGCTGTTCAAAAATGATAAAGAATCCGGTAATTACGTCTTTCACCAGGTTCTGTGCGCCAAAACCGATGGCTAGTCCAACCACACCGGCACCTGCGAGCAATGCCTTCACATCTATATTGAATTCGCTCAAAATCATTAGCATAGCGATGAAATAAATAAGATAAGCTGCTACATTGTCTAAAAGCCGAATAAGTGTGTTCTCACGCCGCTCCGACATTCTAAGCGGGCTCTTCATTCGAATTTTAAAAACATTGGATATGGCTGCACGTACAATTTTCACGACAATGACAGAGCCAAAGATTATGGCGGCAATCTTAAGCACTTTCATGCCAAGGTTAATCCATAAATCTCCATTCCCTACCTGCTTATAAATATCCTCTGCCTGATGGATCACACTGAGTAGTTCCACTCGATTCCAACCTCCATAATGTTCTTAACTATGCATTAATGTACCCAATTTTGGTTGAACTTTCAACGAATAAAACTAATTCTTCTCTCAATCTGCACTGGTTAAAAAGAGGCCGAAGGGGGTATAAAACCCTTAACCCTAAATTAAGCAGTTTAGCTGCCAGGCAAATGTCAGTGCTTGCCACAGATATATTTTTTCAAAAAAAAACAGCTTGACCCCTTTCCCGCTTTAATAAAAAATGCATCTCGTAACCCGCTTCACAATGTATAGTATTGCCATTTAGTCCGTATACTGGTAGTAACATTTTAAAGGAGTGGATTCTATGTTCCTTAAAAGGAAGCTCGTTCCCGACAAGCTTTTTCAATATAAATTGCACCACGAGGAAAAAGATGCATGCATGGTCATTACTGAAAAAATTGGGAACCTTCTTCCTAACACGCAAACAACTCCCGTAGTGGTGGTTTGCATCGGGACAGATCGATCCACTGGCGATGCATTAGGTCCTCTTGTCGGCACTAAACTTCATGCGATAAAAGCATTTCCCTTCCATGTGTACGGAACACTGGATGAACCTGTTCACGCTGTAAACCTCTCAGACAAACTTAAAATGATTGAAAAAAATCATCCAAACGCTTATATCATCGGTATTGATGCCTGTCTTGGAAAACTGAATCATGTCGGGATGATCTCAATTGGAGATGGACCGGTTAAACCGGGAGCAGGCGTGAATAAAGAACTTCCTCCGGTAGGAGATATGCATATGACAGGAATTGTAAATGTCAGCGGATTCATGGAATATTTCGTACTTCAGAATACCCGGTTGAGCGTCGTCATGAAAATGGCCGAACTTATTGCAGATTCCCTTTATTTCGCCTCAATGAGCCATCAGGTAAAGAAGAATATTTCAACCCTTCCAATCAAAGACGATCTTTATAACATTCAATAAAAAAACTGTTCAGGATACCCTGAACAGCTTTTTTAAATTAAATTCCCGGCAAAACCAGAAAGCTTTTCCCAATAGTAAACGATACTAACGATGGTGATCGTAAAGAGAAGCGCAGGGAGGAGGTTGGCTACCCTTATTTTGGTTAATCCCAGGATATTCAAGCCAATGGCCAGAATCATGATCCCTCCTGTACCCGTAATTTCCACAATCATCTGCTTCATTAGATCAGCAGGGACGATTCGGTCGATCTGGGTAGCAAACAAGGCAATAATTCCTTGATACAGTATTACAGGAACGGCTGAAAATATCACACCGACTCCTAAAGCCGACGTAAAAAAGATAGCACAAAATCCATCGATCAGGGCTTTCGTATAGAGTACGGCATGGTCATGTCTTAGTCCGCTGTCCAGAGCACCTACAATGGACATTGCGCCTATGACAAAGACGAGGGTTGCTGTAACAAACGCATTTGCTATACCCCCTTTTTCTTTCCCGCCCAGCTTCTTTTCAAGCCAGTCGCCCAGTTGGCCAAGCTTTCCTTCAAGATCCAGCCGTTCGCCAAGAACGCCTCCGATGGCAAGACTGGCAATCACGATTAAAAACTGTTTGCTTTTCAGCCCCATGCCGATTCCGAGAATAATGACTGCAAGCCCCATCGCCTGCATGATCGTCACTTTTGTTTTTTCGGGTATATTCCGCCAGAACAAGCCAAGCAGGCTTCCGATTACTATTGCAAGGCCGTTTACCAAAGTCCCTAATAATGCCAATGTCTTTCCCGCCTTTTCATCTAATGTACAAGCTGCGTTTTCAAGCTTAAAATCTAAGTCTGTTTTCGTAACCTTTGTTGCCTTAGGAGTGGTTGATTTCCGTTACAGGATTCTCGCTTTCCGCGGGGCGTGCGCTGAGCCTTACCGGCGCCAGCGCCTACTTTCTCGGCGCAAGCGCCTGTGGGTCTCACCTGTCCCGCTTCCCCCGCAGGACAAGGAAGGCTTCGGCAGCGTTATATCGCACGAAGAAAATGTGAAATTCATTTTCGAGGAGTCTCGCACCTTCCACTCCAATCAACATAGCAATGAAGGCTATTTGTGAAAATGTTCCAAAAGCCACAATCTTTTAGAAAAGAACCTTTAGAAAAGAGCCAAATCAAAAAAAAGTAAAACCACCGTATGATGGTTTTACTGCTTTCCGATCAGATCCAAAATCCTCTCCAAATCTTCATCAGAGAAAAACTCAATTTCTATCTTGCCCTTCCGCTTCGTTCGTTTGATAGAAACAGAGGTGCCAAAATGATCACGGAGGTTCGATTCTTTTTCAATCAAGAAGATGTTTTTCTCCTGATTTTTTTTCGTTGTTTCACGTGAAACATTCTGATTGACCTGCTGAATCAGCTTCTCAAGCTGGCGGACGTTCATTTTGTCGTTTAAGCACTTCTCAACAACAGCCTGCATTTTTGCTTTCTTTTTCAAACCAAGCAGTGCTCTGCCATGCCCCATAGACAATGCGCCTTTTGACAGCATGTCCTGAACGGGCTCAGGAAGCTGCAATAAGCGGACAAAATTAGCAATATGGGGTCTGCTTTTGCCTACCCGCCCTGCAAGTTCTTCCTGAGTGAGTTTGAGGTGCTCCATCAGCTTTTGATAAGCCTGAGCTTCTTCAATCGGATTAAGATCTTCACGCTGCAGGTTCTCGATGAGGGCGATCTCCATCATCTTCTGCTCTGTAAATTCACGGACGATAACAGGCATTGTTTTCAGCCCAGCTTCTTTAGCAGCTCTGAAACGCCGTTCACCTACTACAATCTCATAACCCTTGATGCTTTTTCTTGCAATAATAGGCTGCAGAACTCCGTGCTCCTTAATTGAGTCGCTTAATTCTGCAATGGCTGACTCACTGAATACTTTCCTCGGTTGATAGGGGTTGGGGCGCAATTCCTTTACGTTAATTTCAGTAACAGCATCCTCTTTTTCAAGTTCTGTACCCGGAAAGAATGCATTGATTCCTTTACCTAACCCTTTCGCCACTGCCAATCACTTCCTTTGCTAATTCTAAATAAACCTCTGCACCTCTGGATTTAGGATCGTAAATGATAATCGGTTTTCCATGGCTTGGCGCTTCAGAAAGTCGAACGTTTCTTGGAATAATGGTCGTATAGACTTTATCCTGAAAGTACTTTTTCACTTCTTCAATTACCTGAATTCCTAAATTGGTTCTGGCATCAAGCATTGTCAAAAGCACTCCGGCAATCATCAGGTCCGTATTCAAATGCTTTTGCACTAGCCTGACAGTGTTTAACAGCTGGCTCAGACCTTCCAGCGCGTAATATTCACATTGCACCGGAATGAGCACTGCATCCGCTGCGGTAAGTGAATTGATCGTCAGCAATCCCAAAGAGGGAGGACAGTCGATGATAATGAAATCATATTGGCTGCTGACCGAAGAAAGAGCTCTTTTCAGTCTGACTTCCCTGGAAATCGTCGGCACCAGCTCAATTTCTGCACCTGCCAGCTGTATCGTAGAGGGCAATATATGTAATCCTTCACAAATCGTTTCTAAAATGATGTCCTTCACTTCTGCATCGTCAACAAGTACGTTATAGATACATTGATCAATATCGCCTTTGTCAACTCCCACACCGCTAGTAGCATTCCCCTGTGGGTCTATATCAACAAGTAAAACCTTTTTGCCGAAATAAGCCAGGCATGCTCCGAGGTTTACGGATGTAGTTGTTTTTCCAACACCACCCTTTTGATTGGCAATTGCAATGGTTTTAGCCACGATGACACCTACCTCAATTCTTTACGAGAGTTCATTTCCTTTATCATATCATGAATATCTGCATTTTCTTATGGAAATCTATCAAAAAAAAACAGAAAAAGTTTTTTATAAGAGAACATAATAAAAAGCCCTTCTCACATCAAAATAAGAAGGGCTTTTTGCATTATTTTTTCGGAATTCTAATAGTGAACTGATAGAATTCTTCGTGATCTTCTTCTTCCGTGTTAATCGTCAATCCGCTCTTTAATACCATGTCGACAGATTGTCTGACCGTATTAATGGCAAGCCGAGTATCTTTACTGAAAGATTTTCTCTTTGCGACAGGCTTTTTCTCGGTATTTTCCCCTTCGATCATCCGTTTCACACGTTCTTCTGTCTGTTTTACATTCAGATGCTTCTCTAAAATTTCCTGCAGGACCGCTTCCTGTTTGTCTGGAGTTTTTAAAATGATGAGAGCTCTTGCATGCCGTTCTGTGATCTGCTTCAACAATAATGCATCCTGGATAGGCTGGGGAAGTTTCAGCAGCCGGAGCTTGTTGGCGACCGTAGATTGGCCTTTTCCAAGTTTCTGAGCAAGACTCTCTTGGGTAAGGCCGTGGATTTCAAGAAGTTTTGCATAAGCCATAGCTTCCTCAATGGCTGTCAGCTCTTCCCTCTGCAGGTTCTCGATCAGTGCAACAGAGGCTGTCTGTGAGTCATCAAATTCCTTTATAATAGCTGGAATCGT
This sequence comes from Fictibacillus sp. WQ 8-8, assembly GCF_024494405.1. Classification (NCBI taxonomy): domain Bacteria; kingdom Bacillati; phylum Bacillota; class Bacilli; order Caryophanales; family Fictibacillaceae; genus Fictibacillus; species Fictibacillus sp. WQ 8-8. Next base: position 301,042 of record NZ_JAMXKG010000002.1, read on the forward strand.
CTCCCAGCCCAGTTTTTGTACTGCCCTCCACCGCCGTTCACCGGCGATGATCTCATAAGTTTGGTCTCCCGCTGACCTGACAACAATCGGCTGGATGATCCCATGAGTCTCAATCGTTTGGGATAACTCTTCAATTCTTTCATCTATAAAAACGGTACGAGGCTGGAATTGATTCGGATGGATATCTTTGACCTGGAGTTGCAGTATTTCTTCATTTTCGTTCTTCTCTTCAGCTTCAGCTGTCTGATTTTTCTCACCGATGCCGAATAAGCGTGAAAAAGGATGTTTCATATGAATGACACCACCTTTTGTTATCTATCTTAGATTTTCGCTCTGTCCATCAGTTTTCCTGCCAGATTTTGAAATTTCTTTGTTCCTCGCGGGATATGTAGACCGGATGTTTCACGTGAAACATTCGGCTTATGAATCAGGAAAGAGGATTCTTATTTGGCGTCCCAGGCTTTCTTGGGTATTTCTTTGGTGTGGTTTTTACTTTATCCACCAGAACGATGTATCTGTCACTGTTCTCAACCGGAAGCTTAAAGGAATAAACATCTTTTACGCTGCCGCCCAGCATTTGAACGGCTTTTTTGCTGTCCTTCATTTCGTCCGGAAGCTGTGAGCCTTTCATAGCAAGGAAATGGCCTCCCTTTTTAACAAGGGGAAGACAAAGCTCGCTCAATACCGACATCCTGGCAACCGCGCGGGCCATGACAAGATCATAAGCCTCTCTTATCTCTGGGCGGTGTCCGAACGTTTCTGCACGGTCATGATACAACGAAATATCGGTTAATTCCAGTTTTTTTGAAAGGTGTTCTAAGAAAGTGATTCTCTTCTGCAGCGAATCACAGATCGAGAGCTTAATTTGCGGAAAACAGATTTTCAGCGGAATTCCCGGAAAACCCGCTCCTGCACCTACATCACACACCGTTAACTCCTGATTAAAATCGAAATAGAAGGCTGCTGATAAAGAATCATAAAAGTGTTTTAAGTACACTTCTTCTTTATCCGTAATAGCTGTTAAGTTCATTTTCTCATTCCACTCGACCAGGATATGAAAATAGTCTTCGAACTGCTGGAGCTGGCGGGGAGAAAGGCTGATACCCTTCTCTGCCAACTTTTCTTGAAAGGTTGTAATATTCATTTTGTCCTCCAAAAACTTAACGTGCAAGCTTAGCTAGTTTCCCTTGCTCCAGGTAAACAAGCAAAATCGAAATATCCGCAGGGTTTACTCCCGACACCCGTGATGCCTGTCCTACTGATAGAGGACGGACTTCAAGCAGTTTTTGTTTAGCTTCAGTAGCCAGGCCGTTGATTGCACCGTAGTCCAGATCCACTGGAAGTTTTTTGTTTTCCATCTTTCTCATCCGGTCAACCTGTGCAAGCTGCTTATCGATATAACCTGCATATTTCACTTGAATTTCAACCTGCTCGGCAATAACTTCGTCCACAGGCGTTTCAGAAGGATGGATTTGAGCCACTACATCGTAGGTAATTTCGGGTCTCTTCAGGAGCGTCGCTCCTGTCATTGGCTCTTTAAGCGGGGAGCTTTTTGCCCCCTCAAGAATTTCCTGAACTTCAGGCGACGGTTTGACTGTCAAATGCTCCAAACGGTCGATTTCCTGTTTGATCTTTTCTCGCTTTTCAACAAAACGGTCATAACGCTCTTGAGGAATTAATCCAATTTCATATCCCTTTTCCGTCAGCCTGAGGTCTGCATTATCATGACGGAGAAGCAGACGGTATTCTGCACGAGATGTAAGAAGACGGTAGGGTTCATTTGTCCCTTTTGTAATCAGGTCATCAATCAGCACACCAATATAGGCATCTGATCTGCTGAGAATAAGCGGTTCTTTGTTTTGAACTTTTAAAGCCGCGTTGATCCCTGCCATAACCCCTTGGCCTGCAGCTTCTTCATAGCCGCTCGTTCCGTTCAGCTGGCCGGCAGTGAAAAGCCCTTCGACGTTCTTCGTTTCAAGGGACGGCCATAGCTGTGTCGGTACGATGGCATCATATTCAATTGCATAGCCTGCACGCATTAATTCCGCTTTTTCCAATCCTGGAATAGTCGAAAGAATTTTTCGCTGAACATCTTCAGGCAAGCTCGTCGAAAGTCCTTGAACATACACTTCTTCCGTATTTCTTCCCTCAGGCTCTAAAAAGATCTGATGGCGCGGCTTGTCATTGAAACGCACGATCTTATCTTCAATAGACGGGCAATAACGCGGGCCTGTACCCTCAATCATCCCTGAATACATAGGTGAACGGTGAAGGTTTCCATTAATGAGTTCATGAGTTTCAGGACTGGTATAGGTCAGCCAGCATGGAAGCTGGTCTGTAATATACTTCGTTGTTTCATATGAAAAAGCACGGGGTACTTCATCACCTGGTTGAATTTCCGTCACGGAATAATCAATGGTTTTGCTGTTCACGCGCGGAGGAGTACCTGTTTTGAAACGGACCATCTGAAAACCAAGCTCTTGAAGATGGTATGACAAGTTAACGGATGGCTGCATGTTATTCGGTCCGCTTTCATAGGACAGCTCACCGATAATAATCTTGCCTCTTAAGTAAGTTCCCGTCGTCAGAACAACAGCTGAAGCATGATATTCCGCTCCGGTTTTCGTAACGACACCTTTACAGACGCCGTCCTCGATCAAGAGACGTTCCACCATACCTTGTCTTAAGGTAAGATGCTCCGTGTTTTCCATCGTTCTTTTCATTTCGTTCTGGTACAGAAATTTATCGGCCTGGGCACGCAAAGCACGTACAGCCGGGCCTTTACCTGTATTCAGCATTCGCATCTGAATGTGTGTTTTATCAATATTCCGGGCCATTTCTCCACCAAGAGCGTCAAGCTCCCGGACGACAATCCCTTTGGCAGGACCGCCGACCGATGGATTGCACGGCATATAGGCAATGGTATCTAAGTTAAGGGTTAAACACAGAGTTTCTGCCCCCATTCTTGCCGAAGCAAGTGCGGCTTCAACCCCTGCGTGGCCTGCTCCGACAACAATGACATCGAACCGGCCTGCATCATATCCCATTTTTCTTCCTCCTTTATTTCCCTAAGCAGAACTGGGAGAACAATTGGTCAATTAAACTCTCGGAAACCGTATCTCCAATAATCTCACCGAGAATCTCCCAAGCCCTGGTAATATCAATCTGAACCATATCGATCGGCAGGTTCAAATCTATTCCGTTTAACGCTTCATCTATATGGTGAATGGTTTGCTGCAAAAGGGCAATATGCCTTGAATTGGAAACATACGTCATATCCTGTGACTCGATGCCTCCCTGGAAGAAAAGCTGAGCGATCCCTTCTTCAAGCAAGTCCACTCCTTCTTCGTCAAGGAGAGAAGTGGTGATTACAGGATGTTGTCCTGCCAATTCTTTTACCCTGTCCATTTCTATTTCTTGTTTAAGGTCTGTTTTGTTGACGATCACAATAACATCAAGCCCTTTTACTGCTTCAAAAAGATTCTCGTCTTCTTGGGACAAAGGTTCGTTATTATTGACTACAAGTAAAATAAGATCTGATTCCTTAAGGACTTTTCGCGATTTTTCAACGCCGATTCGTTCAACGATATCTTCAGTTTCACGGATTCCTGCTGTATCAACAAGGCGAAGGGGAACTCCTCTTACATTCACGTATTCCTCAATCACATCGCGGGTCGTTCCGGCAACATCTGTTACGATGGCTTTGTTTTCATGAACGAGCGCATTCATCAGCGAGGATTTTCCGACGTTGGGGCGGCCGATAATAGCGGTAGACAGGCCTTCACGCAAAATCTTCCCTTGCTGTGCTGTAGTCAGGATCTTATCTACTTCCTGTTTAACAAACGTCAATTTCTCGTTCAAAAGGGAATGAGTCATTTCCTCTGCATCGTATTCCGGATAGTCAATGTTCACTTCGACATGTGCAATGGTCTCCAGCAGTGTCTGCCTTAGTTTTCCGACCAGCTTGGATAACCGCCCTTCCATCTGGTTAAGCGCCACGTTCATCGCCCGGTCTGTTTTAGCACGGATCAAATCCATAACCGCTTCAGCCTGGGACAGGTCAATCCTGCCGTTCAAAAAGGCGCGTTTTGTAAATTCGCCTGGTTCAGCCAGTCTTGCACCATTGTTGAGTACCAGCTGAAGTACACGGTTTACAGAAACAATACCCCCGTGGCAGTTGATCTCAACCACATCTTCCCTCGTAAAGGTACGAGGACCTTTCATGACCGAAACCATGACCTCCTCAACAGGTTCCCCCGTTTTTGGTTCAATGAGTTTGCCGTAATGAATCGTATGTGACTCCACTTCCTGAAGCATCTTTTTCCCTTTATATATAGAATCGGCAATGGCTATAGCCTCACTGCCACTCAATCGTACAATGGCTATAGCACCTTCCCCCATCGGTGTGGAAATGGCCGTAATTGTATCGTATTCCATCCTTCTCACCTCTCTTTGAAACCCAAAACATACTGTATCTATTGTATTATTTCCTTTATTTGTGTTTCTAACATATCCACAGTGGATAACTTCCCTGAAAAAAACAGACATAATTATCCACAATACCTTTTAGTTTAACCTAGCAGGGATATAAAAGGCAATGAAAAAAGCCGGGTGTTTTGTTAATTTTGGCGGGTATCTTCCTTTTCAAACCAGGATCCAGCTTCAGTGTCCAATGACGAAAAGAAACTATTTCGTCTTAGGTCGTTTCAGCTTTTCCAACTAAAAAACTCCGGGCATCAGCCCGGAGCAGATCTTACTTTTTCAAGGGGCGGATGATGACCTTGCGGAATGGCTCTGCCCCTTCAGAAGTAGTTTCTATTTTTTTATTGTTTCGCAGTGCCATATGTATGGCTTTTCTTTCGTTGGAAGGCATCGGTTCGAGTGCTACTCCTTTACCAGTCGCCGAAACTTTTTGAGCTGTATGGACAGCCAGTCTTTCAAGCGATTCGCGGCGTCGTTCTCTGTAATTTTCTGCATCAATGATGATGCGGAGATAGCGGCTCGAGTGATTATTGGCTACAAGATTGGTCAGGTACTGAAGGGAGTTAAGGGTCTGTCCCCTTTTTCCGATCAAAATGGCAATCTTTTCACCCGTTAATTCCAAGATGATTTCTTCCCGCGTTTCTTTCAGTGAAATGGTAACAGGCACACCCATTTTATCGGTGACTTCCTGTAAAAAAGCAACAGCCAGCTTTACCGGGTCTGGTTTAAGAGAGACTTCTATTAAAGCTGGTTTTCCGCCAAAACCCAAAAACCCTCTTTTAGATTCTTCGAGTACTTTTACCTCAACCTCTTCTTTAGAAGCATGAAGCTCGGCCAATGCTGTGGAAACTGCTTCTTCAACTGTTTTTCCCGTTACCTTTATCTGTTTCACTTTTTAGCTCCCCTATCAATTTCATTTTTCTTATTCTTTTTCGGGGCTGTAATAAAATAAGTCTGTACGATCATAAATAAGTTACCAATTACCCAGTAGAGTGATAATGCTGCAGGGAAATTAATCGCAAAAACAACAATCATGATCGGCATGATATAAAGAAGCATTTTCATTTGCGGGTTCGGGTTGTCCGTGCCGCCCATCATAATTTTCTGCTGAAGGAAGGTGGTAAGACCCGCAACAACAGGCAAGATATAATAAGGGTCATGCACACCTAAATCGAACCATAGGAAGCTGTGATTCTTAATTTCCTGAGTACGCATAATCGCATGGTAAAAACCAAGCAGGATCGGCATCTGAATCAGCAATGGCAGACAGCCCGCCAAAGGGTTAACCCCTTGGGATTGGAACAGCTGCATTGTTTCCTGCTGAAGCTTCTGCTGCGTTGTTGCATCTTTGGAACTGTATTTCTCACGCAGTTTTTGAAGTTCTGGCTGGATGTTTTGCATAGCTTTCGAACTTCTTGTCTGCTGAATCATGAGCGGCAGCAAAGCCAAACGAATAAGAATCGTTACAACCACAATGGACAGACCATAGTTGTTGCCCATCATTTCAGCAAACTGTGTAATAACCCATGAGAGCGGATAAACAAAATATTCATCCCAAAATCCGGTACTTTCGGGGGTAATCGGCGTTTTAGTCGAGCTGCAGCCAGATAACAGTACCATTAAACTGACTAAGGCAAACATAATTCCTAATTTCTTTCGCACTCCTCATCCTCCTTAAAGCGTTGTTTCTTTATTTTCGGCGATTCTTTCTTTCAGGCACAGGATCAATTCCGCCTGGATGGAAAGGATGGCATTTTAATATACGTTTTAAAGTCAGCCAGGTTCCTTTGATTGCTCCAAATCGCTGAATTGCTTCAATTCCATAGGTCGAACATGTGGGATAAAACCGGCAAGTTGGCGGAGTCATTGGGGAAATAAATCGCTGGTAAAAACGGATGATCAAAATAAAAAGCCGTTTCATTTTCGCCTTCCCTTAGACTGTCTGATCGAACCGGCTCGCTGTAAAACGTGTAGAAGGCTTTTTTCCATCTCAAAAAAATCCATATCTGCTGTTGGATTTCTGGCAATAATGATGTAATCTCTTCCGGATGTAATCTCTTTTTCATGCTTCATGAAGATTTCTTTGACCACACGCTTTATCCGGTTCCGGGTCACCGCATTTCCCACCCGCTTGCTGACTGATAATCCAAGCCGCAGATGAGGCTGATCGCTTTTTTCCAGCGCATATATTACAAATTGGCGATTGGCAGACGATTTTCCTCTTTTAAATACTTCTTGAAATTCTTCATTTTTCTTGATGCGCTTTTTCTTTTCCATCCGGCAACACTCCACCTGGATCTGATACGGCTTATTTATTCATTCAATTACTATTAACAGTATCGGTTACTTATTTTAATCTAAACTGATTTCTGCTATTCCTACATCAGAAAAAAGACCACTGATGTCAGTGGCCTATGCAGATAATACTTTTCTTCCTTTTTGGCGGCGGCGAGCAAGAACTTTACGGCCGTTCTTAGTTGCCATACGCGCACGAAAACCATGTACTTTCTTACGTTTACGGTTATTTGGTTGGAACGTTGGTTTCATTATATATTACACCTCCCTGAGGATATATCAAAAAAGACAGTCTAAGTAAGTATAAGGATGCTACCCTCGATTTGTCAAGTCTTCACAGAATTTAATTATAAAAACAGGAAAACTCCCCAGAGTAAAACTTTTGCTGATCCGTACGGCAGTTTTCGTTTTCATCCCCCCTGTGGATACTTTTTTCGACACTTTTTTCATTATCCACACCCTTTATCGACAAGTTTTACACAAAATCTAGTGCTGTGGACAACATCCGTACACAAGTTGTAGGGGTTGTGGATAAGTACGAAAAACACATTGCATTCATGGGATTTATTTGTTATGATTGTTGTGTTTTAACTCGTTGATAACTTCATGCGACAATGTTTTTATCCACAGCGTGTGGATAAAGTTGTGGACAGTTTAAAATTGATGTTTATAAGGTTGTCCACATCCTCTGTATGACTTATCTTATACTGGTTTTCTACTATATTAATAGATTGTGCACTTTTGCTGTGAATAGTATATTTATTCGATTATATACATATCGCTGTACAAGGCTTGAACAACATCAAGCGTTTTGTGAAAAGTGCCTTTATAAGCCTCAAGATGAACCTTTACCCGCGACGGCTATTTTATGATTGGAACATCAAATCTGGTTTCACTCATTAAAAATTGCCCTCGACTGTCTTGAGGTTTTCTTTCGCGCTGCCTTTGAATTTAAGCTGTACGCAAGGAAGAAAAAGCCTCGTTTATATAAATATTTTTAGGAGGGACAGTTGGTGGAAAATATTAATGACCTATGGAACAAAGCACTGGCTGCCATGGAAAAGAAGGTCAGCAAGCCCAGCTTTGAGACATGGTTGAAGTCCACAGCGGCACATGCACTGCAAAATGATACGCTTATCATTACTGCACCGAACGAGTTTGCCCGCGACTGGCTGGAATCCCGTTATTCCACCCTGATCTCGGAAACCCTTCAGGATGTAACCGGTGCTGCGCTGGATGTCAAATTCATCATTCCTCAAAATCAGATGGAAGAAGAAGTTGACCTTGAAAAAGTGTTAAAGAAAACACAAAAAGTAAATGTAGAGCAGCAAGAAGAAGTGAAACAAAGCATGCTGAATCCGAAGTACACATTTGACCGGTTCGTTATCGGGTCAGGGAACCGATTCGCCCATGCTGCTTCTCTAGCGGTGGCTGAAGCTCCCGCCAAAGCCTATAATCCTTTGTTTATCTATGGAGGCGTAGGTTTGGGGAAGACCCACTTGATGCATGCGATCGGCCATTATGTGATCGACCATAAACCCAATGCCAAAGTGGCGTATTTGTCCTCTGAAAAGTTTACAAATGAGTTCATTAACTCGATCCGTGACAACAAAACTGTCGAATTTAGAAATAAATTCAGGAGTGTTGACGTTCTATTGATTGATGATATTCAGTTTTTGGCGGGAAAAGAACAGACTCAGGAAGAATTTTTCCATACGTTCAACGCTCTTCATGAAGAAAGCAAGCAGATTGTTATTTCAAGTGACCGTCCTCCAAAAGAGATTCCTACATTAGAGGACAGGCTCCGTTCCCGTTTTGAATGGGGGCTGATTACAGATATCACTCCGCCGGACCTTGAGACGAGAATTGCGATTCTGCGTAAAAAAGCGAAAGCAGAAGGATTGGACATTCCAAATGAAGTGATGCTTTACATCGCGAATCAAATCGACACCAACATCCGTGAACTGGAAGGTGCTTTGATCCGTGTTGTTGCCTATTCTTCTCTTATAAACCAGGATATGAATGCGGATCTGGCAGCAGAGGCATTGAAGGACATCATTCCTTCCTCTAAACCGCGTATGATCACGATTCATCATATTCAAGAGATTGTCGGCAGGCATTATAATATCAAGCTTGAAGATTTCACTGCCAAGAAGAGGACAAAGTCTGTTGCCTTTCCTCGACAGATCGCCATGTATCTCGCAAGGGAGCTGACCGACAATTCACTGCCTAAGATCGGCGAAGAATTTGGGGGAAGGGACCATACGACTGTCCTGCACGCTCATGAGAAAATTTCAAACTTAATGGTTTCCGACCAGCTGCTGCAAAAGAATATCAAGGAAATTCACGATCAGTTAAAATCGTAGTGCCTCTATAAGCACCTGTTTTTGCTGTGAATACTGTGAATAACCGGTACATGCTTATACACAGTCTGTCCACATGTGGATAGGCTGTTCTTCCTTTAACTTTTTGCAGTTATCCACAGATTCACAGGCCCTACTATTACTACGACTATTTTTTATTTAAAAAAATGAATAATATAACACAATTTCAAAATGAAAATGTTCAGGGGGATGACGATGAAATTTCAAATTAACCGAAGCCAGCTAATTGAAGGTGTTCAAGATGTAATGAAGGCCGTTTCTTCACGAACAACGATACCAATTTTGACAGGGATCAAAATGGACGTACATAGTGAAGGAATGACATTAACCGGCAGTGATTCCGATATATCCATTGAACGTTTGATTCCTATGGAAGAGAACGGAACTGTCAATTTAGAAGTTCAAAAACCAGGAAGTATCGTGCTGCAAGCAAGGTATTTCTCTGAAATCGTTAAAAAACTGCCAAATGATACGGTTGAAATCGAAGTCGGAGAACGTTTTGAAACAAAGCTTCGTTCGGGAGCATCCGAATTCAGCCTGGTTGGCCTGGATCCTGAGGAATATCCTCGCCTTCCTCAGATTGAAGAACAAAATGTGTTCAGTATTCAAGGAGATCTGCTTCGCCAAATTATCAGGCAAACTGTCTTCGCGGTGTCCACGTCAGAAACACGCCCTATATTAACTGGGGTGAACATCAAGCTTGAGGATGGCGTATTAAGCTGTGTAGCAACAGACAGCCATCGCCTCGCACTGCGCACAGCAAGAATTGAGAGCAACACGGAAGAATTATCGTTCCAGAATGTTGTCATTCCAGGTAAAAGCCTGAATGAACTTTCGAAGATCGTAGAAGAATCCAGTGAACTGGTTCAAATCGTTGTGACCGATAATCAAGTACTGTTCAAAACGAAGAATACATTGTTCTTCTCCCGCCTGCTTGACGGCAATTATCCTGATACGAGCAAGCTGCTTCCCAGTGAGAGCAAAACAACACTCGGATTATCTACGAAAGATTTCCTGCAGGCGATTGACCGAGCCTCCCTTTTAGCAAGAGAGGGCAGAAATAATGTGGTCAAGCTGGCCACATTGGATAACCAGACAGTCGAGATCTCTTCCAACTCACCGGAAATCGGAAAAGTTTACGAGAATGTCATCACTGAATCGATGGAGGGAGAAGAACTTAAGATTTCGTTCAACGCGAAGTATATGATTGATGCCCTTAAAGCGATGGATTGTACAGAAATTAAAGTCTTGTTTACAGGTGCTATGCGGCCGTTCCTTATCACACCTGTAGAAAATGAGACAGTTAAACAGCTCATTCTTCCTGTCAGAACGTATTAAGAACATAAATAACGCATAAAAAGCTGCTGGTCTTTATCCGGCAGCTTTTATGCCTTTTCATAAAGAGGATAAAAATGAAAATACTAGCTATAAAAGGGGTGTAACGATGGAAACTGTAAAAATAACAACCGAGTATATTACGCTGCAGCAGCTTTTAAAACAGGTAGATGCCATCTCTAGCGGAGGAATGGTAAAATGGTATTTAGCAGAGAATGAAGTGCTGGTTAACGGTGAACCTGAAAACCGCAGAGGCAGAAAGCTTTATGAAGGCGATGCGGTTTCTGTTCCCGATTTAGGTGAATTTACTGTAGCGAGATAGATGGGGGTATCCCGTTGTATATTGAAGAATTAAGCATTAGGAACTACCGGAATTATTCGTCCCAGGAGATTAACTTTGAAAACAAAGTGAACGTGTTTCTTGGTGAAAACGCACAGGGTAAAACAAATGTGATGGAGGCCATCTATGTGCTTGCGATGGCTAAATCCCACAGGACTCCCCGTGATAAAGAATTAATCTATTGGGACGAAGAATATGCTAAAATAGAAGGACGGGTTCAAAAAAGGACCGGACCATTCAGTTTAAGCCTGGTCATTTCGCAAAAAGGAAAGAAAGCAAAAGTCAATGGACTTGAACAGCGGAGGCTGACTGATTATATAGGGGCATTAAATATCGTCATGTTTGCACCTGAGGATTTGAATCTTGTAAAAGGGAGTCCGCAGGTGCGACGTCGTTTTATCGATATGGAGATCGGACAGGTCAATCCTGTATATCTCCACTACCTGACCCAATATCAAAAAGTCCTCGCTCAGCGCAACTCGCTTTTGCGGGATATGCAGCGGAACCGTTCAAAAGAAAACGGAGTCATGCTGGATATCCTTACTGAACAAATGATTCAGTCGGCTGCAAGAGTTACAGAAAAACGCATGAGCTATATGAAACTGCTTCAAAGCTGGGCCGATCCGATCCATCACGGGATCAGCCGGGGGCTTGAAAGGCTGGAAGTTTTATATAAACCGACCATTGAGGTATGTGAAGAGCAAGATTTGTCGAAAATGATAGAAGCTTATGAACAAAAGTTTGTTAAAATAAAAGATAGAGAACTAGAGCGAGGGACCACTCTTTTCGGACCGCACCGTGACGACCTGCTTTTCCACGTGAACGGAAAAGATGTGCAAACGTTCGGTTCACAGGGCCAGCAGAGAACTACTGCGCTTTCGATCAAACTTGCAGAAATCGATCTCATTCATTCAGAAGTCGGGGAATATCCACTGCTGCTGCTGGATGACGTTTTATCAGAACTTGATGATTACAGGCAGTCTCATCTGCTGAACACTATTCAAGGCAAAGTACAAACGTTTGTTACGACAACAAGTGTGGAAGGTATTCATCATGAAACGCTGGAAAAGGCGGCAACGTACCATGTCGAACAAGGTGCGATTGAACGGATAAGGTGAGGTGAACCATGTTACTTCATATTGGCGAAGAAGCGGTGATCCAGCAAAAAGATATCGTAGCTATTCTGGATTACCATGCTCTTGAAAGCTCGGAATTAATGAACGACTTTTTAAGGCAGCACAAAGAAAAGAAAAGCATGGTCAATCTATGCGACACAAATCCAAAATCCGTTATAATCACAAAGAAACAGGTTTATATCTCCCCTCTATCCTCGATCACACTGAAAAAACGGGCAGGAGAACGTATTGATTTTGCCCATAGCTGGTATTTAAAATAAAAGGCTTTATTTGAAATTGTTCCCGAAACCGAAATGTAGGTGAAGAAAAAATGACTACTGATCAGAAATTAGAACAGCATTATGATGAAAGTGATATTCAGGTATTAGAAGGGCTCGAAGCTGTCCGTAAACGTCCCGGAATGTACATCGGTTCCACGAACGTAAAAGGGCTGCACCACTTAGTGTGGGAAATCGTCGATAACTCGATCGATGAAGCTTTGGCTGGTTACTGTGATGAGATTACTGTCACGATCGAAAAAGATAACAGCATTACTGTTACGGACAATGGACGAGGTATTCCTGTTGGGATTCAAGAAAAAATGGGACGTCCTGCTGTAGAGGTCATCATGACCGTACTTCATGCCGGCGGTAAATTTGGCGGCGGAGGTTATAAAGTATCCGGAGGACTTCATGGTGTTGGTGCGTCCGTTGTAAATGCGCTTTCCAGTGAAATGGATGTAACCGTCCATCGTGACGGCAAGATTCATTATCAGCAGTACCACCGCGGTGTTCCAGCGGCCGACCTGGCTGTGATTGGAGAAACAGACAAACGGGGAACGATCATTCACTTTGTTCCGGATAAAGAAATCTTTACGGAAACGAGGGAATTTGACTTTGCCACACTCTCTCAAAGGATTAGAGAACTTGCCTACCTTAATCGCGGAATCAAGATTATCGCTAGGGACAAGCGCGAAGAAGAGCCAGTCGAACAGGAGTACCATTATGAAGGCGGGATCAAATCCTACGTTGAACACATCAACCGCGCACGTGAAGCCATTCATGAGCCGATCTTCATCGAAGGAGAGAAAGATGGAATCTCTCTAGAGATCGCACTTCAGTATAACGACAGCTATACGAGCAATATCTATTCTTTCGCCAACAACATTAACACGCATGAAGGCGGAACCCATGAGTCTGGGTTTAAAACCGCGTTAACACGTGTCATCAATGATTATGGGCGCCGAAACAATATGTTCAAAGACAGCGATACAAACTTGTCGGGTGATGATGTGCGTGAAGGTTTGACTGCCATCATCTCCATCAAGCATCCAGATCCACAGTTTGAAGGACAGACGAAAACGAAACTTGGAAACTCTGAGGCGAGAACGATTACTGAATCTCTATTCTCTGAACAGTTCTCTACCTTTATGCTGGAAAATCCAAATATCGCCAAGCGGGTACTGGAAAAAGGGATGATGGCGCTTCGTGCGCGCGTCGCTGCCAAAAAAGCCCGCGAGCTGACACGCAGAAAAAGCGCACTTGATGTTTCTTCTCTTCCAGGTAAACTGGCAGACTGTTCTTCAAAGGACGCCAGCGTATCTGAATTGTACATCGTTGAGGGTGACTCGGCAGGTGGATCAGCCAAACAAGGGCGCGACCGCCATTTTCAGGCGATTCTGCCATTGCGGGGAAAAATCATCAACGTAGAAAAAGCACGTCTTGATAAAATCTTATCAAACAATGAGATCCGAGCCATCATTACGGCACTCGGTACGGGTATCGGTGAAGATTTTGATATTTCAAAAGCGAGATACCATAAAATTATCATCATGACGGATGCTGATGTCGATGGCGCTCATATCCGTACACTGCTGCTGACGTTCTTTTACCGGTATATGAGACCGATCATCGAGAATGGATATATCTACATCGCACAGCCGCCTCTTTATAAGATTCAGCAGGGCAAGCGGATTGAATATGCTTATAACGATAAAGAAATGGATAGAATTATGAAAGAGATCCCGCAGAATCCAAAACCGGGAGTTCAGCGCTATAAAGGTCTTGGAGAAATGAATCCCACTCAGCTGTGGGAAACGACCATGGATCCAGAAACAAGAACGCTGCTGCAGGTTGAACTGAAAGATGCGATGGAAGCGGATGAAACCTTTGAGATCTTGATGGGGGATAAGGTCGAACCGCGGCGTGATTTCATTCAGGAAAATGCCCATTACGTCAAAAACTTGGATATTTAACAACAGTGGAAACAGGGCATACCCCTGTTTCTCTTACCGTTTTTATAGATATTATTTGTAAGGAAATGAGTGCACCGTAAAGAGAATTTCTTATGGATCATGCAGTAAATGGAGGTTAGAACTAATGTCTGAAGCAGATCAATCCCGGGTGAAGGAAATAAATATCAGCTCGGAAATGCGTACATCATTTATGGATTATGCGATGAGCGTTATCGTGAGCCGTGCACTTCCTGATGTCCGTGACGGCCTGAAGCCTGTTCACCGGCGGATTCTTTATGCGATGAACGACCTGGGCATGACCGCCGATAAAGCGTACAAAAAGTCCGCTCGTATCGTCGGGGAAGTTATCGGTAAGTATCACCCTCACGGCGACGCTGCCGTATATGAAACGATGGTTCGTATGGCGCAGGATTTTGCATATCGCCACATGCTGATCGACGGCCACGGCAACTTTGGTTCCGTGGATGGGGACTCCGCTGCGGCAATGCGTTATACAGAAGCAAGAATGTCAAAAATTGCGATGGAAATGGTCCGTGACATCAACAAGGACACGATTGACTATAAGGATAACTATGACGGCTCCGAACGTGAACCGATTGTTATGCCTTCCCGTTTTCCAAACCTCTTGGTCAACGGTACTTCCGGGATTGCTGTTGGGATGGCAACCAATATTCCTCCTCACCATCTCGGAGAAGTCATCGACGGTATTTTGGAACTCAGCCGAAATCCTGATATTTCTATTCCGGAACTAATGGAATTCATTCCTGGGCCGGATTTCCCGACAGCAGGTGAAATTTTAGGACGTGAAGGAATCAGGAAAGCTTACCAGACTGGAAGAGGCTCCATCATTATCCGTGCCAAAGCAGAGATTGAAGAACAGGCGAACGGCAAAAGTACGATTATCGTTAATGAAATTCCTTACCAAGTCAACAAAGCCCGCCTGATCGAAAAAATCGCAGAATTAGTCAGGGATAAAAAGATTGACGGCATCACTGATCTTCGCGACGAGTCAGACCGAAATGGAATGCGTATTGTCATTGAAGTCCGCCGTGATGCGAATGCCAATGTACTCTTAAATAACCTTTATAAACAGACGGCGCTGCAAACCAGCTTCGGCATCAATATGCTGGCATTGGTCGATGGGCAGCCGAAAGTACTGAACCTTAAAGAATGTCTGTATTATTACTTGAAACATCAGCAGGTCATCATCCGCCGCAGAACCGAGTTCGATCTTCGGAAAGCAGAAGCGCGTGCTCATATTCTTGAAGGCTTAAGAATTGCGCTGGATCATCTTGATGAAGTCATCGCCCTTATCCGTTCTTCAAGAACAACAGAGATTGCGCGAGAAGGCTTGATGGAGAAATTCTCTCTAAGCTATGAACAGGCTCAAGCCATCCTGGAAATGAGGCTTCAACGTTTGACAGGCCTGGAGCGGGACAAGATTGAAAATGAGTATAAAGAGCTTGTCGCTCTCATTGCAGAGCTGAAAGCCATCCTGGCAGATGAGGAAAGGATTCTCGAAATCATTCGTGAAGAACTCACTGAGATCAAAGAACGCTTTAGTGATGCGCGCCGTACGAACATTACCGTCGGCTTCGACATGATTGAAGATGAGGACCTCATTCCAAGAACAAATGTCGTCATTACTTTGACGAACAAGGGATACATTAAGCGTCTTCCCATCTCCACCTACCGCTCACAGCGTCGAGGCGGCCGCGGCATCCAAGGCATGGGAACGGGTGAAGACGATTTCGTGGAACATCTCTTTACAACAAACTCTCATAATACGATCCTCTTCTTTACGAATAAAGGTAAAGTGTACCGCCTGAAAGGTTATGAGATTCCTGAAATGAGCAGAACTGCAAAAGGAATTCCGATTGTCAACATGCTTCAGGTTGAACGGGATGAAACGATTTCAGCTGTCATTCCTGTAGAAGAATTCGAGGATACGTGGTACCTCAACTTCATGACGAGACATGGGATTACGAAACGTTCTCCGCTTTCTCAGTTTGCTAATATCCGAAAAGGCGGTCTGTTTGCCATTACCTTGCGTGAAGATGACGAGCTGATGGGTGTTAAACTGACAGATGGCAGCAAGGAGATTATCGTTGGAACGAGCCAGGGAATGGCGATTCGCTATAAAGAGGATGATGTACGATCAATGGGCCGTACAGCTGCAGGAGTAAAAGCTGTAACTCTTGGCGAAGACGATTATGTCGTCGGAATGGAAGTTCTCGATGAAGCACAGGATGTATTAATCGTTACCAAAAAAGGTTACGGAAAACGTACACCAATGGAAGAATACCGTCTGCAGTCACGCGGCGGAAAAGGAATCAAAACCTGTAACATCACCGATCGAAACGGAGCGATCATCGCGCTTAAAACGGTAACGAATGATGAAGACCTCATGATTATTACCGCTGACGGCATCCTGATCCGTATGAACATGTCAGGCATCTCATCCATGGGAAGAAATACTCAGGGTGTGAAATTGATCTCCATGCACGAAGGCAACCATGTAGCCACTGTTGCGGTTGTAGAAAAAGAGCTTGATGAAGATATTGAAGACGGATTGGAAGAAGAAATGGAAGGCCACGAAGAAACACAGGCTCCAGAAGAATCTTCTAATGAAAACGATACAGAAGAATAATTGATAAAAAGAGGAAAATAATCATATATTTTCCTCTTTTTTATATGTAAAATGAAAATGAATTTCATATACATAAAAAGCGGGGAACCAAGATGATAATCCATCCTTCAGCGGCAAAAGTCGGCCAAGTTCTTGCTACCGATCATTTCGGCCGTACGAATCATCCGATTATAAAGAAGAATACTGTCCTGACAGCTGAGCACCTGGACATTTTATCGTTGTTCATGATCAAGGAAATTGAAATTGTCTCTGAAATTTCCAAAAATAAACAGACAACAAAGACTGCTCCTGAAAAAAGCAAGCCATCTC
This sequence comes from Fictibacillus sp. WQ 8-8, assembly GCF_024494405.1. Taxonomy (NCBI): domain Bacteria; kingdom Bacillati; phylum Bacillota; class Bacilli; order Caryophanales; family Fictibacillaceae; genus Fictibacillus; species Fictibacillus sp. WQ 8-8. The sequence continues at coordinate 318,206 of NZ_JAMXKG010000002.1, forward strand.
TTGTTTCTTCTATAGAGATGCCCGGTGCCTTCCTGCCTCTCTATAACGAAGCCGTAAAGCGATTTAAAGTGCTGTTCACCAACTGGAGAGCAGGTGCTCAAATCGATGTGCTTACATTAAGGAAAGCAATCGTACCTGTTGTGGAAAAAGGAATGGACCAGCCTGGGGGATTAAAGGACATGCAGCAGGCGCAAAATACAGACGATTATTTGTATCACCATGCAGTGTCTCTTTCTGTACTTAGTGCTTTCATAGCTAAAAAACTTGGATTCTCAAGAGGGGACTGTCTCCAGATCGGAGTGGCAGGCGCGCTGTGCGACTGCGGCATGTCCAAAATATCTCCAGCTATCTTAAAGAAAAAAGGGCCCTTGAACCTTCATGAGCTTAAAGAAGTGAAGCAGCATTCCATCCAAGGCTATAACATGCTTAAAAAATTGCCTGCTATAAAAGAGGGTGTTCTTCTCGGGGTCCTGCAGCATCATGAACGTCAGGATGGAAGCGGCTATCCACTCAAGGTTCATGGAAGCAAGCTTCATCCTTACAGCAGAATCCTTGCCGCAGCGGACGTCTACCTTGCGATGACTTCAGAAAGGCCCTACCGGAAAAAACTAAGTCCTTTTAAAGTCATCGAGCTAATGATGAAAGATCAATTCGGCCAGTTTGATCCAGCTATCATTCGGGCGGTGACGGACGGACTGTCTATCTTTTCAGCAGGGACGAGAGTAAGACTATCGGACGGCCAGACAGGATCTATCGTTTTTAAGGAAGACTCTCATCCTGCGAGACCGATTATCCAGCTGGATCAATCGTCCGCCATTATCTCTTTAAGGGACAACAATGATCTCTTTATTGAAGAAGTTCTCTCTGAATAACAGAAGCAAGGGAGTCCCAAAGCCAGCAGGGACTCTCTTTTTTATGTTTATACAGCTTTATTTAAAAAACACTTGCAAAAGATCCATTATGGTGGTATATTTATTGAGCTTCTTGTTTTGCCTATTCTTTCAGGCGAACTTCTGATAAAAACTTTTTCAGAAAAACGGTTGACTTAATAGATGCTAGTATGGTAATCTAATAGAGTCGCCAAAACGAGCGGCGCAAACTTGTTCTTTGAAAACCAAACAAAAGCCAGGTAAGTCAGGGATTTTACAATCCCATCAATTTTTAAACTTTAAGAGCTATATCAAACACTTTATTGGAGAGTTTGATCCTGGCTCAGGATGAACGCTGGCGGCGTGCCTAATACATGCAAGTCGAGCGGACCAAAGAGAGCTTGCTCTCTGAGGTTAGCGGCGGACGGGTGAGTAACACGTGGGTAACCTGCCTGTAAGACGGGGATAACTTCGGGAA
>NZ_JAMXKG010000022.1:0-40829 GCF_024494405.1 Fictibacillus sp. WQ 8-8
TTCTATTTAATTTCTAAGGATAATCTTGTTGAATAACTTTATATTTAAATTTCAACATAAATTGTAAGGAACCTTGTTAAAATATTGAAATTGGTCAAGAGTAACGGAGTTCCACTTGTTTGGTGAATAGTGTTCAACGTTTGGTTTAATAATTATTTAACGAGGGACTTCATATAAGTTCCAAGATTATAGACTTAGATATATAATCCCTATAGCTTGCTTCGACACTTGTCTTATTAAACAGTCGTTTAAACGAAGTTAATTAAAATAGTGGTCTTCAGGTAAATGGACTCTGCTGAATGAGGGTAAGGGGGCAAGTACTGATAAGCTTCTCCATCATATCAACTCGTAAGAAGTACTCTAGGTGCTTCATAGAAATCGATATATCACGTCCCTATCCTGCTTACCAGTAATTCGTTTTTTATCGGATTGGTTAAAAAATGAAGAAGAAGGCTGCCTCCTTTTGTGGGAACTACCCTCTTCTTCTTAGAGACTACTCATCGCAATTGCAGTGCTGTTGCAGTTGAGGCACCAAGCGGTTCACAGAAGTGAACTTCGTCTTTGTGCGATCCAATTTTAACGCATATTAATGGTGGGTTATTCCTCTCCTAAAATAGCCACTGGGCTAAATGATTCGTAATGAATATGCTCCGTAGGTATCTCCCAGTCCTTTAAGGCCCTAATAATGGCATCCATAAATGGAAGAGACCCGCAAAGATAAAAATCAGAATCCTTGGTTGATACATTGGATTTTAGAAATTCCATATCAATATACCCTTCTTTATCAAAATCCCCTCTCTGTTTGTCCTCGGTGGTAGGTGCTTCATAACAAACAAGCGATTTTAAGTTTGGATGATTGTTTTCTAGCTGTTTTACATGGTCTTTAAAAGGGTAGTACTGACTATTCAGGGCTGCGTGTATAAATGTTACTTTGCGATTCGGTTGCTCAGATACCACAGCATTGAGCATACTTAAAACAGGAGTAATTCCAATACCACCACTAATAAAGACAATAGGGGTGCTGTTATTATCCAGTACGAAGTCACCTGCCGGAGCAGAAAATGGAAGCGTATCTCCGGTTTGAATTTGCTCATGTAGATAATTCGAGACAATGCCTTCAGGGGTATTCTTATCTTCTCGTTTCACACTAATTCGATAATAATCTTTCCCTGGGGCTTCAGAAAGACTGTAATGACGAATGTGTGTATACTTCTCACCAGGAATTTCTGCCTTGATCGTAAGGTACTGTCCGGGTTTGTATGTAGCAATTACGTTTTGGTCTTTGGGTTTTAAATAAAAGGAAGTTACATCTTCGCTTTCTTTTACCTTTTTATCGACATAAAAATCTCTATATCCTCTCCAACCTCCCGTCTGTTGTTCAGTCTCTTCGTAAAGCTTTTTTTCTAGTTCAATAAACGCATCCGCAATATATCCGTATGCTTTACCCCAAGCCTCAATGATTTCATCTGTAGCAGCGTCTCCCAATACATCTTTTACAGCTTGCAGTAACGTTTCACCTACGACAGGATATTGTTCCGCTTTGATTCCAATCGCCCGATGTTTCTGAGATATTCTCTCTATAACGGGTTTGATCGCGCCAAGGTTTGTAATATGTTCTCCAGCCGCATACACCGCATATCCCAATGCTTCTTGTTGGAGGCCCCTTTTCTGGTTAGTTTGATTGAAGATATTATATAAGTCAGGGGCTTTTTCAAATAGTAGTGTATAAAATTTTCTTCCAATTTCTTTACTATGTTCCTTTAAAACAGGGGCAGTAGATTGAACAATACTAATCGTTTTTTCATCTAGCAAATTCATCATCCTTTCAGACATTTTTAGATATAAATTACTTTTTAGTATTCCCCTTGATTTTATAATCTACACTGGGAGAAAATTTGGAGTACAATTGCGTCATTATAACGATCAGTCGATTGGAATCCTCCGTAACTGATGAAAAGGAGATAAAAAATGGATAAGCTGCCAAAAACTTGGCAAGACAAAAAGCCTTGAGTAATTTCAAGGCTTCAACATGATTATGCAGTTAATTTATAATTCAACATTAACTTTTTAGCCAATTCATTCGGTAAACTTGTAATAAATTTATTAACTTCATTTGTTGAATAACTTTGTTTTAATAGGCTAATGATTTCATTAATCAATTCAGATTCTGTATTATTCCTATCCCATAACACGTTTACTTGTCCATGGACTTCTTCTTCAATTCGCAGAAGCATTTTCTCGGCATTATAAACATATTTCAATGCGACTTCTACCGTGTATTTACCTGTACTCTCTTCAAAAATCAATTCACCTAGTATGTTTGAATCCACTTTATAATACTTAATACTTTTATAATCATTCAAATAAATATTATCGACTAGTTCAGAAGGTTGAACTCCTGTGGTTAACATAAGCTTTATTAATGTGTCGACTTTTCTTTGAACTAAATTACTCATTTTAACATCCTCCTTATTTCATCTACCACTACTTCAAGATATTTTTGTGAGGCTAATAATTGTTCTGGTTCCCGCTTTTTGACTGGTCCGAACTTCCTTGATAAACGAGAATTCATGTACCTTACTAAAATTCCATCATTAGGAGTACCCGGTGCCAACTTGTAGATTAGCCCACTAAACTTGTCAAAAAGCGAGCTATCTTTTGGATTAATTCCATGCTCCTCTAAAATAGCATTTGCAGCCTCATTAGCATCGTTATACAAGAAATTTCTGCTCCTTTTCCTAAGAAGTTCTGGTCTCTTAGATAACATTAACTCATCTAATTCACCTTTCTTCTTGTTGGTCGCAGTTTTCTTTAAAGCCTCCATTGTAGCTTCTATTTCTTCATCATTTAATCCTGCTTCTTTCAATGTCTCTATTTTAGAAGCGATATTTTTTTCGACTTCTTCTCGTGCTCTTTTAAATAACTCATTAAAATCCATCGTTTGTAAATATGAATCCATATCACTTACAAAATAATCGTCTTTTTCTATGGTCGCGTAAACAATTTCCCTTCTTACATATTCTTTATCGGAAATTGTATATTCTCTCACAGGGATTTTTTTACTTCTTTCAACCTCATTAGAGAAAAATTGCCACATCGTGTCTAAGCCAATTTCTTCATGATAAACTAAAACAGCATTATTATCTATAGCAAAATCTGTAATCTCATTATCGGGGATTGCCCTCAATACCCTACCGACCACTTGCGCGAATGCATTTTGGCTCCTATAAGGTCGGAATAGAGCAAGGACTGTTAAATATTTATGGTCGTACCCTTCCATTAGCATATTAACTGAGACTACAACTTCGCACTGGTGATTCTCAACTTTCATAAATGCTGTTTGTAAGTTTTCAGGTCGCATATCGCTATGTACAATAATTACACTTTTACCCCTCTCTTCATACCAGTGAGCGAGGTCTCTTGCATGAGCAATACTACAAGCTACAGCTAAAATTTTATGAGGGACATTCGGTGAATAAGCTTTAATTTTCTTTAGTTCGTCAATACTTTTGTCAATAACATCTAGAGAGCATTCTTTGGACAAGGCAACGGATTTTTCAAGCCATTCCCGTTCTTTCAATTTCAATACCTTATCTTTTGTAAGCTTTCCTTCTTCTCCAGGAATAGTGAAATACAAATTCTCATTATTTATTGTTTCTTTTCTTAGCCACTTTACATATTTTAATGCCATTACTTCGGATAAGGGTGTATTATGAATCATTTTACCAGGTAGTTCCTTGTTATCTCCCCTGTAAGGAGTTCCAGTTACATGCAGCTTTTTGGCATCAGAAAAATATTCTAAAGCAGTCTTCCAAGTTTCTGCTACTGAATGATGGGCTTCGTCGATAATTATTAAGTCAAAAAAATCTCTCGGAACTCTGTTCAATAGAGAGTTCTGTTGGTCTTTATAAAGCTTATGAACATTCGCAATTACGAAATCGGACTTCTCAAGGCTGGACATTAACATGTCGGATTCATATTCTTCAACTACCGGCATGTCCTCAGGGTCAAAAAGGACATCAAAATTCAACCAAAAATTTTCTTCTAATGGATGTAAGGTTTTAACCACGCTTTTTTTTGTGACTAAGCCTGGTGCAATAACCAATACCCTTTTTTTCGCTACCCCATATGGAGCTATTGCAATAAGCCCACTTTTCCCGGTTCCAGTTGGCAATACAACAAGTGCCTCGCCGTTTGGATTTTCCTCAAAATACTCACGAATTTCAATATATGCTTTTATTTGTGGGTCTCTTAAGCGCGTATTGCTTTCAATATTGGGTACAACATCAAAAAAATAACTCAATTTCCATTCCCCTCCTCAGGTTCTCTAGTAAATTATATCAAAACATAAACTGAGTAGCGGAAAAATAATGGTAATATATGTGAACTTCCTTCAAAGTACATTACATTATTGAATTACCTTGTTATTTCATAAATACAGTAATTTCAAAAAACCGTGAATCAAAGCCGAATAGACTGGCGACAGGCTCGACTTGACTTTCAATGGTTACACATTAAATAATATTACTTTTTCTAGATGTACATCCATATTGTCTTGGTTAATCCGTTCTAAGTATAAATTAGTCGTGGAAATATCAGAATGACCCGCCCAGTCTTTTACCACAGCAAGCGGCACATCATTCTCCAACATAACCGTGACAAAAGTATGCCGAAACCAGTGGGGACTTATGGCAGTGTTTTGTGCTGCCAGTTTGACAGCCGACTTTACGATTTTATAAAGGGCTGGGTAGGTCAAACGCTTCTTTACGAAACGAGATTCTTCCTTATTATATAGAGAATAAAATAAAGGATTGGTATCTTGCATATTCAGTTCCGTTGATTCCTGTAATAGTTCACGATAGCTGAATAACAATTCCCTGGTTTCTTTCTTTATTGGAATAGTACGGGGTTTATTACCTTTTCCGATCACATCCACCAATAAATTGTCTCTGCGGTTCTTTCTGAAACTTCCCCAATTTAGATTTAGGAGCTCACTTGCCCGAAGACCTGTTGTGTATAGTAGATAACCGATAAGCAGATTCCGTGTCTGCAGCTGCTTTCGGTACGTATCCGTCTTCACGACTATAGGAAAATAAGAGATCAATAACTCTGCGTCTTCCTGGCTCAATTCACGTAATTGAAAACGGGTTTGTGGCTGATCTTGACGAGTTTCTTCTATTATATTGTGCCCCTTTTTCGCAGGAGGTTTCACCACCCATGTAGAAAGCAGCACCTTATAGAATTGTGTCTCATACCCAAACTCCAATAGCCGGCGAAAGAAGTCCAGTTTTCGAATAGCGGTTTTGTTCGCATAGTTTGTTTTTATGTAGTTGTTGTATGCTTTGACTTCCGGAAAACCGATGTCACGAAAAGATAGCTTGTTTTCCAGCATAAACTTGAGGAGCGTTTTAGCATCCGACCGGTACGCTTTAATCGTATGTGGAGAAAAACGTCTTCCCTCTTTAAAAATCTTCAGCGCGAAGAACCACTCCAAAAAATCCTCTTCCTTGCTTTCGCCTAGGTTTAAGTTCCGGTTTTCATCGAGCAGGTTTTTCTCCAGAAGCGTTTCTTTTAACTCCGTTAAATACTTTTCATTGGTGACATTCGTTATAGAGGTGACTAAATCCACGGGCAACCCTCTTTTCTGTTTCTTTGTCTCTTAAGTATAGCATTTGTTAATAACTGTATCTACAGTAAAGATAATCTCTAATTATCTTTACTGTCAAAAATTCTGTTGGTTTTTGTTAGTTTTCTACCCTCTCTACATTTGCAACTAAATGGGCAATTGTCCGATGACCACCTGGTAAATGCAACACAGAGCTCCTCTCCGACACATCTTTTTTTATTTAACGAGTAGGTGATAAAAAAAATCAAACAACAACAAAAAACAAAACACTAAAGCCGCGAAGAATGGCAAAAGCAATAATTCGAAAACTGCAAACCAAAAGAATAAGAAAAAATAGAGTGAATGATAGATTGAATTGAAAAATGAAGAACATGTAAAACTATTATGATTACCCTAAAGAAGACAGATAAAAGACAGCGAATTTGCCCTCACCTTTTTTCTTAAAATTGAAATACAAAAAGCCCTATTCTATTTGATAGGCTTTCAGATTGTAGACAAAAGGCATCTTCCGATGCCTTTTTATTATTTTTTTGGCTCGTAAGAGACAGTCTGAGGGTTCTTCCACTACAGCTTATATTAAACAGCTTGGTAAATCTGCCGGGTCGATATATGTTACACTAACAAGAGATGGTCGTTTGGAAAGTAGTAAGGTAAAGGTGAATTATAAGGCTGAGAAAAAGTAATTGTTTTTAATATGTGACCACGGGTAATTCCGTGGTCTTATTGTCCCTTTGATGTGTTAGCATCCTACTTTAATAATTGCAGTTTTTCCATTTTTCGAGAGTGAAACTTCATCAGATGGGAAATAACAATCGATCCAATAGTTCCTTTGGTTCACGCTCCGTATGGTCTTCTTCTCCATTTTTAAGAAGATCAACTGCATCTGCATATCTTAGCCACGTTTCAATACTTGAGACAACAATTCTCGCATCTACTGTAATGAGTTCTAATCCAAGCACCGATATCTTTGCGTATACATCGATGACAATGCCTTTATCCAAAATTCGGTCCACTACTTCAACAAGGCTGGAACCATCACTGTATTTTTTGACATGCATCCCTTATCCCTTCTCTCATTAGTATTTTCAGTTGTCGATTACAAATCCGCTCACATCTTCTATTCTGCATCTCCAATAGGAAGAAGGAGAAACCTGGTTGCCTTTAAATTGTACATTTTTTAGATGAATATAGGCAGCAACTTTGTGGTCTCCCGCCCCTTTACTTGCCTCATAAAATTTCTGACTCAGTAATTTTGCTTCATCGTCCTCATTTTTTTCAAATCGCTTCCCGCATTCCATTAAGTATTCCTTTGCAGAAATAATTGTCCCAGAGACTAGCACCCCATCGACGGTCAAATGAAGATTTACTTTTATATCATGGTGATTTGCTGTTATCACGAGAGTTTCGAGAACGGGATCCTCACGATTTTCATGACGCACATCCAGTCACTCCCTTCCTTTAAATTAACCTTTCTAAGTCAAGAACATCTAGCGGATAGTCTATTCCATCCACCTGTTTTCGCTCCAGCAGCGTAGCTCTTGAACTAAAATAAGGATCTGTTTCCCACCAGTCGAGTCCAACTTCTTTTGCTTTATCTATAGATGCAACGATGAGTCTGATTTTTATGGTTAATAACTCAACATCTGCAAGGTTGATACGTATATCTCCAGCAATTACGACACCTTTGTCCAAGACTCTTTCAAAAACATCTACAATGGAACCTGCCTGCAGAGAATGTTCTGACAGCATGCTGTTCTCCTCCTTAACACGCACAATATTTAAGCTATAGCAAACTTCCTAATGGACCGAGATCTATATTCAAATCTTCAGCGTCAAGGCCAAAGCCTTCTTTCAATTCTTCCATTTTTTCTTCCAGGTTCATCAAGGCTACACCAAGATTTTCAATTTGCTCGTCCGTCAGCGTTCCACCCTCCACCCGCCTCATCGCATGACGTTCGACAATTTGCCTGAGAAGCTCAACGACGGTAAGGACTAGCTGCGCAAGTCCGTGTTCGGCATTGTCAGGATCAAGCTGAATCCTACCATTTGTTCCGCTTGCCTGTTGCATCGACTAACTCCTCCCTCTGCTTATCGAATTGATCAGATGTGACGGGCTTTCGGTTGCCTGCTTTTGATTGGACAAGCGTTTCAACTGAAGCAATCAGAACCCTTAGATCTAAATACACTAGATCTACACCTGCAATCGAAATAATCAAATCACTTTTAATTGCCACACCCTTATCCAGGATGACATCTAAAATATCAATAAGTGCTATATCCTTATTTTTAACTGATTCTCTAAGAGACATCTGTCAGATCCCTCACTTTTTATGAAAAACTGGAGAAATGGTACGCCGGCCATGGGCCTGTGGCTTCGAATCTCCAGCCAGTGCCGCCAAGTTCCTGTTTAAACTGCTTCATTTCATCCAAGAAGCTTTCCACTTTCGGAATCGGAAGAAGAAATACGCTGTTCCAGGCCATATTTTCTTTTAGACCTGTGACATCTTTGCTCCAATTTTTCTTAATAGCTGCGTGAAGCGAGTGCACCGTCAGCTTCTCATGCACTTGTTCACAAACTCGATTCTTCTCATTTTCAAGCTCATCCTCAATCAGCTTATCGATCTTTTTCTTTTCGAAAAATTGTCTTCCGCGAGGCAGCTCGCTAATTTCCTGTTTCTTCGCTTCAATTGCGGAATTGTTTTCACTTACCTGCTTTTTCAGTTCATGATCGTCAGAATAGATTTTCACATTCCATTCTTCATTTCCCTGAAGCGTGGAAAGTGTCTCTTCAATCCTCGTTTCATTGGATTGAATGGTTTGCTTCAGGCTATCTTCATTCTTATAAATCGTGCAAAACTTAAGCGGAATGATTGTGAAGCTCTTATACAGGGCGGCAACCGTTTCATGATGATGGAACGCTTTTTCCTGCAGCCAGTCCATATCACTGTCGATCTTGTCTTTAATGGCTTCTTCTGAATAATGATCAGAATCCAGTTTGCAAATAACTGCGGTGACATTGTTGATCGGAATGGTGTATAGCTTGCGCTCACCATCAAAGCCTGTGTAAGATGGGAACGATTGATGTGCTGCCGCTTCTTTAGTTGGTATCAATCCATATAAATAAATCAAGTCGCCCATCTTGTTATCCCTCATTTCACCAATTCAGTCAGTTGTCCATTTATTCTGATCTTGTCTTTTATTCAATATTCTCTGAATTGGATGTACATTCAATCCAATCAGTCCATGCATTTCGTTCTTTTTCTCTGGCATCTTCGTACCTGGACAACCATTGTGAGTATTGCTGGTCAAACTCTTCCTTCGCCAGTTCGCCGTTTTCATAACTAACTTCCAGCATCAGTAGCCTTTTTTGTATTATTCCAACATCGTAAAGTTCCCGGTCCGCCTCCTCCTTTACTTTTTCAGCTGTCATCAGTAAAAGCTTTAAAGGAAATAAAAGAATGGGAATCATGAGCTCTGTTCAGCCTGAAGCCGGATTTCAACAAAATTATAAGCAGGCCATGGACCAGTATAGACAAAATCAGCTTGATCCCTCCAAGGTTCACAAAGACTATCCACTAGAAGATCGAAGGCTTCTTCCTCCTCTTTTTTGATTAAGTAAGAAGCATTCAGCAGCATCGTTTCGGTTAAAATGCTGTTCAGCCGGGATTGATCAGCAGCAGAGGAGAGTTTTTTATGAAGATTCTCGTCAAACTCTTTCCTTAATGTGAGAAAAAACTGTTCAGCCATTTCACCTTGTTTAATACGGTCTTTAGGGCTTATTGATTGTTTGTGAAAACAGGATTCGGCCTCCCCAAGCTTTTTTAAGAGCCACTTCTTTTTTCCAATCACTTTCAGTCCAACTTCTATTTTCCCGCGGATTGAAGGAAACATATTTTTTAGCTGAGGATAAAGCCGCTGGAGCATAGAGGCTGCTTCCTGATATGATCTTACAACGTGCCCGAAGCTAAACGGAAAGACCGCTTCACTTGTTTCTAAAAAGGAGCCAATAATCTTCTGGTGTATAAGCAGGTTTTCCTTTGATGGACGAAGATTAAGAGGAACTTCCACTGCAGCAAGAACCATGTCCTGATAAGAAAGAAAAATCAAATCTCGTTTCCTTAAGGCAAAATAAATACTCTCGGATTTACTACTCTTATACTGAGCAATACAAAATACATACAATCCCTTTTTTTCTGCCATTACTCCCAATGTCCTGTCTCTCCCCTGTTCTTTAAATAGATGCGCGAATAAGAAATAACTTCATTCTCGCTGTTTAATTTCACCTCATAAACTCCTACTATTTCATCTCTCGCATATTTTCTCATATATTCTTTTTCCTCTATAATTTCAACCACAGCCCTAAAGCCTCCATCTTCGGGTTCAACTGAAGGAATTTTATGGGGCGGAGAAAGATGTTCAGTAAAAAAGTGCTCAATAATCTCCAGTGTTTTTTGCATAGATCAAACCCCTTTCTTTACATCCTATTAATGTTAGATTTACCATTTTTATCTTTTTTATTAATAATATGCTGCAATCAAATAGATCTAGGATTAATAGTGCTTATGAGGAGCTTAAATCATGCAGAAATAGAGAAAAGCATTTTGTATATTTGTGGAGTGTAGATTATATGCTCTAGCTGATTGACTATAAGTTTAATTTATTAAAGATGACACTAGGCAGCATGATAACCATTTCTTATTCATGGTTTAATTCATCCTTCCTATTTAAACTTTTATATCCTTTTTACTATTTCCTGCTGTGACAAATATTATGTGGATTTCTGCTTTTCTTATAGCTGGATGTGCTACTAATGATGATCAGGATCCAGCACCCCAAGAAGAAGAGCAAAATGATAAAAATCAAAGGATTTAAATTATCCAGCAATCTGATGAATGGAAGGTATTAAAGTGCCCCTCAAGGAGCTTCAGCCACGTTTGTTGCTCCTGTTAAAACATACAGCAAAAGTGATTTGAACGACTGGAGTGCGTCCTTCGCTTAGTACATGGGAAAAAATCATTCCTCTTCACAGGAGATGCAGAGTTCAAATCTGAAACCGACATGATCAACTCTAAGAAGAACTTGCAAGCTAACGTTTTAAAAGTAGGACATCATGGAGCGAAAACGTCAACCAGCTCGGCTTTTGTTAAAAAGGTGAAACCGCAATATGCGGTCATTTCTGTGGGTAAAAACCATTATGGCCGCCCTACGAAAGAAGTGGTAAATCGATTGAAACCAGCTAAAATTTTACGCACCGATCAAAAGGGATCCATCGTATTTACAACAAACGGCAGCACGTTATAGGTTTTTTATATTGGGAAAGGGAGTATTCATGTGATTAAAATCCTTAAAGAAGATAGAATTGAACAGACGGTGAAATCGGCAAAACAACTGCAAGAAGATGGAAAGATAGAAGTACTTGAGTATGGAACCCAAGAAGGATATGATGGCCTGTATTTAAAGACCAATACACTTAATAGATCGTGGCTACCTTGACCTGATTAATGCACCCTGACTAAAAGAGAGTTCGCTGATTATTTTTGACAAAAACGATTCCCTCAGTTGGCATAATTTCAGGAAAAAGCGGCCACATAGCGTTTTGAATGTACACTCGATATTTAAGATGTTTTATTCCTTTGGACTGTTTTCAAAAATTACCGAATGTAATTTACCCTATATTATATTAATTTTCTATCAATCGTTGTAAACTAATAGTATAAAATACTGATTTGGGTTATTTTTGACTACTTAGTCATTTCCCATTGATGGGAGGCGCAATGCGCAATGCTACCTATGGATCCGTTGTCTTCCGAACAGATAATCAATATGTTAGTAAAATTTAAGTTTTACGATGAACTAAGTGAAATCACACATACCTTTTCAATTCAACAGGAGAGAAAATTCTCGATATCGTATAGTCATAAAAATAAAGTATATCATCTAATACATTTTGATAAAGATTTTTCAGAGAATTTCAGCACAAACCTTGAAGCCGTTTTCGCTGTAAAAAAACTCCTTGATCTTGAGAATCCGGTGACTTAATCTACTGAATTAGTTTTTTTACAATTGAGGGTTTAAAGTAGTTAGCCCCCATTTTGCACCAATAACAATCTTACCGTCTCTTGATATGATAAGATACAAATATAAAAAAGGAGGCAAGCCATTGAGCTTTCCTCCTTTTTATTTACATTGCTTTTATCTCCATAAAGGCTTGATGTAAATTACCCTGTACTTTAATTCTATCAAGGTCTAACCCCAATACAACCATTGTTTGTGCTACCTCTGGACGAATGCCAGTTAAAATTGTTGTAACACCTAACAAGGATAAAGCATCTATTACTTTAAACAACTGGTCAGCTACCATCGTATCGACAATCATGACACCTGATAAGTCGATAATTAAATGCCCCAATTTTAATTTCACAGCTTGTTTCGTCGTTTCGTCCATTAATAACTGAGCTCTTTCCGTATCCATGTTACCAATTAACGGCAGTACACCTGTCCCTTTGATTAGAGGAACGATGGGAATAGACAATTCTAAGAAAGCTGACTTTGCTTGTTCAAGCACTTTTTGATAAGACTGAACATAGTTCAGACTAAAATAATAAACAGCATGATCCAAGAGTGGATCTATGATTTCAATAACATCAAATATGGAAGCGGCTGATAACCCATGAGTAGTTGCCTCTTCTTTAATGGCTTTCCAAATGAAATCCCGATAATAGCTTGTATCTTTTAATGCTTCATCAAGGGGAGCTCCCAACTGAAACAAGTATTCTCCCGTCTCTTTTCCCCACCGCTGTACATTTTCAATGGATTTATGAAAATCAACGTGATCAGTTAACGCTTCCCCAAAAAGGCGGATAAACTCAGCTCTTATTTCCATAAATTTTGGCTCTATTTTCTGGAAGTTCTGCTTTTCCGCTTGCAACATCGCCACCCCTGACATTCGATTGGTATGAACAGATTCAGCGATTTCATGCCTCCGGTTGATAATCATTTCCCCAAGCAACTGCATTTCGTTCTTCATTACTTACCTCCCAGAACTTTATAACCCTATATAAAATCATTATACTTTATAAAAATCAGAACTAATATTTTTAAACTCATGGTAAAAATTACTTTTCAACAATCAGACCTTCAATTCAATGGTAAACCCACCTAGCTTGGTCCTCCTTATTATCAGTGCAAAAAAAGACTGACGTCACCTCTTCCTAGGGAAATTAGATCCGCGTTTGTTTCAACACCGTGTCTCTGTAATGGTTGAACATCATTGACCAATTGAGTCACACATTGATATTCACGTAAAAGTGGTTTTATCGCCATGTTCGTTTCCAGATTGACACTTGCAAAGGAGGAGGAAAACAATAGGTAGAAATATTTGTTTTTAATTCATAAAATTCAGTAAAATAGAAGAGGTAACAAAAGTTCTTTGAAGGCAAAATATACAATTCTCTGTTAATTTTTTAAGTTCCTTTTTATGGTATAATAAGTTCATAAGAATTTAGTTATTCAGGGTGCTTACTTGACTTTCCTTAGTCACCTTCCCTTTATAATGAAGGGAGACTAAGACAAAATGTGCTTAGATCACGCGAAAACAATGTTAGAAATTTTAATACAGTATGATAACTGTAAAATTATATTAACATTTAACAACAATAAAAAAAGAGCTATACTTTCTGTGTGTTACTTAAACAAATCTTTTCAAATAACCTACTTGGATAGCCTTATGATTGAAAGTTACAATGATATAAATTCCACAATAACAGCTATAGATAAAGCAATAAATAAAGTTTACTAGAAGCCTCTCATTAATTTAGAGGTTTTTATTTGTTTTTCCTTCCCTCCTGTAACGCAGTTTGTGTTTATGCGACTTTTTAGACCATCTTTATTTATTGAACCTGCTCCGTTAACGTTGAATAAAAAAGGTAAAAGCATGCTAGTTGACATAACCACAGTTTTCAAAAATAACCGATCTGCTGCCTTTCGGATTTATCATGATACCTAATTTATCGGATAACCTTATGCAACAATCGCACCCGATTGTGAAAGATCATTGCAAAAGCCTTATTGAACAAAAGCACCCGTTTATTGAAGAAAAAGGGATATTCTATTTAAAGAATACCCCTATAATTTAAGGAATGATTATATTTTAGTTAGTTCTGGTTATTACTTTAAGTTAGAAATGCATTTTCCCGTTTCCATACTTATTGATAATGATGAATGTTGATGTATTATTTTCCAAGAATTATTTTCCTTTTTTAATCCAAATGTAAATCTATTAGTAATCTGGCGTAGTTTCTCTTCAGACCCATTGTAAGCTATTAAAGACATATTACTATATA
This sequence comes from Fictibacillus sp. WQ 8-8, assembly GCF_024494405.1. Taxonomy (NCBI): domain Bacteria; kingdom Bacillati; phylum Bacillota; class Bacilli; order Caryophanales; family Fictibacillaceae; genus Fictibacillus; species Fictibacillus sp. WQ 8-8. The sequence goes on from NZ_JAMXKG010000022.1 coordinate 13,969, forward strand.
TGAATGCAAGTCCCGCATTTTCTTCAACAACTAAATCATTCAACTCTACTTTGAGTTGAACACCTCCCTCTTTCAAGTGGTTGAACCAACCATTCACAGCTTCCTTCCACTTCGAAATACCTTTATACTCCCAGTCTTCCCAACAATCATAAACTTGAATGTTAGTTGCGTATGCTGATACAAACTTCTCAACATCCTGTTCATAAACGGCAGACTTATAATTTTCTATAACGTCCTGAACATTTGTAAATCCATCATTCATACTATAACCTCCCTCGTAATTTTTTGATAATATAAAATAATGAGATAATATATAGTGGAGTTTAACATAATGTTGTAGATAAATACATATTCTTCCTTTATTTCCAAACTCTTATTAAACAATCCTGCTCGTTTGTTAAGTAAGTTCAATAAAAAAGAGCACTTCTCCTTCTTGAAGAAAAGCACCCTTTTGTTGAATAAGAATGGGGTTGTTATCACAATCACCTTTATGTACATTACTTTTCAAAGACTCCATACCCCCATAACTTGGAGAATTATAAATCCTTTTTATACACAATTCCATACTCTAAGTATATCTTTAAAAGTGTTAAAGCTTCTCCCCAACCTACTGCACATCCAATACAGGCTCTTAAATCTTTTTCTGTATTTGTATAGCCCGTCTCATTAAGAACTACTAATGTACCGTCTTTATAAGGCTCAAGTTTAAAAGTTACTGTTGAATTTTGTTCTCCTGGTGACCATTGAAAGACAAATTTTTTGTTTGGAGTTGCCTCAAGTATTTTTCCCCATCTTCAATATTTACATTTTCACTACCGAAATTTGTCCACCTCAATCGTATTTCACCAGTTCCATCTGGGTTTATCTCTAAAGATGTCTCATCTGTAAACCAAGCATTCCAACCTTGAGATGTTGAAACTGTTATATACACTTCTTCTAATGGTACTTTAATGTAGGTTTTATGGTTTATCTCTGGCATTTTCACTATCCCCCATATCTCTTGTGATTTTTCTTTATTCTATAAATTCTATTATTTTTTTCTTATTCAACAATCCTGCTCCTTTTCCTGAGTAATTTTAACGGAAACACCCTATGCAGCAAACGCATCCGATAGTTGAAGAATGAAATTAAACCCTTTCCCCAGGTGATTAGTTCTCAAATTCAATTTTGGCTGTCTGTGCAAAATTTAGACCCTTAGTGAGCCACGGAAACCCCTGGCAGCATAGTAGGATTCTGCACCATTGTGGTACACAAAGACAGTGTCGTAGCGACGATCACAAAAGATGGCCCCGCCGTGTTTTCTAATATTAGCAGGTGTTTTCACCCAGCTCGATGTTTTCGTATCGAAATTTCCAAGTTTCTCCAACTCTCGGTATTGCTCTTCCGTTAAGAGCTCAATACCCATGGCAGCAGCCATATCAATAGCGTTATTTTCTGGTTTTTGTTTTTTCCTTGACTCCAGCGCTTCACGGTCGTAACAAACACTTCTTCTACCTTTAGGACTTTCCGCTGAACAGTCATAAAAAATGTATTCGCCCGTCGTTTTATCATGACCAACAACATCTGGTTCACCGTCAGTTATTTCCATTTCATTAAGCGCCCACAGTTTTCCAGTATTATCTTCCAGTTTTGCTTGGACTTTAACCCATTCAAGACCTTTATGGCGGTTCATGTTTTTCTCAAAACGGGCTTGCAATGCTCTGAGTAATTCTTCACGTTTTTCTAGTGACAACTCCTTATTTCTCTTTGTCATATTAATTTCCCCCTTATTGTATTTACTCATAATAGTTTAAGTATATATAAATATTTGTTTTATAAAAAATCGTTTAAATAGCTGTGTGAATTAAGTTTACAATAAATTATATGATTCAGAAAATCCATTCCTCCACAATCTGGCCCGTTTCATAAAAAAGGGCACATTTCTTATTACTTAAAAGCGCCCGATTCTGGAATAAGAACTTATTGTTATCAACTAAGTTTATGTTGTTTGTACATACAAATTTTTTCTGCAAAAAAACTGAAAATTAAACCAATAATCAATGGAACAAAAGAACCAGTAGTAATGAAGATGAAGAACCGTTTGTGTTATCAGTATATTCATGGTTAAGCATTAACCAAGGTGTTGTACTAATAAATAGCGTATTTTATCAGATAAAAAGTGTCCTCTCTTTGGAAAAATAATTATTTTTGTTTAAAGGAAGAGTTAGCTAGCCAAGGGAACCCAACCTGTCAAAAGTGCACCTCCATCTTTACAGTTTTCCGCGATAAGATCACCTCCGTGTACCCTGATGATTCTCTGTGATATAGTCAAACCTAAGCCGAATCCACCTGTTGAAAAATTTCTCGATACTTCACCACGATATAGTGGTTTGAATACATTTTTTATTTCTTCCGAAGAGAATCCCTCACCTGTATCTCGAATTGAAAAACACACTCGGTCCCTATCCTTATAGCTTTTAATAAAAATCTTACCTTTATAGGGTGTATGCCTGATAGCATTGTCTAATAAGTTATTCATAGCACGTTCTAATAAGTGCGTATCTCCCTCAATAACGTAATGATCTCGAAAACAGTCTTCTATGATAGAGATATGCTTCTGTTGAGCTTTCGGCTTTATGCTGTCTATAGAATTTTTTAGGACATGTGCAAGGTCAACTTTGTTTTGATTAGGTTCTATTTCCGAGTATTCCGTCTTTGTAAACGTGAAAAGATCCTCTACAAGCCGGTCCAACTGAGCTGATTTTTCCTTACAAATCGCAAGGTACTTTGCTTGTTTTTCGGGTGAATTGGCGATGCCTTGCTCTAAGCCATCTAAATAACCTCGTAATGCAAATAAAGGTGTTCGTAAGTCATGTGCAACAGAAGCAATAACGAATCGCCGTTCACCTTCCAATTCAACTTGTTTCTGAAATGATTTTTTTAGGCCCTCCACCATCACTTTAAATCCGTCACGTACTTCAGCAATTTCTGCAATTTGGGACGAAGGTAATTGAACGTCCAAGTTTCCCTCTGCTATTTGCCGTGCACATATGCTCATTTTTTCAAGAGGTGTAAGAATATTTCTCCGCATCACATATGCGACAATAAAAAAAGCCAGCAATAAGCCAACGAATGCCACAATCATCTGAATAACTCTAGAATTCGAATGATATATGTCAACCCTTCCGATTACTCGTCCTTCCTGAATGATTGAAAACTGTTCTGTTCCCATAAATGGTTGATCAAGGTCAGTGGTGGATTGATAAATAACTTTGTCCAATTCAGATTGAATAGAGACATCCATGTTCGCATTCTCTAACTGTCTATTCAGATGTTTTTGCCAAGCAGGGTTCGTCCAGTTTTTTGTATTCGTTTCTATTAATTGAATGGTCTCTTTTAACTCTTCCTTTTGTAAATGACTCATTCCAAGATCAAACGTTTTTGTTTCAATCAGGTGTGCGGTTACAAAAAATAGCCATGGTAATAGTTGAATGAAAAATAAACTGAGTAAAGTAAACTTGCGAATGTGAATGGTCTTCATTTTATTCTCCCTTGAAACGATAACCTATGCCCCCATACATTGATGATGAATTGTGGATGGTTCGGGTCATCTTCAATTTTCTCGCGAAGCCGGCTGAGATGAACGCGAACGGTATGTTTGTCACCAACTCCATCCCAAAACTTTTCAAGTAATTGGTCGTAAGTAAAAACATATTTTGGATGTTCGGCAAACAAACAAAGCAATTCATATTCTTTCGGTGTGAGTGAGATGTTTCTCTCATCTACACGTACTTCTCTTGTGGACAAATCCAATGTGAGTCTTCCATATTTCAATACCCTTCGATTAAATTCCTTTTGTGAATTTGTGCGCCTTAACACAGCCTTTACTCTAGCAACAATCTCTCCAGGGGAGGCTGTTTTAACGATATAATCATCGCCTCCAAGTGCAAGTCCCCTTATCTTGTCAATATCATCACTTCTAGCGCTTAAAAAAAGTATAGGAATATTGCTTTCTGTTCGTATCTCTCGACATAAATCAAAACCATTTTGTCCTGGCATCATAATATCAAGGATGATGCAATGAATGATTCCCTTGTTAAGCAGAGCCAGTGCCTGAGTCGTATCATAAGCGATTTTCACATTAAAACCGTCATTCTCTAAGAAGTCCCTTAATAGTTCGACAATGCTTTTGTCATCATCTACGACAAGAATTGTATGTATTTCCTTCACGAATATCCCACCTTTTCTCAGATGCCTCTTCTTAGTCATTCATTTAGCTAACAATCGAAATTCATTTTTAGTTTATCATTTTACAAACACGGAACAAGCTTAGACATACGTATTGTGATGGATTGTTATTGTTTTGTAACTTTTTTGTATCTTCGTTTGAGATACTGGATGGTTATTCTTTTATTGTTGAACAAAGGCGAATATCTACTCAAATCGAGTAGAGTATTTCGCCCACTTTTTAACAGAAGGAGGGTACTTACAAATGGGTCTTGAAGATCACAGTTTCTCATTCTTTCCGTTCGGTGCTTTGTATTGTCTTACACTTTTCTGTTTTGTGGCGGTGGTACTAATCAACATTCGTTATCGTTTTAGGGATTACTCTCAAAAAGGTCTAGATATAACCACTATTCTCAAAAGCCGGTTAGCAGAGGGAGAAATTGACAAGGCAGAATATCAAAGGTTGCTAGAACTTCTCACAAAATGAACTAGTTAAGACGGTTCGGTATTTATCTTAGAATGGAGGTCATATGTATGAATGTTCAAATTGTATTATTTGATGGATTTGATTTATTAGACGCAATTGCTCCTTATGAAGTGTGTACTGCTGCAGCGATGTACTCAAACGAGGAAGTAACAGTTAAACTTGTATCTGCTGAAGGTCAGCGAATGGTGACAAGTGGCGTAAATCAATTACAGGTTCAAGCAAGTGGTAAACTTGATTTAAGCTGTAAAGGAATCATTCTTATTCCGAGAGCTTCTGGTTCTGTTCATGATAATGGACCAGATTCGATACCGGTTAAATTACAACAAGCAACTGAAACAGAATTAAGTAATTTACTAAATGAAGCAAATAAGAAGTCAGATATTTTGCTGTCCACAGTTTGCGGTGGTTCCCTCATATTAGCAATGGGTGGTTTATTAGAAGACCGGCATGCCGTTACACATCATATGGGAATGGATCTTTTAAGTGCCACAAATGCTATTCCAGTTAACGCACGGGTCGTAGATGATGGTAATCTCATCACTGGAGGTGGTGTTACATCTGGATTAGATGTTGCCCTTTACTTAGTTGAACGAGAGTTAGGTCCCCAAATAGCACACGCTGTTGAGCAATTATTTGAGTACGAACGAAGGGGGACGGTTTGGAAGGATGAAGGAAATGCACCTAAAGAAAGTAAACATGAAAATCCAATTGAAGCGACAAAACAACATACCACTATTCAATCTAATGAAATAAGGAATTTTCAAGGGAAATGGGATACCACAATTTCCACTCCTATAGGAAAGCTTTCCATATTAATTGATTTATCTACTAAAGATGGACAAATAGTAGGAACTGCAATGCAAGGAGAAGATATTGTCCCTTTAGACAATCCTTTACTTGAAGGGAATCAATTAAAGTGGTCCATGAAAGTGACTAAGCCCATGAGCCTTACTTTAAAATTTATCGTTGCTATAGATGGAAACCAAATGTATGGTGAAGCAAATGCTGGTACGCTTCCCTCATCTAAATTAATTGGACATCGTATTTCTTAAAATGGAAGATGTAACTATGTACTCATTCCTTGTATTTATTCATGTTGCTAGTGCTTTATTTTTGGGAAGTTTCCTTTCTTTTCCTTTTATAATTAATACCATTTTTTCTCGTACGGGTAATGAATTAAAGACAGTACTTAAAACAATTTTGGCCTTTATGCGAGCAGGTCATTATGCATTAGTTCTTTTGATGATTTCAGGAGGTTGGATGATCTTTGTTTATTCATCCTATCCTTCAATCTTATGGGGAGGGATTGCAATCGTGTTACTGGTATATCAAGAGACAAAAAGTAATCCTACATAGTCAATGGATCATGAGAAGTTTCTTTCTTTCCTTTGCGAATATGACTATTTATATAATTGTAGCTATTGTTCATAACGCAATGAATTTTTCCTATGGAAATGCCTATACGATAGCAGTCTGGTTATGTTGGATACTTAATCTTTTTATTGCAGAAATAACAATTAGAAAAAAACATTCTTATAAGAAAGTAATGATTGTAAAAAACTAAATCATAAATTAAACTGCATCATTCTAATTTAAAGCGGGAATATTTATTACCTTCATATAAGTTCTCTAACATCCACAGAAGGATCCTGAATAACTATAGAGACCGTCTACTATTGACGGCCTCTTTGTTTAAACTCAATTTTTTTAGAACCTTGCTAACCAGAGAAACTTCCACTCTCTGCTTTACCACTATTTGTGATACAGTTCTGCGTATCATCGCGAAGGCGAAATTTTCAGCCCCCAAGCAAGGGTGCCCTGGTTGTCAGGTTTCGAACAGTGGGCGTTACCGCCCCTACTCCGTCAAGAACGAAAAAATAGTAATTTATCGAAATAATATGACGATGGACTTTCCAAACTCTTCTACAATAATATAGGCACGCGAGGCCAATAAATATAAGAAACTAGAGGTAAAAAGACCTTCGGATTTCTTGCAAATGGTGGTGATCATGCTCAATTAGAAATTGATGTGCTGAATGACCGGAAATGCCGTTTATTTTTTTATTAATAATGATAGCACTTCCAAGTTTAAGGGGCAGCATCGATTAAGGGATAGAAGTTGCGAGCCGCTGGCTTAAGGAAAAAACATTGGTTTCACCTTAGCGGTTATAACGGCAAAAATTGAGAAGGAGCTTACCCCGGCAGCTTCATTCTTTGTGTTATTGATTTCATGCAGGGGGAACCTTACGTGCATCTGCTGCATCTGTGTTCGGATCTTATTGATAAACTCCTCATCGCCGTTCCCATTATCAGGGTTATTGCGAACAATGACTGCTGTGTTGCTGCCTCCGGAAATAGTAGAAAATCGTAGCGACCCCTAACGCAATCCCCCAAATAGGCATTAGCAGCAGCGGTGTTGATGCTCCCCAATTTTCAAAATCGGGACTCCAAAAAAATTGGAAGAAGACTTGAATGCCGGAAACGGTTAACAGGATGCAGACAAATCCGGCAGGAACGACGGCTGCTGCTACAGGTACGCGCTTCCCGGCCCAAAACGGAAACCACCGAGGGAAGGTCTCCCCCCATGGCTTTATAAGCCCATGCGTTAGAACGGCGCCGCCAATCGATACCAGGGCAAGGCCCGCTCCAGCCCATACTGCACCTGAATCCTGAAGGCTTTGATATAATTCCTTTGTTACCCCAAGAGGGATTCCCAGCAGCCAGGCAATGCGGGTGATATCGTAATAAGCAGGGGCAAGGATCGCAACATAGGTCACCCACCTTCCCCAGTGCATGACGGAGCTCGAAACTATCCGACGGCTCGCATCGCTTTTACGCCCGCAATAGGCGCAAGCGTTACGGGTTTGACGCTGGAAAGACAATGCTGTCGCCGCCCAAAGCAAACCGCCTACAAGGCAAATATATTGATTGATCACCGGCCATGTGAAGAAATCGAAATAATTGAGCGACCTACCGAAAAGAACCGCTATCAATGAAATGGGAGCATACGCCACTCCAATGAGAGCGCGGGTATCCGGGATAGCGAAGCAGAGAATCGTCGCTGCGCTCCAAGCATAAAACAGCAGAATCGTTCGGGCTATACCTCGCATATTGAACTTGAACATGAAAAGAGCAGCCGCTCCAAGGAAGCTTAGAATAGCAATAACAGGTCCTGCAACCGAGGCTGTCGCATGTCTAAAAGCAGAATATTGCGCAATTGGATCGTTTAACAAACCTAATGGAAAACCTGAGCCTCCTAACGACCAATATAACCCCAACGCACCATAGAAGAGCGTCCAAACAATCGCTGCGTAACGGGCCCAATCCGGCCAGCGCCTCCACCAGCGCAACGCCGATGGCTTCGAGCGAGTCGTTGTTGCATGGGATAAATCACCCCAATTTATTGGTTTCATAAAAATCACAACTCCTTATACGACTTTAGCTTTAGTATAAGGAGTGTAAGTAAACATGAAGTAAACGGAAGCTCAACTTCACCCTAATTTTGCGCCGCTTGCAGCATGATCGAAACTGTTGTCCCTTCGCTCGGTTTGCTGTGGACGACTAAATTTCCGCCATGGGCTTCTATAAATTTATTGGCAATGGATAATCCCAACCCCGAACGTGCGGAGGATGCTCGATCTTCATCGTTTTGACCGAGCTTCTCGCTGAATCCGACCCCATTATCTTCGATCCGGATCTCCGTCGTCCGATCATGAAGCTGCGAGATTCGAACCGCAATCTTGGTACCCTCAGGATTATGGACGACGGCATTGACGAGCAAATTGCGGATAGCGCGCGTCATCAGCTTCGGATCGAAAGTTACCCAAATGCGGTCCGGCTCCGGATCCATCGTGAATAAATAACCGGTCGCCCAAGGTGCACTGCTGACATCCGCCACCGTTCTGCGCACGAGTTCCACGATATCCGCTTCCTCGGCCTTTAGAGGAATTTGTCCATGAGGCGTTTCATTAAGATCCTGTACCAGTTCTTGCAGTTGAACCGCTTTTTGATGAATGATAGAAAGAAATTCCTTTTGTTCCTTTACACTCCACCGATACTCAGAATTAATCAACATGGCGGAATATCCGGATATGTAGGTTAACGGCGTTTTTAAATCGTGTGATATCCCCCGAATCCATTCTCGTTTCATTTGTTCCGACTCTTGAAGCGCCTCCTCGTTTCGTCGAAGTGTACTCGCAAGCATCAGTAAATGCTCAAACAATTCCTTGTAGACCGCATACGGTAATTTCAACATTCCTCTTTTGCGAGAGTGGATCTCATTCCATTGATGGGGAGCATCATATTGTCCGCTTGCCAGAAGCCTGATCCAAACCATCATGAAATAAACCGGCTTCCCGAGATACCAGCCGATAAGGAGCAAGGTCAGAAGAAAAAGCATGGCGCACAAGGTCACCACAAAGATTTCGTAATTAGCCGAACTATTCACGGACAATAATAATTGCGGCCAAAACAACCAAGCCATTACGATCACTATCGTTTGAATACAAACAAATAAAACAAAAAAAGCCGTTAGGAGCTGCAGAGCTATGCGAAGCATCAAATTCACGGACTTAACCTCCTGTGAACGGAACGAACTTGTATCCGATTCCTCGTAGCGTGACGATCAGTTTGGGGTTGGTCGGATTGACCTCTAGCTTCTTTCGGAGTCTGGAAATATGAATAACGACCGTTTTCTCATCCCCATGCACCATGGTGCCCCAAACTTGCTCATATAGTTGCTGAGCGGTGAACACCCGGTTCGGATGTTTGCAAAAATAAAGCAGCAGTTCAAGTTCCTTGGCCGGACAAGGCGTATCCACATTGCCCACGATAAGCTGTCCGGTTGTCCAATTAAGGGTAAACGTATCGTACTGATACACACTCTCCACGCTTACGACATCAGATGCATACAAAGCGCTCCGTCTCAAATGAGCTTGAATCCGCGCAACAACTTCCAGTGGGTTGAACGGTTTGGTTACATAATCGTCTCCGCCCAAGAATAGCCCCTGTAGCTTATCCATATCGCTGGATCGGGCGGTAAGAAACAAAATAGGTGTTGTAATGGTTTTGCGTATTTCCGTGCAAAGGGAAAATCCATCCATGTCCGGCAGCATGACATCCAGAACGATCATGTCAAAAAGAGTCGTTCTCACGGCCATAAGCGCCTCGGCGGCGGAACCAGCTTTCGTAATCCGGGTGTATCCTTCTTTGCGCAAAAGATTCTCAAGCATAATTAGAATGCCTGCTTCATCGTCGACCACTAATATCGATTCATTCCGCACTCCGACGTCTCCTTTTTTTAGTTCAAAATTTGAGGAAATCAAATATAATTGCACTAACAAATAACGCCGTGAGAAGTATAATCAGGCATACATAAAGGATAGCAGATTGCCGCAGAATAGGGTGCAAAATTTTGGTATCATTCGCATAGTTCCATGCCGCCAAGCCCGCCAGAATGCCCATGACGATAAACCATGGCTCGTAAACCAGAATATCCCATAGAGCTAATTCGCGGACATCGAGCTCGATCCAACCGGGGATTTGGATGGTAATGATCCCTACCAAATGGAGGATTTTGGTGATGATCCCACTGACTCCGTGAGCAATCGCGAAGGCGCAGCCAATGAGCGTGGGGATCAATAATAAAAGAGGATGGACGTTCTTCCCACCAATCCAGGGGATCCATGCCGGAACGGTTTTCCCCCAAGGCTTGACGAGTCCTAATAGGAAGAAACCTGCAAGCATGACCACCACGCCGGCGATATAACTAACCATTTGGAACCCTTCGGGGTTTGCGAGTCTGCCCGGCAGCCCGATCGATCCGCCCGCAGCTTGATAGAATCGAACGAAAACCGCATACATAATCGCCCAGAGGCACCCGGCGTAACCGGGCCAAACCTTTAAGTTGATCTTGCTCATGTTCCAAGCCACCTCTTTCAATCAATTGTTTTTAAAAGCTGTTACACGTCCAAACGGGTGTAAAAGCCCGTTCTAATCCCGTAAGACAAGGCTGCCATGCTGATCGCAATTCCCCAAATGAAAAATCCTCCGTATACAGGAAGCAGCACCCAGGGGTCAAACTCCGGTGTATCAGTCAAGCGAATGGTGCCGACAGCCAGTTTATAGAAGGTTGCGAGGCTGATACTTATAAAGAACGTTCCGCCCAAGCCTGCCGGTACGAGCAGCATCCAGCGCGGGATCCTGCGCCCCCATTCTTGGACTAGAGCGACCGCAAGCGTAGAAGCGATGAGAGCCAACACGGCGGTTATGTCGATGCCCTTGGCGTATAGAAATGCGCTGACCGGATCTGCGATGGTTTTCATAGAGGCATGCAGTCCCTCGATTCCTTTCACGGAAGCGAGAATGACGACTCCATTCGCCCAAAGCGTCTTTAATACCGCGTATGGAAGTAAGGCAACAGACGCTGCAAATCCCCATTTCTTTGACAACCACCATTTTCTCTTCTTGGTCATAGCCAATCACCTCCAATTAATCGTTATCCTTATTTTACATAATGTAGGTAAACAGGAGGTAAACGGAAGTTCAACTTCAGCCTAACTTTGCACGGTTGTACGGTCTATAATTTACATTCACAGATGTCAACTTCCACGTTTTACTGCCAATTCGATTAGAAAACGGCAGTCGGATCAAATAGATCAACTGCCGTTCCCGGTATTTATTGGGCTATTATCCATCTCCATCAGAAAGTCCGAGTAAAGCAGAAATCACGCCTATCTTTTTCTTTGTATTTTCCAGCACAGCATGAAAATAACGCTTTTTGGCGAACCTTGAAGGGGCTCAAGATGGCCCGGTTAGTTTTTAAACCAAGCTACTTGGACCTCATTCGTTCCATATCACAACATACTGCTCAGCCTCTTTAATCGCCTTTACACCCTTCCCGCACAAAAAATTTAGCCGTCATTTATGGTACGGTTCACCACCATTTATCCTTAACTAATTTATTTTTTGTAAAATCAGCAACTCTTCCTCCACAATCTGGCCCGTTCGTATTATGAGGTTAACCAGCTTCATCTGGTTAGCCTTTTTATAGGTTATTCTTTAGGTAGCCGGGGGAGGACGTTCTGGCCCGTGGGACCAAGATCCCGTCCGTAATACTGTCCACCCCCCTACTTGTAGAAACATGTTTGAGGCTGGTTGGGACGTGATCCCGTATAAAAAGCGAAGCTATGAAACTACAAGTTAGGATAAGGGGCTACCGGCTAAAACAAAAAAGGAGACGTGATAATGAATGGATCCGGTCATTGGCCTGGATGTCGCAAAAGGAAAAACCCAAGTACAAGCCTTTTTACAGAAGAAGAATCCTTACAAGAAAAGCTTTACGTTTGAGCATAATGTTTTGGGGCTACACGATTTTTATCGCTTTTATCAAGAAGTTGAAGAAGTTGCAGGTCTACCTCCGGCAGTCGTTTTTGAATCGACGGGGCATTACCATGAACCTGTCCTACAGTTTTTAGAGGATAAGCAAGTCATTTATTATCTCGTCAATCCGGTTCTTTCATATGAAGCCAAAAAAGCCAGTTTGAGAAAAGTCAAAACCGATGCAATTGATGCTTTTCATTTAGGTGAGCTTTATTACAAAAACGAGGACCTAAAACCTTTCCAGAAAAAGAGTATTAAAATGATGAACTTGCGAAATTTAACACGTCAACACGACTCTTTGACAGGAACCTACGTACAAACAAAACTTCAATTTCTAACAATATTAGATCAAGTTTTCCCTGAATATAAAAAGGTTTTCGGAGCCCTATATTCGCCCACCTCATTAGGAACGTTACTCCAATATCAAACACCACAAGGTGTTAAGGAGGAAACAGTGGATCAGATCGCTGAAGTGATTCTGAAACAAGGAGCTAAACGCTCTTATAACTGGGCATTAGAGAAAGCTCATAACCTAAAGGAAGCAGCCGATAGAGACCCCTTTAAACGCAACTTATATTCGAGTCATATCACTAGTCTCACCATGTACATTCAAATTCTTCTTCAATACCAAAGGCACCTATCCCAACTAATTGAAGAGATAGATCCCTGGCAGAAAAATTTGAGGAATATGAGATTATCCGATCAATCCCCGGTATTGGTGGGAAGATTGCCGCCACAATCATCTCCGAAATTGGGGAAATCGATCAGTTCAATCACCCAAAGAAGTTGGTTGCTTACGCAGGAATTGACCCAAGCGTTTTTGAGTCAGGTAAGTTTAAGGCAACCATCAACAAAATCACAAAAAGAGGATCTACACGCCTTCGGCAAACTCTCTATACAGCTGTGCAGTGTGGAATAACGAAGAATCGCAATCCAAAACTAAGAGCTTATTACGATAAAAAGCGCGAAGAAGGAAAACCGCATAAAGTGGCTATCATTGCTTGTGCAAATAAGCTTATCCATTGGATCTATGCATTATTAAATCGTAAAGAGGCATTTAAGGTTTAAATACAGACCAATAAAATACTTTAATTACAATAACTTCAAATTCATGTTTTTGAAGTTTATTTAGTATGTTCTTTATTATTGTAACATGTCGTTTTAAACTTTTTTAGACTTATCTATTGACCTTCTATTAGCTGGTATTGTGGAATAGGATGATTGGAGTTTTTAACCTTATTATCATAAACAGTTAATATCAAAAGTTTATCGCTAATTCAATGGCCAGACTCAGGGTTTCAAAAGGTTTTTGGCTGTTGAAGAATCATATCCTTCTTCGAAGATTCTTCCATACGAGCTGCGAGGGACTGTATATAAGAATACGTCAGTTTCGTTGGATAATACCCGATTCGTTCACGGATCAGGTTCTCTATCACAAAACATTTCCGAGTAGTTCGTTCATATTCTAAAAATGTATATTGCTCTGCTTCAGAAAATTCGTCAGCGCCCTCTTTCAACGCACGAATAAACACATAACGCTGCTGATAAATATCTGCTCGTTCTTTTCGGGCAAATTTCAAAAGAAAGAGCAATTCCACCGTCGATAGCTGCATGAGTTCCGGTGTACTCTTGGCCAAGTCCGATAAAGAAGGCTGAGACGCCGGCAAGAGGTTTTTTCTTTGGCCGTTTTCTTGAATGTCTTCCGTTTTTAGCTGCATCTCACAAAACGAACAATACCATTCCTTCGGTTGCTGACAGGTCACTGGACTCCCACAATAAGCACAGGTCTTCATTTTGAATTCTCCTTTCATATCTTCATATCGTTACATCTCCGTTGGTTATTGAAATCACCTTTTCCCATGGGCATCCCCCGAAAGGGGGGCGCCACGGTTATGCCGTGGCCCCTTGTTTGGAGGAATGTACCCTTAGTTTTTCAATGATCTGATGGCTGCAGACCACAATGTCGCTTCCAATCTGTTTCATGATATGAAGGTCTTGGCTCCAGCCGGCAATGTAGCCGAAACTATAATCACCGGTGTCATAACCGAAATGATGCAGAACCACATAAGCCACGGCCTCAGCCTGAGCTTCCCGAATGGAGTTGCTTTCCTGTTCAAAGGGCGCTCCCTTCGCATGCAGCAAATGATGTGCGTACTCGTGGATCAGGGTTTTTAATTGCTGCAGCGTGCTTCTTTCTTTATGGAGTGCGATATAGTTTTCTAGTAGATGATAATACCCGTTGGCGTCCCCTGTGTTTTCCAGCCGGACCGGAACCTCTATTTTCTGAATCCACGCCTGCAGCAAGTCTTTTTCATTTTCCCCATCGCCTTCTAAAACTTGAACAGGTGGCGCCGGGAGCTCCTTACCGTCCGTACTCGATACATCAAACACACTCACATACCGGAATCCATACAGCACATTTTCTTCTTTTCCCTTTCCTTCCCTTTTTTCTTCCTCTTGTTTTTTCTTTCGAATTAAGGGGGCCAGCACCTTAATAGCTTTTGCGCCCTTGGTTACAAACCGACCGTGCTTCTTCCACTCCTGAAACCCTTTGACCAGCGTCGCTTGGGGATTTTGCTGGTAAATGAGAATCGTATTATTAAAGCTGTACGCATGAAAACTCGAGAGAAACCGAAGCCACTCCTGAAACTTCTCCCCCGTCATAACGTCCTGAATTCCTTGATCCAAACGTTTTTGAATGTCGTCCAATCCTTTGGTTTGTCCCATCGTTTTTTCCTCCCTTGTTTTTGCGCTGTGAGCGATTCCCTTCCCTAAAGGGGAGCATTTCGCCCTTTTGACGTGGAGAACGAACAAGGAGCCTCGGCGGACGGTCAAGGGACCAGCACAAAAAGTTTTTTGAGTGCATTTATCAAAAAAGTTTTTTGCCCCTTGACTGGCAGACGATCCGACTTGGCGTTCAGCCGGGGGAGGGCGATAGCCTAGGAGGCTCGGCCGGCTGAACGGTTAGCTCGGATGGCGTACTTGTACGATTCGCGGCGCAAAAGGGTGGAAAAAGAATATAAAAAAGCAGCCGTGAAGGCTGCTGTCCTTAAAAACGGGTTGATTTTAGTTAACGGTATTCGGCTCGTTCGGTATGGCGGCTTGCCGTAAAGAGATCAGGAACCTACGGACTGTAGGAGGACTTCCGTACAGACCGTGGTTATCGAGCTCTTTAATGCCGAAGCGACACGTACAGAATGACAAAAAGGGATCCTTTCTTTTTGATCAGTCTGTTGTGCGGCAGCCCTTATCGTTTCTTACTTACAGGATCTTCTCTTTTCTTGAATGTAAAGCGTCGTCTTACATGGTCTTTTCCTGGTCGATAGCACCGTTTAGAAAGTAAATCATAAGGTCAACACAGAGAAAGGACCACGAAAAAACAGTCGGGATCAACTCCTGACTGTTTCTTATTTCGCTTTTAATTTGGATACCGTTTTTGATTTTTTAGCCAGCTTACCGAAGCTTTTCAATAGATCCTTAGTTTCTTTATCCTTTTTAGAAGACATATATTTTTCACCATCCTGGCTCATTCATTCGTTTTTCATTATCTTGTCCAAAAAAAGAAGGAACCATACGTTCTACTCCTTTATTCCTTGGAATACCCTAGCAATATAACAATCTAACAATTTGACACTGAGATAAAAGAGGGTCATAGCGTAATAACAGAGAAGGGGAGGAGAACGATGAAACCCATTAATCCTTTGTTTGATAAAAAGTCCCCTATGAGTGTTACAGGTGAAAAAACGGGCAATGTTCGTAAAAACGTAAAAACCAAAGCTGAAGGACGCAAAGTAAGATGTGATAAAAAGAAGGATGTGAAGATTCCATTTACTTCTTATGAACGACAGCTTATAAAGAAATTAGCGAAAATAAAGGGTCTAGATCCCACTCCTTATTGCACGGATTTAATAAAAAAAGGATTAGCAAGCAACTTCTCATTTATTGATTTTCCTTACGATCCCAAAGGGAAACCGTATCCGGTTAAGCTAGAAAGTTATTTTCATGATTTATTGTTTGATTATAAAGTGCAATGGGATTGTAGTTTGAAGGAAGCTGCGTACCGTATTGTTTCCTATATGCTGACGTTGGAAGAAGGAAATATAAGATGAAGACGAACCATTATTCCATCTATAATGAAGAGATTGAAGAGTTAGCCCACCAGCCGAAAGGGGTTTTAGATCATTTTGTTCAAAAGGTGATGCGTAAACTTTCATCATCGGTTGATCTAAAATATCTCTTCACCGTTCCAGCATCCGATTATCTAAGAGGTGAACTTTTTTGTACGGACGTTTCAGAAGCTATGGAAGAAGCATTCACTCAAAGAGACCTCATCTCTATACTGTTGGACGATCTTTTGTTCCAAGCAAAAAAAAAGGAGCAACCCTTATGATACGATGGATCGGAAATTTATCCAGATCAGCGCTTACGGTGATCAGGAGGAAGAGGAGCCACAGAGAAAAACGTCGGTCAAGAAACCCGTAAGAATAGAATGTAAGATCAAACGAAAACAGGCCTTGCGCCTGGAAGTCATGCTCAGTGACATCGAGGAATTAGAGCCGGCAAGAATCTTCCAAGTGGAAGACGTCTTGCAGATCATCTATTGTGATTTTATCTATCGATATAAAAATGGATCTCTGAAAAATGTACTGGAGAGCATTATGAACCGATTAAGGTAAACGGTTCGCGTTCACAATAGGTTTGAAACGTTTAGTAACGTAATCGCCTAAACAAAGGCTTTTTAGCTAAGACCACAAGTACTACTGAAAATCCAGTGATCAAATGAAAACAGGACATTAGACGGAAGGAAGTTTAACGTATAGGGGGAAATTTACATGCTGAAGGGAAATTTGTAGAATGTTGTAAATACTTAAAACATAAGGGAGATGGCAATGAAGAAATTACTTACTGGTTTGGTAGTCGCTGCAATGGCCTGGGGGATTTCGTTTTCCACGGCTTCAGCCTCCGCTGGAGGATTTCATCATCCGCAAAGTTGGGAAAAGAACTCTATATTACGGGAGAATGCACGTGGAGTGGAAATCCAGAATATGCAGTATATCCTAAATGTCCTGGGTTTTTATACAGATTCCGCAGTGGTTGACGTAGATGGCATCTTTGGACCGAAAACAGAAGCAGGTGTAAAGAAATATCAAAAAGCACACGGTCTGAAAGCTGATGGTGTGGTTGGTCCGCGGACCTGGGACAGCTTCTCGCAATATATTGAGAAAAGAGGCACGAACACGTACGGAGCTGGTGGAAACATGGGTCTCAGAGTCCATTGGAAGTATGACAATTCTTCCTATTACTCCGGCTCAAAAGCCTATATTTATGGTAATGGAGATACATTAAGCGACCAATATCGCTTGTATGCAAATTAACAAAGGACAGGAAATCCTTATAAGTTTTCCTTCAAACGATGAAACGTGCCCAAAAATGGGCACGTTTCTTTATTTCCTTTTCGGATAGGCAATAACGCTGTTGTTTGCTGCAAACACAAAGGTGGAACTTACTGTGAGTTTGTTTTCGATAATAAAGTTTGGCTGTTTTCGTAAAGATTGTGGTTTTATAATGTTGTTCAAACAGGCGCGTACCATCTTGTTTCAATGGATAGCCTATCATATCCACTTTGTTCAATTCACTTTTTGGAAGTTTAATACTTTCAATTGACATGAAATGGTTGTGGAATGCATCGTTTCATGAATAGTTGCAAAGTTAAAAACCTCTCCGAACGTTTTGAATCTCAGTGGTCCCAATTCAAGCGGCGGGTCCATTTGTTTTTCGAATGTACTAGGATGTATGTCGGAAATGTCAGAGAGTTGCCTAGATAAATTTTCGATAAGTTCTTCTTTTGTTGGAGGTTTTGAAATCCAATCAGATGGCTTGGTTCCAGGTTTAAATAGTTCTGCGTAGTTTTTTGGAAGGTTGGAGTTAAATGATAAACCTAGCGAACGAAAGGAATCGCTGACAACAGCAATGTGCCCAGCATTCCATCTAATCGTATTACTGAACTCCAGGGGTTGAACATCAAATAAGTCCTCAGGAATCGATTGAATTTGACGTATAACCATTTGACGCACAGATTTAGCCGTACTTATTAAGACTTGTGACATCGCAAAATTCCTCCATTCTTTTTGTGGGAATATTACAATAACTTATTACAATTTCAGTATACAACAAATTTAGCAATATTTTCGTTTTTACGCGACTCAAACTCTTAACTGCGCATTTAAATTAGCAAAAGAAAGAGCTAAAAACCCTTGATACAGCTAGGCCTTCGGCTCTTTCTAAAATGTGACATAATTTACATTTCTGTTAGTTAGATATTCTGTATTTTTAGGATTTTTAGGGGTACAGTCATGAAAATGCAGATTTACAGCGTTAGGGCTTTCCTTAATTAACAATCGCGCCCTTTTCTTGAATAAACACACATCTTTAGTTTACTAATTTATTTTTTCGCTTTCTATACATTATGAACCAGCCAATACCATTTACCAAAATCAGACCAAAAATAGTGTTCCCTAAAGGCGCCCATCCGTTCTCGCCTGTGAAAAGTAATGATAGGATAACCTTTCCAACGAGTGTAATATTCAATATGATCAAACCAAATTTAAGTGAATGTTTCCAAAATGCCATCAAGATTAAAACTATAAATATCATCATTAAAGCAATCGTAAAAATAGCTGAAACAGGGTTACTTAAAAGCATTTGCTCGTATTCCAAAACTGCCTGCATTTGCGGATTAATCGTCTCTGGTGCTGAAAACCAGACCATACTGCTCATCATTAAAACAAAAGTTATGATAACACCTTTCCAGCTACGCTTATAAGCAAAGTAACAAATAACGATCAAAAAGATAGGTCTAATGTACCAACTTAGTGGATTTAAATGACGTGCAAATGCCCAATCCAAAAAAATTTCCATCGATGGTCACTCCTCTTGTGGTTTTCGTTTTGTAATATAGCTGGAAACCGCCTCAAACATCATATCTTGTATTTTTGGATACAAATCGATACCTATATCTTTTTTATGCAAGCTGATAGTCATGGCTGCACGCATTAATCTCAAGATAACCTCAGAATCTTTATCTATTAATTCTCCTGCTTCTTTTTGTTCATTTATAAAATGAAGTAGGGGAAGCACATTGCGTTCCGTTTTTTTTTGTAAAAACTCAGGTGTCACTTTCCTAGCAATGCTCTGTAATTCATCTGGGTGAGTTTGTAAGCGTTTCATCAATGGGTTATCATCCAATTCACGAGTCATTTCATGTAGATAGGTTTTGATTTTATCTTCAATACTGCTTTTCTGATTGACTGCTTCCCATACACGTTCCTCTATCCCGGGTCCTTCTTGATCCAATAGTTCTAAATAAAGAGCTTCTTTGGATTCAAAAAAAACATAAAAACTACTCTTAGCGATTCCTACTACAGAAGTTAGATCTTCCAATGAAGTTTTCTTGATTCCCTTGGAAGAAAAAAGTTGTTTAGCAATGACAATTAACTGTTCATTAATTTTTTCTTTTTCCGTTTGACTAAACTGTGGCATCGATTATTACTACCACCTTTCTATATATGATCAACAAGTTCATAAAAACAAAAAAATAAATTGTTTTTATATTTTTATAATATGTATATTCGGTCTTTTTGTCAAAGTATTCCTAAAAATTAGTGCACATAAATAGCTCCTAGCTTTCTATTCATTTCTTATAATTCCTTGTTTATTCAAGAAAATGGCCCGATTGTTGATCAACATCTGGAAACCACCCTCCAATTAAAGCGTTTTTTAGTTCAATAAAAAGGGGAAAATGCAAGCAAGTTAACATAATGACTGTTTTCGGAAGCAAAAAACCGATCTTATCAGTAGATCGGTTTTGCTCTTCCACTATCGCGCCCGATTGTGGAAGAAGATAATTAAGAATTAAGAATATATTTATCCCAGCCTGGGTGTTTTTGCACAACGCCTCGAAAAGGTGGAATAAGAAATTTTCTGAAATCAAAGTTTTTGCCCATCCCTTAAAAAAGCAGAATAAGCAGTATTACCCAACTTATCTTGAGTAACCCCTTCAAAATCCCTTTTCCTCCGACAGGGGGCAGAACCAGGGCAGAACCAGCATCCGAACGACGAACCCTAATTTGACCAACAAATGGAAAATAGACCGATATCTATTTCAAATCGGTCTATTTTTCACACAGGAAAGGAAGAAATCACACGGTTATATTCTTCTTGAGCTTCTGTTATAGCTAATTTCTTCAAAAAATAATCTTTCTCAATACCTACTCACAAGACTCTAAAACCAATGTGTCTCTCGTTACGAACAGAGCAGAAACTATCGAGGTCGGAATAACGCTTATCGCGACTGCCACCGAGGTGAACGGCAACATAAATAATACATAGATTAACCAACAAACAGGTGTATACAGAAACACTATTGCTACGCCGACCACGATTGATGCTATCCCTCTCCCGATACGGTACTGATCCAGTAGGGCAACAATCAGAATCCCCAGCGTGGTAAGAGAGAACAAATAACTTATTTCTTGGTACAGAACGGCACTGCCTACAATCAACAGCAAGTGAAGAGGCATGAAAACAGCAAGCGCTTCCCGTAGTGACAACTTACGAGCTCGGATAATTCCAGCGATTAAAGTACATATGCTCATAAGGAAAAAGATACTAAAAAATACCTTGTCATTGTTCGTGGACTCACCTAAATTCATCACTTGTGTTACTCCAGCTACGATTCCCCAGCTCAATAATGCCGCCCCAATCATCGCTCCAAGCAGCCAGCCTGTTCCTGTCATGATTGTACGAATTCGAAAGTTACCTTTTCGAATCTGCAAGATCATCCACCATATGGTCAATACAACAACGACTAGCGACAAGATATAAGAAGTGAAACTACTCATGATCAGCAAATAACTAGGCGACAAAGGGAAGAAAAGGCTATCCTGATTTCCTCCTTCTTCAAATGGTACTTGTGCAGCATGATCTGCTACTTCCAAAGTTGTTAATAGATAATGGTATGCTGTTCCACGATCTAAATTTGCAAACGTATCCGTCTCTCTTCCATAATGTTCAACTCCCTCCGCTGCTGCAAAATTCAGACCTGAGTAGCCTGCCTGCAAAAAACGGGTTAAGTCTGTATCATTTGGCATCCGGTGGAACAATGCAGTCAGAAACGAGAAAGACAACGGGCGTGAGCTTGCAGATTGAAGGTAGTTTACAGCATCCAGGTTATCATCGGAAGTTTCAAACATCAGCAGCGGCCCTCGGTTACCTCGGGCTTCAAAGTTGACTACTAGATCGATTTTATTTTGTAACTCCGGGTGTGATCGAACGAATGACTTCGCTCCCAACGTCCCTAACTCTTCTCCATCAGTAAACAGAAAATAAAGGTCAGATTTCAGATTCGAGTTTCCCGCCTGCTTACGCATAGCTTCCAGCAAGGCGACTACGGACATCATATCGTCCGCTGCGCCTGGAGTTTCCGGTTCGGAGTCATAATGGGCCGATAGCAGGATGCCACGATCCGTTCCAGGAGCGTCCAGCTTCACCAGTATATTTTGCAAGACCACTTTATCATTCTTGTCATAATGGGCCTTTGCACGAATGGTATTCTTGATAGCCTCCTCTGGAGAAATGCCGTTAATAGTTCGCATATTCTCGAAATCCGGCCGTCCCTTGCGCTCAAATTGGTCAGCCTTCACATCATCAACTGTGTAGGTTACTTTGTCAATCGTTGCTTTCAAGCCCATCATACGAATTTGCTCCAATAAATGGGCTCGTACTGATTCAAGCTCCTTTGACCCTGACGGATGTGCTGTAACGGTCATTGCCTTTAAGTTAGCCATCATCCGCTCATATGCTGGATAATGGGCATCGGATTTGTCAGGCGGTGTTGGTGGCAGAAAAAGCTGGGCTCCTAATCCAATTCCTGTCACAAGTACGATAAACACTAGAATAACGGAAATAATTCTCGGCATATTTCGCCCTCCCTTAGTATGGATATTCCAATACTATAAAGGAGACAAGGTTAAATCTTGGTTAAGTAGACAACCCACGGAAAGAGCGCAAACCACTTTCAAAGAATGCTTTGAGAGTTAGGTAGTTGAATCACGAATGTGGTAGCAACACCTGCTTCGCTCTGAACTTGTATTGAGCCGTCATGCTTATCGATGACTGCCTTCACGATGGACAGACCTAATCCGTTGCCCCCAAGTTCTCTTGAACGGGACTTGTCCACACAGTAAAATGGATCGAAGATCTTGTCTATTTGATCCTCTGGGATCCCAATACCTGTATCGGCAAAGGTAATACACGTTGTATCTGAATGGTGAACAGCAGTGATTCGGATGCTACCATTCTCCTTGTTATATTTGATCGCATTGTGAAGAATGTTGGAGAAAGCCTGGTGCAACAGATTTTTCTCACCATACAGCATTACATCTTCAAGGTGAACCTCGATATGAATATGTTTACGTTGAATCTCTAAGAAAAACTCGCTTATAATCGTCTCAAATAGTTCATTGGCTCCGAATATTACACGTCTGAACCCATTCATATTCGAATTCATTTGGAGCAAATCGTTAACGATGGAATTAAGGCGCTCCACATTGCTTCTCATATCTTCCAGAGCTTCCGTATATTCTTCAAGTATAGGAGGGTCACTTAGTTGTACCACCTCAATCCTAGCTAGCATCGCAGCAAGTGGTGTTTTGAGTTCGTGGGCGGCATTGGCTGAAAAATGTTTATAGGCCAAGAATGATTTTTCCAATTTATGGATCATCCGATTAAAGGACACGGACAGACTCGCGACCTCGTCCTTGGGTGGGGGAACTTGAACTTGTCTATACAGATTATTTTCGTCGATCTCTTCGATCTCCTTGCTTAAGTCTGTGACAGGCTGCAACGCTCTTCCTGTTACCATGTAGGTGATGCCAGTTCCACTTGCGATGATCAAGATCGCGCACAGGAAACCAGCAGAGGCAAAGTCAATCTGCTGTTCAATCAAGACGGGTGCAGGCGACACAGATGGCATAGGCGGTACAGGTGGCACGGGTGGCACGGGCAGTGATCCTTTCTTCGTTCCATCAATAGCATCAACTTTAGGAACAAGCTGCGGTTGAACATAAATAACACGAGCGGCATAAATGGAAGCTACCATAAGTGAGATACATCCGACTGAAAGTATTAGCGCCATTAATAAGGTCAGACGAAGACGGAGTGAAAGTGAACTAATTCGCATCAAACGGTACCTCTGCAATATAGTATCCAAATCCTCTTTTGTTTTTGATCACCTCTTGATCTCCTAAAAAAACGGCCAACTTCTTTTTAAGCGAATTGATATGAACCTTGAGAGAGTTCGAGAACCCATCGAAGCTGTTATCCCATAAATGCTCCATGATCTCCTCTGTGCTGACGATTTTATCTTTATTGAGAATCAAATACTCCAAAATGCCGTACTCTTTTTTCGTTAATTCCATTGGATTGTCCTTAATGTAAACAGCCTTTAACGCTGTATCAATTAGAATCTCTCCATATGACAGCCTCGTATCTGTCTGGATGAATCTCCGACGGAGCAGAGCGCGAAGTCTGGCCTCCAATTCCCGAAAGTGAAAGGGTTTCACCATATAATCATTCGCCCCAGTGTCAAGACCAAAAATTTTATCCTCAATCTCGAAACGAGCCGATAAAATCAGAACCTTGATGTCGGGATTATCATTCCGAATCTCTCGTAAGACTTCGATTCCATCAATTTTAGGCAGATTCAAGTCCAGTACGACCGCATCATATTCATAGATTTCGACCATTTGTAACGCTTCCTCGCCATCTGATGCCGAATCAACTGCGTAGCCGAATTTTCGTAAGCCCATGTTGATTGATCGCTGTATTGACAAATCATCCTCGACTACTAATATTTTCAATATCATCTCTCCCCTCATTCTGTTAGTCTCATGATAAAACAAGCTCAGTTAAGAGAAGGTTAAGATTCCATCCAAACCTCACGAATATACATATAAACAAATCGATGAAAGTGCAAGTGTCATGAACACATAGAAAGTTTATAAACTGTGCTAAACTAGTAGTCCAGACCACAAATAGTTTAATTTTAAAACGAGTCAAGATAGAAATTCCAAAAAAAGGATTTCAATTGTATCCCCTGATTACGACATTCAGATGGTTTTATTCCGTGGGTTTTTTGAAAAGCACGGGAAAATGAATCAGCAGATTCGTAACCATACTTATTCGCAATTTCTAAAATTCGAATATCACTTTTTTGCAATTCGAATGCAGCAAGTGTCAATCTCCTACGCCTAATATACTCTGACAGTGAAACTCCTGTTATAGATGCAAACATTCTAGAAAAGTGAAACTCCGAACAGTAAGCTATCTTTGCTAATTGTTTGTAATCTATGTCCTGCTCCAAACTATCCTCTATGTAATCTAAAACATTATTCATTCTAACAAGCCAGTCCATATAATCCCCCTTTCGATATCAATTTTAAAATAACTGGAAAAGTTTAGTCCGACATTATTTGCCTAAAAAAGTAGGTTCCACAAAAGCGAATTTAATTTATCTTCTTCCACAATCCTGCACGTTTGTTGAGTAAGGGGATAGCGATCACCTTATGCTGCTATCGCGCCCTTTTCTGAAATAACACATGAGCTTCTATTAGCTGGTTTTGTTGAATACTGTTCAAATTCAAACGAATAAAGCCATTAATATTAAATCTTGATAGCCGTCATCCAATTTTACACCCTTTGCTTTTCTACCCTCTTCAAAAAAGCCTAGATTTTTATATAACTGGATTGCACCTAAATTATCTCCCATTACCTCAAGACAAACTTTTTCAATCTTACTGTTATTTTTAGCCCAATTGATTAACGTTTCTAGAAGAGCTCTTCCAATACCATAATTTCGATATTCAGGTAGTATGGTCATTGCAAAAGCCCCTTGATGACTAATTTTTTCATTGTTTCCGTTCTTAAAATCTATTTTACCGACTAACTTACCATCAACTTCAGCAATAAACTGTACATAATTTGTATTTTCATGGTAAGCTTTTAACGTTTTTTGAATAGCAACAACACTCATCTTTTTAATATCCTCAACCGTACTTAGCATGTATGGTGCGTTTATTAAAGCTTCTGAAGCAGAATTTAGCATTCTTTCTGCATCCTGTTCTCTAGCTTCTCTAACAGTTACTGTTTTTCCATTCTTAGATTGAAAATAAAATACATTAGTTGATAAAATACTACACACACCCTTTCAGAAAATATTAAATCTGAATTATACCCATTTTATAATTCTTAAATAAAGAAAAGAATATTACCTTTTACTGCAATTCTATTGAATAAATCAATGTCCTCAAGCCCATATAACAGCCCTTTTTAAGATTCGAGTTCTAATGGAAAATCCCTTCTCTTGTTCCATAATCTGGTCTTTTTCATAAAAAAAGGGCACATTTCTTATTACAGAAATGCACCCGATTGCGGAGTAACATATGTAATTCACTAATCCCAATTTGGTCATTAAGAAAATAAATTTATTGATCCTCTACCTCAGCAAAATGTGATTTGTCTATGTTCTTTTAATCATGCCAATTGCTCGGCTCCCAGTGGTAATCTTTCATTCATATTTAGATTAAAAGTTACGTATGGTTTGACGTGAACAGCCAGGACTCGACGAAGCAGGCGGTATCCGGAGGAAAAGTTTAGTACAAGGGAACCCGAAAGGATCTTACTTATATGATTTAGCCACATAGATGTTGATTTCCTGATCAATATTATCTTTCTGGAAGATAAGTGAGAACAACGACTCCTGAACCGAATGTCTTTGTTTCCGCCAGTTTCAGCACCTTCTTATCGATCCCTTCTCCAAAGAGACGTTTTCCGTTTCCAAGCACAACTGGGAAAACCATGAGCCGATATACGTCGAGGAGGTCAAGCTTCATTAGCGTTTGAATGAGCGTGCAGCTGCCAAATACCAAGATATCCTTACCAGGCTGCTGCTTCAGCTTGGATATTTCCTCCGTGATATCGCCCTTGATCAGGGATGAATTGTTCCATTCCATTTTTTCCAGGGTTGTTGAAATCACGTGCTTGGGGTAATCGTTCATCATCTGGCCATATTCCCCTTCTTGCTCAATCAAATTAGGCCAAGCAGCTGCAAAATTAACATACGTTTCGCGTCCAAGCAGAAGAGCGTCGCTTGCTTTCAGTTCATCCAACTTGAATTGCTTTGTTTCCTCACTACGGAATTGGACCGTCCACTGCGGATTCTCCATGACGCCATCTAGGGATACAAACACAGATACAACTACTTTTCTCATATTCGTTCTCCTTAATAGTTTCTATTTTGAATGACCTCACTCGATTATTGTTTTTTTATTCTCATTTATTTAGACGATATTCGATTGCAAAATTCATCGGTCAAATTGTTCAGGAAGCCCAAATCTAAAAAAAATTTTGCGTTAATGAAATTTTGGATGTGAAAGATCTTCTTGTACAATGACGTGAATGCCCATACTCGCTTTAAATTCAAGAATGACCATTAAACTTCCTCCTTTACTCCACAATCTGGCCCGCTTCATATAAAAAGGCACATTTCTTATTACAGAAATGCACCCGATTGCTGAAGATTGTATTCTTTCATTTAAGCCTTTGTTGCACTGTTTGTTGTAATGCCTATAAGAATTATTATGATTCCGTTGATAAAAAATAAAGTAGAATAAATCAAAGTAATAGCTCCAGTTGCAAATCCGCCAGGGTCAAAGGAACCTATAACATCTAA